>JAHJDH010000009.1 GCA_018812625.1 Microcaldota archaeon | reverse complement strand
TGGCATAACCTGCAAAAACTTTCATTTGTTCTTTCATTGCAGATCGCACAGAAGCAAAGTTCCACATTCCTCGAAGAACTCGATTTCTGAAGGCAGCTGGAGCAATTGTTGTGTCGTGATCAACAGCAGATTTAAATCCTGTAACAATAGAATTGACGTGTCTGTGATGATCTTGAATCGCTTGCATTTCCCTTTGATTTAGGACCTTCCCCATGATCAGATTATGCCAGGTAATTTTTAAATAGGGAAGACTTTTACACGGTAATACTTTTTCTATAACAATCTCGTAAAAATATCGACTAGAACAAAATTTTCCAAAACAAAACATTTTTATATTGCGTATTGTTTCTTATATTATATTACTATATGCTTGATAGGGTGCTTTTATGGTTAAATCTTCTACCTCTGAAAAAAATAAAAAATTGCGCGGGCCTGGCGGAGCAACAAAAGTTACTGAAAAGAACATTGAACTTATTGAAAAAGACACGATACAAAAAGTAAACAGGGCACTCTCTGCACTTGAAACTGCAATTGCAAAATGGGATGGTGCACAAGACAAACCAGAAGATCTTGCTCCAAAATTTATGAAATACAAAAGATATCATGATGCGCTTGCACAATGGGAAAAGAAAATGCTCAAAAATCCGGGAAAGGGAATGGATTTTTATGCACGCGTAGAACGCTTGGGCGAGTTCGCTAATATTTGTTATGCCTACCAGTGATTCGATGGCACAGGCAACAAGAGAAAGACCAGATCAAACAGCACCTGTGGATCAAGCACCACCAGTAGACCAGGCACTTAGAGATTTGGGAGCAGCAGCAACAACAATTGCTCCGATTGTTCCGGAGAGAGTTGCTCCAGGACAAAGGCCAATGGATTTGGTAGTTGCAGATCTTGAGCAGGGACTTGTTGAATTAAGAGAGCAAAGTGAATGGCTAAGGCAGCCTGGCACAACACCGATCACATCAGGACAATTGCCAAGAGTAGCACGAAGCCTTCGTGAAGGCCTTGAGCAATTGGGAACACGAGAAGAAGGCGGAGCAATTCAGGGACCGGTTATAGCAGGACACAACTGGAGTGCAGAGATTAATTTTCTTGACCAGAGAGCCCAACAAATCATAGAATCATCTGGATCAAGAGACCAGGAAGTCAGAACAGAAGCAATTGGCCAGTTCGAAACTTTAAGACGGGATGTTGCTGGCGTAACTTCTCTTATGGAATTGCACAGGCAAACTGCAACTGTTGGTGGAGAACCAGGAGTAGTACTTAATCAGGCAGTAGTTGGAGCAGCACAATTTCTTGGAACTAGTGAAGATGGCCCTCCGCGGGCAGAACATCGTGTTGAAGGTGCAATACAAGGAATCAATCACTATTTAGCCAACCGGGCAGTTTATGATCATCCGAATAACCAACAACAAAGAACTGATCTTTTAGCTACTTTAGGAACTTTTGTAGATGCATCAAGAACAATGACTGCTGGAGATGTGCAAATTGGACTTCGTGCAATTGAAACAGATTATCGCACTGCTCATGGGAATATCACAAGCAGAAGAATGGGATACGTAGAAACATATCACGAGCAATTAGGTTTTTTAGCAACACAGCAATTAACTGAAGAACAACAACGGCGCCTTCATGAACTTCAGCAAAGAACCGAAGACATGCTTGAAGAATTGAGTGAAGCAGAAACTGCAGATGAAGTAACAGAAGAAGAACTAAGACAACTTGCACATGACATTAGAACATTTGAAAACAGTGTTGTTCCAGGACTGCTTGAGCAAGCTAATGCTCCTGCTGAGCTTGTTGCGGCAATAAGAACCGGAATTGAAAGATTCGGCACAAATTCCAGAGCAGGACAGTTGCTCAATATTGGAATAGCTTATCTTCAAAATCATGAGATACTTGGAACAGAAGCAGCAGAAAGAATGCGCCAATCACTTGTCCAGCTGGCAGAACAAATAATTGCTCCTGGAACTGAGTATACAAGAGAAACCAGACTGAGAATTTCAGGATTGATTGATGCAATTTCAAGAAGACTTGGAGAACTTCGAACCGGAGCAGCTGCCGGAGCAGATGAGAGGATACAAACTCTTGCAAACAACATTGCAGATGTAAATGCAACAATAGAAGAAACTGATAGTGAACAATTAGCCAGCGCATACACGAACTTGAGAGATGCAATGGAAGCCCTTCGGCAAAGGCTTGAAACAGATCCAAGTTCAGTAACACGCGAGGAATATGAAAGACTTGAAGGAGCACTTGAACTTGCAGTGCAGATTGCAGGAACTCTTGCAGACATGCCAACTGCAACAGCAGAACAACAGGCGGCTAAAGCAACTGCATCAGGACTTTTTGGTGCTGTTCTTGATTCATATTTACAAGAAGGAGATAGTGACAGAACAAAAACACTTCAATTTATTGCAGACGAATTCATGCATGGTGATAGTGAATACAGAACAGACCTTGCCGCTCTTGGAGCAGACCTTGCAGAGCATCCGGATCATCTCCCCGCAGTATTGCAGGCACTTAGAACAAGACTTGCTGCTCAGGCAGAATCAGTCTTGGGAAATATCCAGGACCCTGCAATTCGGGAGAGATTACAGGGACTTATTCCAGATGAGGGCGAGGTAAATATCAGAAATCTCTTTTTAGCAAGGCAGGCAATTACTCTTGCAGAATCAGTAGTTCAGGATATTCAAACTGAAGAGGATGTTGGAATCAGGCAAAGCGCATACAGAATGGTGAATCGCGCAATAGATGCACTAGCACAAGGATTGCTTTCAATATCTGCATCCCAGATTATGCTTGCAAAAGAATATGTCAGTTCTCCGGAAGAGCGAGAGCAGATTGCAATGCTCTCAGACCGGCAGCAGGATGCAATGCACGTTGGACTGATGCAGATTCTGATAACCCCACCTCAGGGACAGGAAGCAGTTACAATTGAGGAAGCTGCAAGAAGAGTTGCTGGTGAAGAGGGAGCACAAAGAGCAATTGCTGCATATCGAAGAAGAAGAGAAGGAACACTTGGAGATATAAGAGAAAGTGTCAGGCCAAGAGTCTTAAGTGAGGCGCAGGTAGCTCGCACAGAATGGCAGCAGGCATCTGAAGTTCTTGATCAAATACATACCAGAGTCATGGCTCTGACAGATGGAACAGAAGAACATCCAGGCCAGGCATTGAGCGCAGCTGCAATCGGAAATATAATCCAGGAAGTTCTTGGAGAAGAAGCGTCCCGAGAGCAAGTAATGTTTTTTGCTAATTTATATCAAAGCGAGTTTGATGTATTTGCACGCGGAATGGCAATGTCAGGCACTCGTGCAGTAAGTGAAGTTGCTACATATTTCAGGCTTGGGAGAGGGCTTGAGAGAATGGCAACAATGGACAGATCACGTCCGCCAGGATTAATTTCTTCAGCAATTATTGAAGCACGAGGATCATTTGAAACAATTAGAACCAGACTTGCAAATGGAGATTATATTTCTGAAGAATTGAATAGAAGAACCGGAGCAATAGAAACAGCAATGCTTGGAGATAGACAAACAGGCGCCCCAGATCTTCTGAGCCGAGTTCGAGGAATTAGAGATAGAAGACATAGAGAAGATGTTCGAACTGCTTATCAAAATGGAATTTCAACACTTGCAAATTTTGATGAGCCGGGAAGTTTGCAGCTTGGACTATCTCTTCTTGATGCTGCTGCTGCAGTTGAAACTTGCCGCGATGCAGTTGATCGCGATTTGATGAGTACACTCATAAATGCACGGATGTCTGGGGACATAGAGCAGGCAGATTACCAATCGCAAATGGACATACTAATTGCAAAAACACAAGCAGTTGAAGAGCTTCGTGGAGTTACTGGAATTCCGAGAGCGCAAAGACAGATATATGAAAGGAATATGGCAGCATACTTTGATCTTGCATTCCACGCGCAGCGAAGTGGACAACCACAACAAGCACGTGCAGTAATTATGCTCATCGGACTTTATGGAGATGCAATTGAAGCGCGAGCAGCTGGCGGAGATACTAGTGCTGCAGATGAAAATATTGCTTTTGTTTACAGACAACTTGGAGATCTAAGCAGTGTACGCGAGCTTAGAACAAGAAGATTTACTGATATAGGTCATGCAACAGCAGGACTTCCAGGAAGGCCAGGGCGATCAGCATGGGAAGTTGATCCATCAAGAATTCCAGGAGAATACACTGCAGTAGTTTTGGGAGAACCTGAATCAGCCGAAGCAACAGCAGCTCGAAGCAGAAGACTTCGTTCCGAATTAATTACAAGAAGAAGCACGATTCAGATTTCAGGAGTAGGAAGAAGACTTGACAGAATTTTGGAGCATCCGGAAACCCAATATGGACGCGAGCAACAAAGACTTGAGAGATCAATAGCGCAAGAGGAAGCAGCAGCAGTAAGATATGAAAGGCTTGCAGAGCGAAGCTCTGGAGCAACACGCGAGCGCCATACAAGAAGCGCGCAGCAGAGAAGAGAACGTGTTGTCAGATTAAGAAGACAACTTGAACTTGTTGACCGAAGCTGGCTTGAAGGGGCTGTTAGTGGACTTCGTGATAGTTCAACAGAACAGTTTTTGCAAGTGGCGCAAGTTCAAAGAAGAGCGCTTGCTGAAGAAGAGGCAGGTCATGATGAGCTTTCGGTTTCACTATTCAGGCAATCTGAAGCAATAGGAGATCAGGCAGATGCTCCTGTTACTGCACTTGAGGATTTAGATCGAAGCATCAGGCAGCTTAACACACCATGGATGCACAGAACAGAAGGAAGGGAAGAGCTTCGATCAGGTATTGATATTGTTCTGGCTGTTCAAAGAGGACAAAACATTGATCCGCAGACTGGAGAAGTAATAGAAGGAGAACTGAGCGACCGGCGCTCTGCTGCACTAAGCAGACTAGCAACCCGAAGAATGGTCATGGGATCTCGGATGGTTGATCGCCAATTTGCAGCACAGCGTGCAAGAGATGCAAGCGCACATTCACTGAGGCAACAGATCACTGCAGCAGAACAAACAACTGCAGCTCCTGCAGAAGATGCAAGTCCTTCTGCAGTACAGCGGGCAAGAAGAGAAGCTGCTGCACGAAGGCAAGAAACAGGAGATCCGCAACCAGGAGTTGCAAGTAACTTCCAGGTTCCAGTTCCAGGAACAGTAGCGCCAGAAGAGGAAGAAGGCGCCATTGCAGTTGCGGAAGGCGGATACTGGGCACCTACAGTGGATGGAGGAAGCATGTGGGTCGAAGGCCAAAGCAGCCCATTTGAATTCCAAGGACCAGTCCAACCACCAGCAGAAACAAGAGGAATTTACAGTGATGATATTGTTCCAACATTAAGACGCGCTCTTTCTGCAACATATTCACTTAACTTTAGTTATGCAAGCGGTCTTCAAAGAACAGCATCACAGCTGCTTGCAGCGGGAGATTCAAGTCTTGAAGCTTTAGCTACTGCTGAAGAACTTGGAATACTTAGAGGAGGACTTGGACGGCCTCGTCCTGATGGTAGAATTGATCCGAGTCCATTTAGAGATCAAAGAAGACCACCTGGAACAGGACCAGTAGTAAGAGCAGGATATAGAACCACTCCATTATTGGGTGGTGCAGAAGCACCATATGATCCCGATGCTACAATCTTGGATCTTGAAGGAGTGCTTGCTGTAAACTTTGGAATCGCAGATCATATTTCAGCAGGAACATTAACTGGAGATGCAGCTGATACTGCAATTGCAGATTCAACGGAATTAGTTAGAAGCAGAGCAGGAAGAGAAAGGCTTTACATTCAGGAAGGAATCAGCTGGCTTACTGGAAGTGGACTTAGACAACGTGGAGATGAGCTGCTTCCATCGCGCATACCAACAGTAGCAGAGCTGCAGGCAACAAATCCACAAATGGGGATAGGAGAAGCAGAACAGGAAATTGGAAGAATGCGTGCAATGACAAGTGTAGGCGGCATTCGGGCAACAGCAGATGATATGAGGCTAGCAGGTCAAGAGCATCTTGATGCTGCTAGAGATTATAGAGGAGCAAGAGAAAGATATGAAGGGAATAGTGCATTTGGAGAAGCTCGAGTAGCGCTGGCGCCAGAGGTTCTTAGAGTTGCAGAGGAGGGACACCTTAGTGCAGAACTTCTTGAGCAAGCTCGCACAGAAGGAGGAAGTGAACTTGGAGCAGTTGAATGGCTTGCACAAAATCATGGAGAAGCATTTGACAGAGCACTTACAACAGCTGGAACAAGTGCATGGCCAGGAGGACTTCTTCCAAGATTTGGATCCCGTGGAGCTGCATTTAGTGACCTTAGAGCAAGATTATCTGCAGCATCAGGACAGGCAATACAACAGAGAAATGAACCGGTTTGGCTTGCAGTTGAATGGACTGCTACTGAAGGAGAATCTGCATTCAGAGATCATGATACACTTGTTGCTGGCCTTGATTCAATGAGGAGAACAGGCGGTTCGGTTGACCTGAGCGGTCTTGCGGGTACTGGAGCAAGATTCTGGGCACTGGCAGATAGCCTTGGCGGATTTTTAACTACACAAGATCAAACTACCGAGGAACAAGAACGTTCGGTTAGACAATTCAGAGATGCCCGAGAAGGAACAATGAGCTTGCGTCTTGGTGAATTAAGAATTGCATATGGCCCTGAGAGCGCACGGACACATGCACATTCAGGTGTAGAAGAAGTTTTCCTTGTTCCGGAAATCGAGGAACAGGTACTGCGAGGAGCCCGCACAAGAATTATGCTCACATCAGGATCAACTGGTCCGCTTTCATTTTTGGCAGATGAATCCGCATCAAGATGGACACTGTTCAGTGACAGATATCGTGATGGAAGCGCAAGGCCTGAGAGCGAATGGGTTCCCGAAGAGCGCGCTGCATATTATGGATTATATAGATCTCATCTTCAGGCTGCATGGAGATCGCTTGGAGTTTCTCCACTTAGCCATGATGAGAGAAGCACCATGGTAGAAGAGTTTCTTGAGGGGCGAGGATATGTAAGAGATACCCCTCAGTGGAACATGGCAAGAACAGCAGCATTAACTGGAACACTAGGAAGAGCTGCAGCACATGCACTTCTAATGCCAGAAACACCTGCAAGTCTTGCCCTTGCGAGGCAGGTTCGCACGGATGTTAGTGAGCAGAGCGAAATGCTGATGGGAGCGCTGATGAACATTGAAGCATACCGATGGTCAAGAATGGGAATGGCCGGAACAACAGCCTGGGCAGGAGCAAAGGAAGCGTTTTCAAGCGACTGGGCATATGCCAGTATGCCGCTTGTTGTTGGAGCAATTGATTTGTTTGGAGGACGCGAGTGGAGAACTGGAGATGTAAGGGAAAGCGCAGAAAGAGATCAGCAGCAGGTAGATCAAGCTGAGAGAGTAGATGCAGATATGATGTTTGGAGCTCTTGCTGATCAAGCGCGAGACACATATCTCGCAGTAAGAGCTGCAAATGATTTGGATCTTACAAATACTGAGGTTACCGGAAGAGTTAGTAGTGAGCTTGGAAGACTTAGAATGAGAATGAGAGCAGCAACTCCTAGCAGTACTCCAAGAATAGGTGAAAGCGAAGAGGGATTGCTACACAGATATGTTCAATCTGGAAATATTCAAAGATCAGGAAACCAGCTCCTTGAAACAGTTGGAGATATTGGAATTGGTATTGCTTTGATGCCAATTAATCCACTTGCAGCAGGTGCGTATTTCTTTACAATGACTGCTCATGGAACAGTAGAGAGAGTTTCCCATGCACGTGGTGCAGAATATATTGGAACTTCTTATGCAGAAACAGGATTCTGGAGACACACTTTTGGAATGAGCCATGAAGGCGCTGGAAGCGCAGTTCGCGGACTTATGTATGCAGAACTTGGACTTGCATTTTTCGGAGCGCTTGCAACACCAGAACTTGCCATTTCAAGAACAGCTCATGGAGTAATTGGTATTGGACAGATTGTTCCTGGTATTGCACTTGGTGGATTGCAGATGACCCAGATGCTTGACTGGGATGCCATGGCAAGAGCAGGTTCTGGAAGTGCATGGAGTTCAATTATGTCTGGGGGAATGCAACTTCAGCAGGGAGTTAGCGGCATGGATGTGTTTGCTGCTGGGATCGGAGTGAGCATGCAGTTTGTGCAGATGGGCCTTGCGCATTTGGGACCTGCTTTGGGAATACGTGCACGTACAATGGCTGATATTGATATCAATAATCCAGCTGCGGTTCGAAGCGTACTTCGGCCAAGTCTTGCTCGAAGAATTCTTTATGGAAACATTGGAGTTTCTCTTGATAGCGGAAGCCCAGCTGCAACTACTGGACTCATGGTAGAGAGAACCAGATCAGTCAGAAGACTATCAGGAAGAGATGCTGATGCTCTTGTTCATTTTGAACAAACACATGCTGCAAGAGTTATGGGCGAAGAAGGTCTTGTTGGAGTGCTAAGTGAACACGCATCTGCAACACACAGACTTGGAAGAGATACAGTTGATGGTTATGATCCGGCAAATCCGTCTGGAAGAATTGCAGAGCTTGCTGCAAGCGCACGTGAAAAACAAGCAAGCGGCGGAAGACTAACAAGGGATGAGCGCGCTGCAATTGTAATTACAGAAAGTCCAATTACAAGACAGCGTTTGGTTGATGCAGAAGCAGGAAGACTTTTGCAATTGCGCGGCCAGGGAGAAGTTCCAGCAGCAGATGCTCCGGCAATACAACATCTTGATCAGCAGGCAAGAAGACGAGCAAGAAGTGCAGGAAGAGAAGAGCCAACTGCTGGAGATTATAGAGATGCTGCTCAGGATATTTCAGGAACCAGCATGGTTGCAAGAGAATTATCAGATGCAGCTGCAGGCTCGCCTGCTGCAATGGAAATTGATCAGGTTGCACATGGACTTGGAATTACAAGAGAAGAAGCATCATTCCGTTTAGCTAGGCAAATGAGAGATGCAGATCGTGTTAATGAAACATATACCGGAATGACCGCACATGATGTTCAGGATGCACTAGTTCTTCATGGAGATGGAGAAGTTACTCCTCAATTAATAGAAGCAGGAGGACGGCTTCGGGCAATGCTTGCTGGAGAAGCAGATATTCCAATAGAACACAGACCGCTTGTTCAAAGCTTGCTTGCTCGAGCTGCAAATGGAGAAGACTCAATAAGAATTATTGCAATTGGAACAGAAGCAATGCTGACAACTGAAAGCAGAGTTAGCAGGATGCGGGCAAGACAAAGTAGGCTTGATGAAACACATGCGCTTATTTCTTTTGCAAGACAGGATTCTGGAACTGGAGAATATGTTGTTAGCAGAAGTTCAACTATTGAAACCAGACACAGCAGAGCAAGCATGGAAGTTGGTGCTGAGATTGTTATTGCTGCAAGAAGAATGGCAGCAGATGATACAATAACAGCAGCATCACTGTTCCCTGATAGTCCTGCAATGCAAAGAGCAGCTAGTGATGTTGCCTCAAGAATAGCAGGAGCAAATGAACAAGGAGCACCACTTACTAATCTGCAGCAATTGAGCGCAGCACTTGATCATGCAGGCTCTCTTCCGCAAGCTCGGGCAAGAATGGAAGCAGGACAAGGAGCAGAACATCTTGATCAGCTAGCTCTTTCAAGCAGGCAACGAGCAGATGCGATTGATCCGCAAAGAACTCCAGTTACTGCACCAGAAAGCATGCCAGCAGCAGAAAGACCAGCATATGTTGCAGCAGAAACAAGTTCAAGAAGACTAGAAGTGCAAAGACTGCGGGAACAGGCTGGTGCATATGAAGCAGAAGCAGTTCGGATTCGTGCTGAAGCAGAAGTAACAGCGCCAGGATCAGAAACAGTAGTTGCTGGAGTTGCTGCAGCAAGCAGAGTTAGTGCTGCAATCCGCGAGCAGAGAATTCTCGGCGAAATGATTATTTGGCAGAGAGAGCTTAGCAGAAGCCATGTTGTAATAGGAGATGGAGAAGGAGCAAGATATCATCCAAGAAATCCAGCTACACTAAGACAAAGAGCAGAAGTGCTTTCAGAGCGCGCAAGCATGCTTACTGCAGAAGGAACTGCCGAAAGCAGAACTGAAGCAGCAAGACTCACAAGAGAAGTCGTTGCACTAAGACGCGAAGCAACAGAAATGCAAAGATTGGGAACTCCAGTTGGAGAGGTTGGAGCAGGACTCACACAAGAAGAGCTGAATGTTCATGGAACAGTTGCTGTTCTTGCAGAGAGACTTATAAGACATGGAGATGTGCCAGCAGGAATGCCTCCAGAAGCAGAGAGAGTTGTCAGAGCACTTGCGGCAAGAAGTGAGTTCCGTGATAGTGTTACTGGAAGCAGTCCTAATCGTGCAAGACAAATGGAACTTGCAGCAGAAGCAGTTCCAGCATTAAGAAGAACAGAGGGTACGGAAACACGCCCGGCACTTGACCACGAGGCACTTGGCACAAGAGTTCATGAAGTGGTCGAGAGAAATACTACTCCAGGTTTAACAGAAGGACAGGTAGTTACAAGAGCGCAGCAACTTGCAGAAGCATATGAACTTGGTCCTGGGATAAGTATTGATGATAGAAATAGACTTGGAATATTAAGAGGAGACATGCAATTCCTGCAAAGACTTGGCAGTGAAGCAGAACTAAATATCGCAAATGAAATTGCAACCAGAGCAACATACCAGACAGTTCAGAGATTAAGAATCAGAGCACGAAGAACAGCCACACCTGCACAGCCACAAGTTGCACCACAACCAGCAGTCACAACAACAGTGGATACTCCTGCAGTAGCTTATAGAAGACAGTTTGAACCGCTTGTACAGCGCAGTGGCGAAGGACTTGGAACGAGATATACACTAGGAGATGGACCTGCTGCAATTGCATATGAAGAAATTCACTTTAGAGCAGGAGTAGAACTTGTGAGGCATGCAGAAGCACTTCGAACAGCACATCCAAATTATCATGAACTTCCTCCGCAAAGAAGAGCAGAGGTATTACAAGAAGTACTTGGATCAGTACCTGCTGCGATGCGAGACCAGGCAGGACAGCTTGCTCAGGATCGTACGTTTATTGCAGCTTCTGGAGAAACTCCAAATAGAAGAATGCAACTTGGAGTAGCACTTGATCGGGCAGGTTACGTTCCGGCAATTGCAGGAAGACCAGAAGTAATCCGGGCAACTGCCAGAGGGGAAGCAATTAGACTGGTTGAAGGAGGCGCTTCTGCAGAACAGCTTCAAACATTTGCAAGACAAAGAAGAGAACAAGCCGATACCATGACCAATCCTGATCGTGTTGCTGCACTTAGAGAAAGTGCCACATACTTAGATGCACAAGGATTGAGATTATTTGAACATGCTCAAGCAGAGCAATTCACAATAACCGGAGAAGGAACTGGAAGAAGATATGTTCTAGGCTCTGGAGACCAGGCAATAGATTATATACCAGCACATGTTACTGCAGGAAATGAACTTGTTTATCATGCAGATGCTGCAATTTCCCAAGTGCTGCATGACCATCCAAACCTTGCACAATACAGTACAGCAAGAAGAGAAGCACTAATTAGAGATGCACTAGGACATGTAAGGCCAGAGATGAGGGATAGTGCAATTGAACTTGCAATTAGTGGAGATTTTATTCGGGCAACTACTGCTGAGGGCGGGCCCAATAGAACTGCACAGCTTGAACTTGGTTTGAGACGGGCAGGTAACTTGGATGCAATTGCAAATGAACCAGAAGTAATAATCGCAAATGCAAGAGCAGAAGCAATTGGATATATGAGAGATACGGAATTAGCTCCAGCAGATCTTGATCATATTGCTGAAAGCAGACATGTACAAGCACAGGCTCTTCGTGAAGGCGGAACAGCATATGGAAGACGTGCTGCTGCTGCACTGGAACAAACTGGAGAAATGTTGCATACTGAAGCAGCAAGAAGAAGAACAGTTGTGGCAACGCCAGAACAACAAGTAGGCTCTGCACGCCGCGTAACAGTAGTAGAACAAGCAGTTCCAGCAACTGCTCTTGGAGACTCTGTAATTGCACAAGAATTACTAAGACGCTCTGGAACAACTGAACGAGATGTTGAATGGATTGTTGCTGGAGAGAGAATTGGCGAGGTTTCGGTTTCAACAAGAATGGCACTTTCACAAATTGATGCATATGCACGCAGTCAGATTGAAGCTGGACAGGAAGTAGACATAGTTGTATTTACCGGAGACAAACACAGGCTGGGCCAGATCAATGAACTTATTGGATTTGATAATGGAACATCTGGTCTTGAAGCTTACAGATCAATATTGCAGCAAGCAGCACGTGATGCTGTTGGAGAAGGCGGACATGCATTCCTTGTTAGGCCTGCTAACAGCGATGAAGCAATGGGAATAATCATTGTCCCGCGGGGAAGAGGTCAGGAAGTTCTTGATGCGCTGCCAGCTGCAGTTGATCAGGCAACAACAAGAGTAATGGCCGAGCGTATGGCCCCAGATCACCCAGAAAGTCTAGGGCATCTTAGACACCTGATGGCAAACCCCAGAGACATTGTTTCTGCATCTTTGGAATATGGAGGAGTTGTAAGATTACGAAGGTCAGGTGATGGTTCGGTAAGTGCAACATACACAAGAGCAGATGGACAAGTAGCAGATGCAGCAGTAATAAGGCCTGGAGTAGATGGGGCACCTGTTTCTGAAATTATCGGACCTGCATTAAGTAGGGCTGATGATCCAAGCTTTGCAAGCGGACCAGATGGACTTAGAGCAAGGATGGGCGTTGGCGAAAGCATGGATATGGTTCGCGGACTTGAACCAGTAGAAGTAGAGAGAGTAACAGGAATTTATGCAAGAAGAGAGGGAACGCTGACTCCAGCAGATGCTGCAATAGTTGCAAGAGTAAATGAACTGACAGAAACAGGAATGAGTGCAGAGCGTGCAATTGAACAGGTTGCAAGAGAAAGAGTAAATGTCAGACCAGATGAAATAGTATCTGGTGAAGCACTTGAAATTCGTTTGAGTGTTCATAGAGAGGATGTAACTGAATTGAATACTCTTCTTGCAGAAATTGAAGGGTATGTTCCGCAAACACACAAAGGAATTGCAGAGGTTTTGGCAAACAGCTTTGGTATCCGCGGACTGAACACGTTCTTTGGACATCCTGGAACAAATATGGTAATTACATCTGTAGAAGCAGGAGTTGCAAGTTTCCAAAGCTCTGAATATGCAAGAAGCAGAGGACTTCGAGTCCGAAGACTTGGAACCATGAAATATGTAGTAGAAGGCGGAACTGCTGCAGATACTGCAAGACTGCACGCAGCTATCAATGCACAGTTATCAGGAGATGGAATAGGTTTCCGTGTCAGAACAACAGCAACAGGCGAGGCTCCAGCTTCAAGCACAATACATGGCATCACAGGAGAAGAGGCGCTTGCGCATGTTATGAATACTCATTTAGTCGATCATGTAGTTGACAGAAGAACTGATCCAGCAAGAAGAACAGACTGGAACGGACATTCAAGACATTATGAACTTGCCAATGCAATAATAAGTACAATAGCTCTTGGTGATGAAGTTGCAGCTTCAAGAATATTTGGAGCAGAAGGTTACAGGCAGCTTAGAGATAGTGGAATTATTGATCTTATCCATGGACAACTAAGAATACCAGGAGCTTTAGGCGGCGGAAGATATATTGAGCCTGGAACAATAAGACACTTTGAAGATCTTATAGGCGTACTTCGCCGCAGAGTTAGCGGGGCACGCGGACGCGAGATGGAAGGAATATTCAGAAGATTGGTAATCCAGGATGGCGACCAGATCAGAGCAAGATTTGACGATCACAGAATTACATTGTCTGATGCAGGAGCGCAGCAAAGAATCAGTGCTGAAGTTCAAAGAATTACTGCACTTGACCAAGCAACAGTAACAAGTGTAGAAAGACAAGCTCTTCATAGCGCAATTTCAGAGCTTATGGCAACTGGAATGAGCAGAGAAGCTGCTATTGCACGTGTTGCAGATATTCAGGTAAGGCCAGATGTCACAAGTCCCATGGCAACCAGGGCATCTGGAGATGCAGAATTTAGTGGGGCTCCAAGA
Organism: Microcaldota archaeon; assembly: GCA_018812625.1. Taxonomy (GTDB): domain Archaea; phylum Micrarchaeota; class Micrarchaeia; order Anstonellales; family Bilamarchaeaceae; genus Bilamarchaeum. Next base: position 38,971 of record JAHJDH010000009.1, on the reverse strand, counting down.
GCAATACTTGATGGGGAAGTAACACAAGGAGATGGCTCAACAGTAAGATTAGGAGATGCTCCAAGAGCAAGGATACTTTCCAGAATAGACAACACTCCGGAAAGCGGAGGATCCTCTGCAGCCATATTCCGCGCAGAGGCAATGGTTGATGGAGTTCCAACAGAAGTTGCAGTAAAAGTTTTCCGTGATCCGACTCCTGCGGATTCAAGCGCTGGCCGTACAGATGCAGACTGGACACATTTACTGGGAGTTGCACAACGCGAAGTTAATGCATTTAGAACACTTTCGGAAATGAGAGTTACTTTGCCAGATGGCAGAGAAGTAACACTTGGGCCAGCAGTCCATGGATTTGTAGAAGTTGATGGAAATATTGCAATTGCAATGGATAGAATTCATGGAAGATCAATTGATGAAATGACTCCATCAGAAATTCAGGCACATGTAACACCAGATACTTATGAGCAGCTTAGAACAATGTGGGATGCAGTCACAGCTTCAGGACATGATATTGACGATTTCCAGTTTGCAGTTTTGACACGCGATCAGGTTATTGGTGGGGTGCAAAGACAAGCTGGAGATGTTGTAATATTTGATGTTGGAGGATTTGAAACACAAGTACAGATGAGAATAAATGCAGGCGATGTGCTTCCATATGAAGGTCCTGTTACTGCAGATGTTCAGGTAAATATGGCAGAGAGAATGGCCGAAGGAATTGTTCTAACAGAGCATCTTTGGACAAGAAGAGATGGAGTAACAGTGCCAAGAAGAGCGCCAGAGGAATATGCAGCACTTGATACTGTTTTGCGAGGAGTACTGCAAATACCTGAGGGGCAGACAATAACAACCCGGGAGCTGTTAAACAACTTCCTTAGTATGGAAGTTGCAGGCCAAAGAAGTCCAGGACTTTCAGCAGCAGAGAGAAGAGGCAGAGTTGCAGATTATATTGCCGGCATGAGTGACCGAGCAGAAGCAAGAAGAGTTACAAGAGTATTGCACCAGATTGGAGAGCAGTCTGGAATACATATAATTCCTCGAAGAAGCAGTGTCATTCCAGTAGAACAAGCAGTAGCAGTTGGAGCTTCGCGGCCTGCACCTAGAGCACCCAGAAGAGCACCGAGCAGAACTCCAAGAGAACCAACAGCAGTTCCAATTCAGGAAGCAACAGGACCGCTTTCAGTTGGAGAAGTTCGTCCATTTACACGAGGAAGATATCCAGAATTTGAAGCTTTGAGTACAACAGCTGGAGATGGCGCTTTGCATGTTGAGCCTACAGATGGAACTCCAGTATATCATGATAGGGCGCACACTGGAAACGCTGCGCAGATGACACATGAGCTTGCAATTGCAAGAGGGCTTTCACCAGAACAAGCACAGTTCCTAAGCCAGGTTGCACTGATTCATGATATTGATCCAGGAAGAGCAGCTGGAAGGCCGCCGCGTGTTCCTGCCACTCTGGAATGGATGAGAAGTGAAAGCGGACAGCAGATGTTAAGAGAAAGATTCGGATGGGGAGACCGGGAAATTGCAATGGCAGAAGCAATGATCCAGAGAACAGAATTTCCATTTGATGGTGCTGCTGCAGGACAACAAAGTTTGTTTGGACCAAGAGCCCAGCCACCAGTACATGCTGGAGATGCTGCAGTAATTGGAGATGCAGCTGCACAAAGAGTTCATACTTATTATGATAGAACAGAAGGATCTAGTGTTGATCCTTCCCCTCTTGGAAGATACAGGACAATGCTCGAGGGAATGAGCGCAGAAGATCGTGCATTTGTTTTGAGAGAAGGAGCAATGCTTTCAGAATATTCAGATAAATCAAGCTGGTATTTCAGAAGTCCTGCAGAGGCACTTCGATCAGTACAGGGACTTGGAACAGAAACTGGATTTGATATGCTTTCTGGAACTCACAGATTTTTGGGCGATATTGGAGCAGAAGGAAGTTTCACGCATGACATGGCACTTGCAACTCACTTTGGAATTGAAATGAGCGCACCAACTCTTGAAACTGTTCTGCCGCATATGAGCGCAGAACAAAGAGCAAACTGGCAAGCAACACACAGAATGTTTGAAGAAATCGCAGGAGGAACTGATCCTCAGGTTGCGCTTGCCCATGCAGAAGCAAGCCTTGCACCAAGAGAACCAACTGCAGTCCCGCCAGATCAGATACCAACTCCAAGAAGATCAGTCGAAGTTCCACCTGAAGCAGTAGCAGAACATGCCCGGCCAACAGTAAGAAGACCGGATGCGGAAGTTACACTAAGACAAGATGCTGAGGTTCCATCAGACGCAGTACCAGAACACGCCAGACCAACAAGAAGAAGAGCTACTGTTGTTGAGCCAGAAGCAATTAGAACACCAACCGACGCAGAACCAATTACATTAACAAGTGCAGATGTTGAATTGGTTGAACCTGCACCAGCAACACCACCCCCACTTCCGGAAGCAGCAAGAAGAGCTCCAGGTGATCGAAGGCGTGCAGCTCCAGTTGCAGAGCCTGATGCAGTAGTTGCAATGGAAGGAAACTTAACAGATATTGCAGGAAGATATGCAAATCCTGCTACAAGAGATACAGTAGTTTTAGAAATAAATGATATGATTCCTGAAGTGCGAGATCAGATGCACAGTTTCGTTCGAAGAATGGGAGAAGCTGGAAGCGATACGACTGCACAACAAGCAATAATTACAGAATATGCAGGAAGGGTTCGTGCAGCACAACTTGCACATAATCCAGATGGTTTGATAGAATTTGCATATCATTTCAGATATGGAGTAGATAGCGCTCCAGAAGTTCGGCGAAGAGAACTGAATAACCTGCCTCCAAGAGTCAGAGAACAGGTTGTTGAATTTGCACAGGCCATCAGCGGATCTGGTTGGGGTCAAAGACATAGGATAGCTCCGGAACATACAGAACGAGTAGCTCGGGCATTGGAAGCTGAAACTGTCCAGGGGATATATAGATCTGCACAAGAAGGACATGTGCCAACTGACCCGGTTGATGTTGTAGTAATTGAATACTTAAGAGCAAGAGGAATGGATCCGGCAGCCTCAACAATTCCAGGAGGACGAACGATAGTCGGGGGAGTAGTTGTAACTCCAAGAGGAGTGCCAGATGTTTCAAGTCCAGAGGGGCGAAGAATAATTGAAGGAGCAGCACAGTTTAGAAGAATTGCAAGAAGACTGGTTGAACAAACAGGATCAACAGATGTAATTGCAGAAGCAAGAACTTATGCAGAGCAAGTTAGAACAGGAAGAAGGCCAAGGCAAGTAGATGCAGGAAACAGATATGAAATGGTCCAGGAACTTGCAAGAGCAAGTGCTGAGCAAAGTGGTTCTGATACTCCAACTCCTTTGGATTATCTGCATGGAGCAGTGATGCTAAGACAATTTGAAAGTCAGGCAGCTCCACAGACAATAAGGATTGTGTATGCCAGCGAATTTGCAGGAGAAACTCATGGTGCAATTGAACAGCATATTGTTGCACAAGTACGGATGGGAGAGCAAACATTTGAAGTGAGAATTTTCAGGGACAGAGTAACATTAACAAATGTTGATCCGCAAACAGCAATTGGAGAAGTGAGCTGGCCAACATCAAGGATGAGAGATGCATTTGCAGCATATGCCAGATCAAGATTAGAGACAACAATAAGAAGCAGGTTCCGTAGGGAAATTTCAAGGATACCAACTCAGGAAGGAGCTCCTGCAGAACAATGGACACCAGTTTTACAAAGATTCCAGGGAGCAGAAGTCATGCTAAGTGATGGAGCTCCAATGAGAATGAATGCGCCAGTAACTGCGGAAGAAGCAGTTAGAATAATTAGAACTGGAGACCTTGGTTCAGGAAGACGAAGAGCAGTTCAATCATTTAGAGAAATGAGCGTAGCAGATCGAGAAACAGTAATACGTAGCTTGCGCGAGCGGGCAAGACCGGCAGAGCAGGAAGCAACAAGACTGGAGCAAGAAGCAAGACAACTGGAACAGCAAATGCAAAGTGAACTAACTAGACTAAATGGAGAAGCAACACAATTAGAGGCACAGGCAGAACAGCTTAGCGCCCAGATGGATCCGCAAATCAGAGAACTTAGAAGAAGGGCAGATGTAGCAGAAGGAGCTGGAAACATAGCAGAAGCTCAAAGATTGCGCCAGGAAGCGGGAGAACTTATGCTGCAACCACAGGAATTAAGACGCCAGGCAAGAGTATTACACGAACAAATTGAAACATTAAGAGCTCCTGTAAGCTCAAGATTACTCCACGCTACTGCACTGCGCGCCAATGCAGATTATTATCACTCTGAAGCAAGATACTTTACTGAACTTCGCGGACTTCATGGAGAAGTTGGGCAGGAGCTTTCAAGAATGTATGGAGTTCCAAGAGAACAGCTTGAAGCAGCATATGCAAGAGGGATAGACACAACTGAAGCTCGCGCAGAACTTTATAATACTCTTGGAATCAGGTTGGGAGAACTTCCGCCCACATCAGTAAGAAGTAGAGATTACCAATCTTTCACCACTCTTGCAGATGATCCGTTCCTTGCTGGAATGATTCTCAGTGGAGATCTCCTTCATCAAGTAGAAACATTAGTGCGCCCAGACATCCAAGGCCTTGCTCCAACTGATAGGATAATAATTAATCAGGTCAATTTCCAAAACGGTCTTGTTGGAGCATACAGAATGCGGATACAAGTTGTTGATGCTGCAGGTCAGGTAAGAACATTTACAGATGCTGGAGGGGTTGAGCGAACCAGTATGATGGTGTTTGCAAAACGCCAGGGACTTCGTCCGGATTCTATTGGTGCTGAAGGAACAGTATTGACTGGTGCTCCTGCTCCAAGAACACATGTAGAGCAAGCAGATGGAACAGACTATTCATATACTGGAGCACTAGGCCGAAGAGTAGAATATGGAATAATGAGAGACCTTCGTGATTTCCATGGCGAAATTGCTGCAGGTGGTGAACGGATTCAGGTAACTGTGGATGCTGCAGATGAATTCCATAGTATTCCATTTGATTCTAGTGACCCAACAACCCAGGCAAGAAGAGAGACCTTATTTGCAGAACTTGCAGCGCATCCAGAAAATTTCCTTGAAGAGCTTGGCTATTCACAAACAGGATTTGCAGCAGCAGGATTCTATGACCGTCACGAATTAAACGTATGGACAATGTGGCTTAGAATTGGAAACACGCCTCCAGCAGAAGCAGCTAGAGTAGCACATAGTTTGGAAAGTCAAGGGTACAGAGTAAGACAAAATGATGATGGAAGCTATAGTTTCTTCAGGTTCGGTGCAATTGATACAGATACGTTTGGTTCATACAGAGCACGAGTCAGGCAGGATGGAACTGTTGACCTAAGTGCAATGAGAGATCAGTTCACTCAGGATCTTCACAGATTATTTGTGCACATGACATATGCAATGAATTCTGCTGAACTAAGAACAGCAACTGCAGCTGGAAGAGAGCCAGTAATCAGAACAGTTGAGGGTGTTATTCAACAGGCATTTGGAGCGGGTATGGATGGCCCATTTGTCCGTGGAATGAGAAGATGGATCAGTGAGTTTGCACCAACAACGGAACAGGGAAGAGTATTTAGCGAAGCAATGACAAGCCTGATTGATGGATATAATGGACAGCGATCAGGAATGGGAGATGAAGTTTCTGGACAAAACCTTGGACGGATGGAAAGTAATGGGTACTATGCATATGGACGTCCACTCAATGGTGAGGGATCAACAACAATAGATGGAGTTGATGGAAGAAGCACATTCAGATCAAGAACAAGAATCTCATCTTCACCAATCATAAGGGAAACTGCAACACGAGCAATGAGAGGAGTTTTACCAGAAGGGCAGGCAAGGTATTTGGTTCCAGTAGACCATCTTTCATTTAGACAAAGAAGGGCACTTGCCAGTGAACTTCGCCAAAGCGGAGAAGTTAGAGATCTTAGAACTGCAGGTGGAAGAAGATATTTGGTAGTAGATGACCTTGGAAGAATTCCTGATGCCCAACAATCAGGAGTTATTGGAGTTAGAAGAGAAGGGGAATTAATTTCTGTTAGAAACATTCCTGCACTTGCAGTAATACCTGAGGGAGTAGAAGTACATATACTTCCATTATCAGGAATACCAAGGCGAGAAGTTGCGCGCCTTCGGAGAATAGAAGGAGCAACTGATTTGAATCTTGGAATTTCAAGGGATTCTGAATATCTTGTATTTAGAAGAGCTGAGGATATTCCAGAAGCCCGCAGAGGAGCTGCAGAACCAATAAGAAGACAAGGAAATGATATTATTGGCAGCGAGCATCTGCAAGCAAGATTAGGAATTCTAAATACAAGGGAAGCAGGCGCGCAAAGAATATTCCAGCATATGAGAGGAATGGGAGAAGCAGAATGGGGCGGGCTTTGGCAAGGAGTTCGCGATGGACTCTTATCCGAAGAAGCAAGGGCAAGAGCAGATGCTGGAACAGGAGACCCAGGATTCCTCACTAGGAGAGTACCAAACCCTAGAGCCGTTGAACAACTTCCACCAGAATATGGAGGACCAACAAGAGCAATGCACCCAGAGCCAACAATGGAAGTTGGAAGTGCAGATATTCTTCCTGGGTCAGGAGATGTATCTCCACCTCCGATTGAGGTTACAAGTGCAGATATATTGCAGGAGTCAGTAACACCACCCTCAGTCCCAAGACCAGTGGCAGCTCCAAGAGAAGCAGCAGGAATACATACAGCAGCAACTGCGCCTTTACCTGAGATGTTAATTTCACCAGAATCAATTCCAACAATGCCAAGAACAACAAGAAGAAGAGTGGAACCTGTTGTTCCGCTGGCACCGGATAGCACTGCAAGAGTTTCTACTGGAACATTGGAGAGGCATGTGCAGCAAGCAAATTTGGATCCAAGAAGAGCACAATATTTACGCGCGCATCAGCAAGGAACTGAATTAAATCTTGGAACACTTGAAAATGCACAGATTCTGTTTGGAGACCGAAGCGGAGCAAGAAGCGGAATTGTTGGAGAACTTGATCAGGCAATTGCGCATGGAATGCAAAGACCAGTTCCAGCAGGAGCAACTGAAGATACTGGAATTCCAGTCGGAGCATACTTTGATCCACAAAGCGGAAGAATAGTTGCAATTATTGAAGAAACTGGAAGCCTTAGTAGCATACCAAGAAGCATTAGAGAAAATGGAGATCTTGCAGTAATCGATATTTCAGTTGACAGAACAACTGGAAGGATAACAAGGATTTTGCAGAGGCCAAATAGATTAGTAACAGCAGGAGTAACAGAGACAAGTCATGCTGCATTAACTGGATTAGTTGGCATGCAGGTAACCGAACCAAGACCACCAACTCCTCCAAGTGGAGGTGGACCTAGAAGAAGAGGCAGCGGGCCTGGAAGTGATACTGGAGCACCAACAGTTAGGATTGTTCCTGAGGCAAGAAGTAGTGATGTTCAAGCACTTGCAGATAGTTTGACAACAGGAAGTTTGGTTGCAGACTTTGCCAGAAGAATCGTGCAGGGAGATGAAAGTGCAATAGCAATACTCAGATCAGAACATATGGAGCCAATGGTTCGCGGAGAAGTTAGGGGATTGTTGAGAGATGGAGAATTTGTTGCAGCAGCAAGAACAGCAGGCAGTTCTGGAGAGGTAAGTCTGGGTTTACCTTATCGAAGATATTTGCAGCAGCACCAACAACTTCTTGAGCAACGAGCCCAAAGAATACAAAGGCATACCGGTGCTCCGGAAGCCGAAGCACAGATAATGGAAGTTCCAATTGCAATTGGAGCAGAAGGAGATGTTGTTGGAGTTGTAGTTCGTCCGGATCAGGTTCATGAAGTAACAGAAATCACAGGACCACGTGCAATGAGCGGAGATCGAGCCAGAGTTCAGCCAGATGCAGTTGCGGGATTAGTAGCAAATGTGGAGAGACTTAGTGGTCAGCCAGTGGACATATCAACAAGAGGAGGAAGGGATATTGCGCGCGTTAGAGAATTGATGCAGCAAGGTCGCAGCCTGGAAGATGCTGCTGGAATTGCAATTAGTGAAAGACCTCCAGCAAATATTTACGAATTATCCACAAGAGCAAGAGCACTATATGAAATTGCAGAAGGACTGCTAATTCCAGATCAAAGAGCAGCTGCACAGGAAAGGTACCGCGGATTGACCCAGGCAGAAAAAGAAGCAGTTGAATACATGCTTGCAGATGGCGGTGAATATCTCAGAGGGACAAGAGAAGATCGGCTTCTTATTGCAGAGCAATTTGGAGAACATATAGACCTTGAAATCAGCACTGGAACAAGAGATATTCCAGGTACTGGCAGACTCAATGAGCTTGCAAGACTTGCAGATCAAATGGTTCATGGAAATGAAACTGAAAGGGCTCAAGCTCGCAGAACATTAGATCAACAGGCATTGATATTTTCAGCAGGAGAAGCGCGGGCTTATGGAAGATTTTATACTTTAATGAGACAGGCAGGAAGCAGAGTTCCTCCAGCAGACTATGTAAGAACATATCAGCAAAGTACAAGAAGACTGCCGCCAGAACAATTCAGAAGCAGAGCAGAATTTGAACAATATGTTGCAAGTGTAGAATCAACAAGCAGAGATTTGGTATACGTTGATGCACAAGGAGTTGAGCATAATTATGTTACTGTAGTTCAGGATTCCCGTCAAACATTTGTTGTTGGAGATATTCATGGAGAGCACCAGGTGTTTGATCATATGGTGAATATTGGGATACTTCAAGATGGCGGAGCACATCTTCCAATTGCAGAAAGATACTCACTTCATCCAGACCTTCCTCAAGGAACAGATATTGTTTTCTTAGGAGATTATATTGACAGAGGACCATCCAGTTTAGATGTCCTTCAAGTAGTTAGACAATTGCAGGAAGAAGCTGGAGCACGTGGAATCAGAGTGCATACTCTTCGTGGAAATCATGAATCACTGTTCCTGAGATTCCATGAAATGTTTGGAAACAGTTCATTTGCAGATGTTCAAAGAGCTCTTGCACCATTGGATAGTTCGGTTACTGAAGCTCTTATGGCAGCTAGAACCCCAGCAGATATACAGGCAGCAGTAAGCGGACTTGAGAGATTTGATTTGAGTTCTCATTTCACAGAAGCAGAAGCAGCAGCCTATGCAAGGCATGGAGTGGATGTTAGCGATACAACACTTGCAGAAATTGGACTTGAACTTAACAGAGTTGGTATTGCTGAAACAGTTGAAGAGATTACAACCAGATATCAGGCAGCATATGATCAAAGAGTTCAGAGCGATCCTGCATTTAGAACATTGACAGAAAGTGGCCAGATGGATATCTGGAGATTTGCAATGGGAGAAATGAGAGATAGCGGCCTAATCGGATTCATACAGGAAACACAAGGAGCGGTGATCATAGATAATAATTTATATACACATGCAGGACCAAACCTTGCTGCGGGAAGTCCAGAGGCGATGAGCCAGGCATTTGGAGACATGTTTTCAACAGTTCATAATCCATGGGGAAGCAATGTGGTTGTTCCAGTGGGACTTGCCATGGAAGTGATGCGTGGAGCTTATTCAAGCGGAAATTTCACTACAACTTATGGAAGCCACTGGGAATCAAGATTCCAGGGTGCAGATGGGCAGCTCACACCAGAAGCAGCAGGTTGGATGAGTTCAATGGCAGATTCACTTGGCTTGCCAGAGGGAACAAGACTGCAATTGCATATTGGTCATGAGCGAGGCGGTGCAGTAAGAGAACAGATGCCAGGCGTTTATAATCATGACAGCAGCTGGAGCAGAGTTTATAGGAGAAGTGGAACTGAGACTCCAGGAGTTATGCATGTTGATCCAGCTCGTGAGGCACCTGTCCGGATCATTACAACTGATGGAACAGCACACCAGGTCGATGCAACAGGAATGGTACTCACAAACAGAATTGGAATTGCAACTGACAGGATGCATAGATTAGGAGTATTGCAAACACCTGAAACAGTTCTTGGAATTGCTGAAGGTGCTCTTGCACAAGTTGGCGTACGGGCAGAAGTTGATCCAAGCGGAGCAATCAGAACATATGAAAGTGGAGGAAGAAGAGCTCACAGATATTTCATAAATGTTGCAGGAGCAGAAGTAGCAACATACATTCCAGCAGAACTTACTGGGCCTGCTCTGCTGCAGCACCTTGCAGGACACAGTCTTGAGAGAATTCCTGGACAAGCTAGAACTGCAATAGAATTTGAGAATGCTGCTGGAAGAATACGATCAAATATGCCGCTGGAAGTGGCACTTGTTAGTAGGGGAAGCACTGGTGGCAGAACATATGATCCAATGAGTCCACTTAGCAGGGTTAGCAGATCACTAGATACAATTGCAAGATCAGAAATTCCAACTGCAGAAATACCTGGAGAATACAGGGCAGCAGTTGGAAGAATTAGAGAAGGACTTCAAAACCCTGTATTTTCAGAAGAAGCACGTGCAAGAATTATTGCTGATGAGGCATCTGCAGTTATTGCAAGAAGAGAAAGAGTAAGAGTAATTCCGCCTCCAGTTCCAGAGGCAGCAAGAAGAACCAGGGCAGTACCTCCACCAGTTCCAGAAGCAGCGGCAACAATTAGACCTGAAGATATTGCCCAGACAGTAAGAAGATATGAAGGGTATATAGCTGCAGAAGGAAGAGGCGGAGCAAGAATCCATCAGCCAGAAATAATGAGAATGCGGAGGATTATTGGAAGCAGAAGACTTCCAACAGATCCAGCATCAAGAAGAAGATTCCTTGAAGGAGTTGCAAGGCAGGTGCTTGAAGAGCAGCATGCTGCTCCAAGAGCAGTTCCTCCCCCAGTTCCAGAAGCAGCAAGCACTACAACCATACCTGCAAGTACAGAAGTTACATCGCCATTACTGAGCAGAACTGATTATGTAACTGCACTTGCAGGATCAGATATGAGCGCAAGAAGACCAGTAAGGCAACATTTTGATTCAAGAGAACCAGAGCATGGACTTCCAACAAGAGTTAGCCTAGATAATGCATTTATTGTAATGAATGATGGAAGCATCACAGCAGCACATGGAGTAACTGGCACATTCAGTGAAGCTATGCTAGCTGGAAGACGAGTTGGCAATACTATCGAGGTTACTGGATATGCTGATAGAACAACCGGAAGAATTCGGGCATTTGGAGCAGAAGCATCAGTGCCTGCAGAAATCAGAGCGCAAAGCAGGCAGTTTAGATTAACCTTAGACACCACAACTGGAAGAATTTCAGCAGTTGCTCAGGCAGATGGTTCAGTAAGTCCGCACATAACAGATCTTGTAGGATTGCAAGTTGAAAGGCCAGCTGCTCCTGGAGCTGTAGATGCAACAACTGTTCAGCCAGCTGTCGCTGATATTGCAGCACATGATACAGGGGCGCTGGTAAGCGGACTGACTAGTCTTGATGTTACTGTTGAGCAAACTACCCGACGACCATGGGAAGCAGTACCGGCAGATCAAAGAAGCGCAATAATGGATGATGTTCTTGCAGTTTATGAAGCATCTTATGGAGGAGTAGGATTGAGATATGAAAATCCACGAGATCTTATTTCAAGAATGCCGCATCTGCTTGTAGCAAGAGATGCGCAGGGGCAGATTGTTGGATTTGCAACATTCAGTGACTCACCACGCGGACTGAGACTTGCGCTTCTTGGAGCTGATCCAAGCAGCAGGGAAGGAAGAACTGCAATAAGAACAGTACTGCAAAGAGTTGCTGAAGAGCCTGGCTACTTTGGCAATGTATCCGGAAGGCCTGCAGCAATTGCACTGAGGCATGGTGCTGCCATTGTACCAATTAGGGAAGTTGGAAGAATTCTTGGTGGGGCTCCTGGATTGCGTATCGGTGTTGCACAAAGAAGGATGGACAGAATACATAGACTCATAGCAGATCCTGAGTTTACAAGATCGCCAATTGTACATGAAGCAATGGAGCGAACTGGAAGAACTGCAGATCAGCTTACCTTTGATGACCTCGTCGCACAGGCAGTGCATAGCCATGAGATTCCGGACACTTCAGAAGCAAGAGCCAACTGCTTTGCAATGGTCCAAAATATTATTGGCGCAGATGGAATGGCACATCCAACACTTGTAATTAAGATTATGGTAGGAAGACCAAGGCCTAGAGAGGCTCCAGGTCAGTTGCCAGCGGCTTCTGCAAGACCAAGACGCCAGGCTGCTCCGCCAGGTGAAACAAGATTAGCTGCAAATCCGATAGACATCATCGGAGCAAACCCAAGAGATTTCGTCTCTTCACTTGGAATTGAAGGAATAACGCCAAGGACACTTGCTTACCGCGGAACATTTGAGGTTGGAGAGACCAGAGTAGTAAGATTCCAAAGGGGCAAAGGCGGTCCGATATACGAAATGCGCATGCCAGAAAATCATGCGACAATGGATCCTGCTGCACGACAAGCATATTTCAGAAGTGAATTGAGCAGAGTGATAGGAGAATCTGGAGATAGCTAAAGGTAATAATAAAATCAGATGATAACAACGAGAGATAAAGAAAAAGAATCAGGTCTCTTCCAAAAATCTCCAATAAGTATTATTGCCTAAGATCTCGCCAAGTTTTGGAACTTTATCTCCAGGCAGGGAATTGCTTTCAAGTTGAGGGAGGATTTCTTTAAGGAATTTTCTATCAGATTCTGCAACCTTTAAACAAGCTTCAACTACATTACTTATTTTGTCTCCAGTAGTATCAGCTTCCCCAGCTTCAAAAACAATCCTAGTTTTGCCATCATCAAAAATAAGACCCATGCCAGAAAGTTCATCCTCGCGGCTTCCTGCAATTGTCTCCACATGGCTCTTAACATGCGCACGCAATTGTTCTCCTTTTTTATCCAAGTCACTGTCCAGTTTCCTGATTTTTTCAGATACTTCCTCGATTAAAAGCAGGTTTTCTTCTTTTGTAGGAGTTCTGGATTTCATTTCAGAGAGAAGTACACGAAGCGATCCAAAAGAACGCATACTATCTCTACGTTCTGCAAGACCAGTTACTGTATATCCACGCCTGTTCATATAATCCAATTGGGAAGCAAATCATTTAAAACTCAGTTGCCAGTGCAGATTCTGTCGGTAATATGATGTGGAACGGATGAGTCTCTAAGCCGCTGCTCAAAAACTGGTCTTTGCTCTGGGAATCTATCGAGGAAATTTTGCACTGATCTTGCAGCAGTCATGCTTTTGAAGTCTTCCAAAACAGAAATAAGAATATCAAAATCAGACTCAAGGCCAAACTGTGCAACAGTCATTGCGATTTTCTCGTTAATTGATTTATCATAACCAAAAATATACCTTGCTGTTCTAAGTAATGCGATGCCTTCAGGCTCTCCGTAATCCCGAATTACACCAATAACACGAGAAACAAGATCAAGGCGATCACGTTGAGTTTTGAATGCAGCAGAAACATGTGTTAGAACATACCTGGATTTCCTCAAAACCTTAAATCCAGGGTCGCCAATTGACATGTCAGCTTTAAGATCAGCCTCGACTATAATCGCACGAGAGTTTTCAGAAACAGAGGTTGCCCAAAGTTCAGCAACTTCAATTGGAGGCTCGGCCTTGGGTCTTCTTACATATCCAACTCGCTTTGCTTGAGTAATATGATGTAATTTTTTGTGGGAGGTTCCCCTACTTGACATGAAACATACTTTAATGCGTAAATATTAAAAAGAAACCACATTAGACCAGAAATTGAGACTAAACAACTGTTCAGAGGTTTTTTGGAACAGTTGGATCAAAAGCAGGTTTCTCTGACGGAGAGCTTTTTCTTGGACGAATCACCTTCAATGTGCCGTTGAAAAGAACAAAAGAACCACCATCAGGAGTTTTTTTAGCTAATGCTATTGCGGATTTGATAGTCTCATTAATATGCTCCCAGGAGATATCAGAAGAATCAGTTTGGTAAGAACTCAGTCTCTCATGGACAATGATGCGTTTTCTCATATCCACAAGAACAAAATAGGTTGTATTTGCTCTTTCATAAAGTGCGATTCCATAATCATTTTTAGATGGAGTTGGAGGGATACTGTGAAGGATCTGGCTAGTGATATCTGCCACTCCAAAATCAAGATCTACGGAGTAATAAACAGAAGTATTTCCTGATCTTTCAAAAAGAAGTCCAGGAACTGAGAGTAAAGATTGAGTTTCTTCATTAAATCCTTTACCTAGCCCACTGAGTCTTGCGAGTACTTCAGTAGGTTTAATAGTTCTGCTAGCTTGTGATGTCATAGGATTACCGATTTTTAAGCCACGAGGAATTCCAGGTGGCGCTTCTGCTCCCGGAGAAGCGGATTTTTTAGCCATACTAAATATAAGAAGTCAATGTTTAAAAATAGCCAAGCGCCATAGAGAGAATATCGCATAAAAGTTAATAAATGAGGAAAAACGAGGATAAAAAATCAGAATTATAGACATTTATTGTGAATATATACCACAGAATCAAAGAACATTTATATAGATTCCTAATCTTAATCATAACATCACGCTCTTTTTTTAGTGCATGGGAGGATAACTGGTCGCCTTGCCAGCGCAGAGATGCGCTGGCCTATTTCTGTTTACGTTTCTGGTGCAGAAGTATTTCTAACTTTCACGAGGTAAACTAATGATTGAAATAGATGGATCAAAAGGAGAAGGTGGTCAAATTGAACAAGTTCAATACCCACCTTCATATCCAGAGGTACTCTAATGATTGAAATAGATGGATCAAAAGGAGAAGGTGGCGGACAGATAATCCGATCAGCACTCAGCTTAGCATCAATAACAGGAAAAAAAGTTAGGATTTACAATATTCGAGCAGGCCGAAACAACCCAGGCCTAAGACCCCAGCATTTGATGGCATGTAATTCAGTTAGAAAAATCTGCAGAGGCACCATTGAAGGTGCAGAGCTTGGAAGCACAGAACTGATATTTTCTCCTGGAAAGATAGTCGGTGGAAAATACGAGTTTAATATTGGAACTGCAGGATCAGTCATTCTTGTTGCACAAACCATATTGCCAATTTTAATCAGAGCACAGAAAAAAAGCCAGATTAGAATTATCGGAGGCACGCATGTAATGAAAGCTCCAAGCTATGATTATTTTGAAAAGGTATTTGCAACTGCAATTAAGAGATTTGGAGTGCAGATGGATTGCAAAATGATCAAAACTGGATTTTATCCAAAAGGCGGCGGGATTATTGAATTTTCAATAGAGCGAGTAGAATTGCATGGATGCAAAACCTGGACATCAGATGATGAAATTCAAGCTATTATAAGGATTGCAGGCTTAGACCAAAGCATTGCAATTCGGGAAAAGAAGATATTTGTACAAAATAAAATTGAAAATGTCAAGATTCACGAGGAACAATCACTTTCTGTTGGAAACGCGATAACATGTTTCAAGGGGCTTAGAGGCTCATATGTCCCTGGAGAAAAAGGAAAAAGAGCAGAGATTGTGGCACAAGAGGCCCTTGATAATTTGAATAAGGAAACTGCAGAAGTAGACCTCCATCTTGCAGACCAACTAGTGATATATGGAGCCCTTGCAAAAGGAGAAACAGAATACTCGACAAGTGAGTTAAGCAGTCATTTGAGAACGAATATAGATGTTGTCTCGAGATTTTTAGATAGAAAAATAGAAATAAAAGAAAATAAAATCAAGATTTGCTAATCGACCCAAGTCCTAGGATAGTCCCATTTCGATGTAGCGTAACTGCATAATATGAATCTGCAGTTTGAGAGTTCCAAACCACTTCCCAAGAGTTATTATTCTCATTTACATATGGGATTGCATTCTGATTTGCCTGAAGATAACTACGAACATTTTCAGTTCCCTCAAAAGTATGAGATGCAATGATTGCTTCTTCTGGGAATGCAATATTGCAGATTCCCTTGCTGCAAACAACACAATTTTTGGTAATTACTTCTGGGGGCTGTGGAACGAAATTCTGAGCAGGATAATTATAGTATATGTGAGAGCGCTCAGGACATTTTGTTTCTGGTGCAGCAGTCACTTTTGCTTTAACCTCAAAATACTTTCCTCCGGCCTCATTATACTGAGAAGAAATAGCCATGATTCCAATATCTGCATAAGGATATTTGCTCTGTAGATCTTCCATCACAAAGTTGCTGGCATCTGCCTCAACAACATTGACATTGAAGAAACGAACTGCCATTGCAAGAACTGCAACAATGACTATCAGTATAACAATTAGCAATAGTTCCCGCCGAATTCCCATAAGGAGGTTAACGACCTAAAATTTTTATTCCTTCCCATCAGCAATTAGAAGAATTGCCTCTGCAATATCCCCATTAGTCTGCTCAAGCGCGCTCTGGGCCTCTTCTTCGCTGCAGCCAGCCTGTTCCATGACCATTTTAAGATCTTCAGAAGAAGTTTTTTCTTCAACTTGAACAGAACCAGTGATCTGGAATGATTCCTGCCCCTGCATGGTGATTTTTACCACTTGAGGATTTAGAATTGTCATTTTTTCTGATTCTGTTTCAATAACTACAGAAGTTGCGGGAATATCATCAGATTGAATTCCCATTTGTTTCATCATTGCCTGCATTTTTTTTGGATCCATTGCGCCAGGTATCATAATTATCCCCCGATAAAATTAAGAAAAAAATTAGTTAAAGGTTTCTCCACGTTCAGACTTTCGAATTTCAACTCTTCGCATTTTAGTGATTTTCTTAAGTCTTGAGAAGATTCTAGATGAAAGTCTACCAAAAACAACATCCTGCATTATCTCATCGTATGGTTTTTCCTTGATTGCTGCCAAGGTTTCTTCAACAAGAATTTCTCTGAGGTTTCTTCTAGTATTTTGACTAACACCAGAACTTGTAACTGCAATAAGCTTTAGCCGGAGTCCCTCACCATCTTTTGTTTTCTCATCAACAACCTGATGAATAAGTGATTTTCCACGTCGTGCAAATGTTTTGATAAATGATGGGGCAATCTCATGACCAAGAAGTTTGGTCGTTGCCTCAACACCACTAACATTGGTGATTCTGAATTTCAATGTTGTAAACATTGCTATTTGTGAAGACCCACCAGACCCAAGTTCAAAGAGACTTGTTCGGACAATTCTGTCCGTAAGCTTCTTTGGATCTGATGCAACAAGTTCTCCAATATCTTTACCATCAAACAAAGCTGGTGCTTTAACAGTATACCATTTCTTTGATTTCCACTTATCTACTGCTTTAACTTTTCTTCCGCCCACAAAATCACCATCACTTTACAAGTAGCGCTGCTTTGTCGCGCTCGTATTTCCATCCTTGTGGGATTCTTCCCTTTCCAGAATAGTATTTCACAAGCCTGTTAATCTTTGATTCGACATGACCAAGTTTAACATTGTTGTGTGTATCGTTTTTTGTTCCCTTTAAATGAGCAGACATTCTTACTGCCTTTTTGATTAGGTTGAGAAGATCATCTGGATATTCTGGAGAAACATTCTCCTTTGCAAGGAATGCTCCGATGGGCATTCCGAGAATGGTTCTAACATTTGCAATTCCATGCTGATCTCGCAAAAGCAAACCAATCTTGGCTGTAGAAACACCTTCTCTGGCGTTTTTAATAATAAGCTCCTGAAGATCATCTTTACTCATAGTAACCCAAGAAGGCTTATCAGTACTCTTTGGACGTTTTGTCCCAGACTTACCTTTTTTCTTTGAATGTAATCTTGCCATAAAATCATCCGAATTTTACTGACCTAGAGCGGTCAATACATCTAAAATATAGATTAAGTTCTAAGAGGTATTCTCTTAGAGAATTCTAGAAGCGCGTTATATCTATGTGATAGCTTGTTTTTTAATTCTATGCTTTCAGCGAACGTCTGATGTTCCCCGTCTGGAACAAAGATAGAATCATAATCAAATCCATTTGTTCCACGAGGTTCAAGGGATATTGTTCCTTCGCATTTTCCTCGAACAAACGAAACATGCTCCTTATCCATCATATATGCAATAATGGTATCAAAAGTTGCAGTACGATCCTCAACCCCTTCCATAAGTTTCAAAATGCCAGCATTCCCAATTTTTTTTTGCACCCATCCGGAGTATGTTCCTGGGAACCCCGAGAGATGATTGATAAAAAGTCCAGTATCTTCTACAAAAACAGCTTCTTTGCACATACGGTATGCTGCACGAACAGAGATTCTTGCGATCTCTTCGAGAGAATCAGAACGAATCTCAGTATAATCAAATTGAAGATGAGTTAGTTCGTAATTTTTGAGAATTTCTTTTGCCTCATTGAATTTGTTTATATTACTTGTTGCAAATATCAATCACACACCCTAAACTAGCTATGATATGCTAGATTTATAATGAGGTGGTTGGGTGACAGAACAGAATAAAATTGCAGAAGAATCACTAAAGGAAATTGAAAAGGCATTATTTGCAATCAGATTTTATCCAGTTGCAGTAGATGAGAAGGCAAAGAAGGACGCAGTAAAAAAACTGATAAAAATCCACAATTCTGGAGATGATACAGTAAGGCAGCTGCTTATTTACATGGTGCATGAAACACTTGCAAAAACATCAGAATTTCGGATTATGCATACGCACGAATATATGAAAATGAAAAATGCTGACAAGGACCCTTCCCAGGTAAGGATGGGGGTTTATCGTGCAATATTCAACTACAATACCTCAATTGAAGGGGCATGTGAGCTGTATTATCTCCTTGGAAAGCTAAACAAGGATGATGCTGCAAAACTGCTGACATATCACTACACCAGACTCTGCACAATGGAAAATGAAGTAAATCACATGCTCAGAGCAGCAATAATCAGATCACTTGGAGATTCTGACTCCATATATGCACTGAACGCACTCCTGGAGTATGTGAAGATTGTTGATAGTGATAGAAGCATGAAATCAATAAGTTCCGCACTCGCTAAATGGAATGAAAAAATAGACAAAATGAAAATTAGCACTAAAGAAAAGGAAAAAATCAAAGAAAGACTTCAAGATACCATGACCGAAGAAACTGGTGGACGGCATTATGGATAAGTTAATACTTGATGACGGGAGAGTTGCAATAGTATCATTTGTCAAAAAAGATGATAGTACTGCAGAATACCTCAGATTTATCAATAGATTGATTGATGAGAAAACAAATATATTAGCCGATAAAAAATTCAATTTGAAACAAGAGGAAGAATGGAAAAAAATGCAAATTGAAAATCAAAAGAAAAGGATAGGATATACTCTGGTTGCTAGAATCTCTGGAAAAATTGCCGGAACTTCTGGAGCAAATCTTGGAAAATTCAAAGAAAAAGGAAATGCTTCTCTTGGAATTGCAATTGCAAAGGAGTTTCGCGGGATTGGCCTTGGAGAAGCGCTGTTGCGACTGAACATTAGGAAGGCAAGAAAGATATATAATCCAAAGAACATGGTTCTAACAGTATTTTCAACAAACAAAATTGCACATAACCTCTATTCAAAAGTCGGGTTCAGAGAATTTGCAAGATTTCCAAAGTGGATAAAGCATAGAGGAAAATACTGCGATATGATTTACATGAAGCTCTAGGCTAGTTTAGAACCGTTTGGAACAGTTTTATCTGGTCCAGATAAGACAACTCCATCTTCAGTGTAAAAACCAGTAGTCAAAACCTCTGAAATGAATGGACCGATTTGTTTTGGAGCAAAATTAGTCACGCATATTACCTGGCGCCCAAACAGATCCTCTTTTTTGTATAATTTTGTTATTTGCGCGCTTGATTTTTTGATTCCAAATTCTCCAAAATCAATTTTCAGCTTGTATGCAGGAACTTTTGCTTCTGGAAAATCTTCAACTGATACAATAGTCCCAACTCGAAGTTCAACCTTTTCAAAATCATTCCACGAAATTGTCATTTCAACCAGCTGTTGGAAATTCCAATTGAGTTCTGCACTGTGGATCTTCCTGGAGATATCCGGATAAAAATAGCTTGAAATATCCAAGGATAGGGATTCTCAAAATCACTTTTCCACGAACATGTTCTTCTGGAACCGGCCTGTTTTCAAGATTATTCTGATAATTGTAAATCTGAATGTCAAGTATCGGATTGTTGTCTCCGCGAGTAAGATAATAAGACTTGTCATCGACATTGATTTTGAACATTGTCCGGTGAACAATATCCCCAATTAGCGAATAATAGTCTGTTTGCGGGGGATTGTAGATCATGATGTCATTGGAGAAATTTGTCAAATATTCTTGGCCATGGAATATTACTGAAGTGACACATGGCTGTGAAACTTGAGTATCATTTGAATAGGTCAATGGACAGCGATCATAAGTGTAGGTAAATGCACCTTTTTCTTCAACAAATTCATCTGGGGAGTTCACAAATGCCTGGCACATATCAGTATGACGATTGAAAACACAATAGGAGAAAATGGATCCCTTTATTGTAGCGCTTTTATTGCCATATGTAATTTCTGATTTGCCATTTAGTGACTCGAGCTCTTGTTGAGTCATCTCAAGTTCATATGCATTGATGGGACCTCCATGAACAAGTACAAAATCTCCACGTTGAAGATTTGGAAGCATGCTGCATGAAACAACCCCGGATATTGGAGTTTCAGTATTGAGTATGAATGATGCACCATACCAGATGCAAACAGCAACAAGAAGTGCAACAAGAGTATCGAGAACTTCGTGTTTCCAGCCATGCTTGATGGCCCCGGCCTTAACCTCCATGCCAACAAAAACAAATATTTCAATAACAATAACCGCCCCAATCAAAGGCGGAATAAAACTAAGTGAACTATCTGCAAAAATAAAATTAGCAATTAGAAAAATGAGAAGAGTACCTAATAGCACTCCGGCTTGAAGATGCATCTTCTTCATTTTTTTTAGATCAAACATGTCATTCACTTGAGATGTCAGTAAATTGTTTTCTGAAATCTCCGATATCTTTTTTGACCTCTGCAATTGCTTCAAGCACCAATTTAGAAGGGTCTCCACTCTTTGTTCTGATATATAGTTTTGGCTCGGCTTGGGTTGGATGCTCTACCTTAAAGGATGCAAATTCAACATCTTTGTTAGTATTGAGTTTTTCAGATATTATTTGTGCAAGAGATTGGTCCACACCAACAAGTTCCAATTCAAGAACATTTTTTTCTTTAACTAAAATATTAATTTCCATGAGTTCACCTTTTTCGTCTTCCTCCTGGTCTTGCATAGATAATGCCAAGGCCAGGGCCTATCATACTGATATCAATGCCCATCTTAGACATTTTTGATATTTTTGCTTTGATTATATCTCCGATTTTGATTTCATCACGAAGAAAATCAACATAACCTTTTCTAATTGCATTTACAGGAAGAACAGCAACTATATCCGAAGAGCGCTCTTTACCATCCATTTCATTTACTGACATGCATGTGCAGATTGCTTTGTTGGTTGAAGTTTTAATTACCATGCAATAAACTTCCATGCCAACATGTGGGAGTACGATAGACTTTCCTGCCCTCTCTACAGAAACAGTGCCAGCATTGACATTCTCAGCTCCAAAGGATGCTGAATAAATCTCATCATTTTCCGAATATGTATTTTCACCTGGAACTGCTTCTTCACAGCTAAGTAAATGATCTCCAGGTAAAACTAGCTTTTTCTTATCCATTAAAATTCACTTATTAGTGATTGATGAGAAGTTTTTAAAGTACTTTCCCAAAGTTAAACAAACACATACATACTTATAAAAACACATTTTCAAACAATCACCTATTTAAATATCCCATCAAAGATACATTTTATAGGAGGTAGCAGATGAAGCGTCCGATATTGGTTCTTTGTATAGACAGGGACAATGACCTATACGAAAAAGGAAAGGTTAGTGGTCCTCTTATCGGAAGAGAGAAAAACCTTGAAGGCGCAGTTGCACTTTCTCTTGCAGATCCGGAAGACCCGGATTCCAATGCAATTTATTATTCAATAAAAATATTCGATCAAATGCGGGC
This sequence comes from Microcaldota archaeon, assembly GCA_018812625.1. Classification (GTDB taxonomy): domain Archaea; phylum Micrarchaeota; class Micrarchaeia; order Anstonellales; family Bilamarchaeaceae; genus Bilamarchaeum. The sequence goes on along the minus strand of JAHJDH010000009.1, from coordinate 17,044 downwards.
AGATGGCCATAATGTCGAAGTAGTAACATTAACCGGAGACAAACGCCTTGGATATACTGCTGATAAGGAAATAAGTTCTCAGCTTGACAAAATTTGCGCTGAGATTAATCCAGTTTCATGCGTGCTGGTTTCAGATGGAGCTGCAGATGAGGAAATAATACCAATAATCAAATCGAGGATAAAAATAGACTCGACAAAAATCGTATTCATTAAGCAGGCAAAAGAACTTGAAAAAACATATTTCGTACTTCTTGAAAAGCTTCGGGATCCGTATTTTTCAAAAACACTTCTTGGAATTCCTGCAATTTTGATAATTCTGCTCTCGCTGTCCAGTTACTTTGGATACGGACTTGAGCCAGTTGGAATAATTATCGGAATGTATCTTTTGACGAGAATACTTGGAATTGACAATATTGTATTTGATATTTTCAATGACTTTAGATTCTCATTTGAGCGAACCAGCTGGATTAGCTATATTGGTGCATTTGCAATATTTTCTATAGGTATTTTTGTAGCATACCAAACCTTCCAAGGAGGCGTTGGAATGAATCTTGGAAACGAAAAGTTAGTTGCACATGTGATTGGCAATAGTATCTGGATTATCTTTGTTGGGCTGCTGCTGATTATGGTTGGAAAAAGCATCGATGCCATAATGGAAAAGAAAAAATTCAGAATCACAAAATACATTCTTTATTCTGCTGCAGCAGGACTTGCAACATTTGTAATGTTAGTTGGAAGCAGCTGGATAGTCAATATCAGCGAACCATATGTTGACTTTGGAGGGTTCCTCTTTAGCATTGGAATATCACTGGTAGCAGGATATTTCGTAACGACATTTGTCAATTGGTATAGGAAAGAACTTCTCGTAAACATGAAAATAGAAGGAAAGGAAGCTATTTCAGAACATGGCAGCTATCTTGGAAAAATAGTTGGCATTGATGCCAAAAGAGGAAAAATAATCATCCAAACTGTGTTTGACAAAAGATATGTCATGCCACTTTCCGCAGTAAACTCAATCGATGAAAATGTAATTCTCAGGTCTTAGACCTCATTTTCCTCAGAAGCTTTTTCTTTTCAGCACAATCCTTAAGCGCTTGCTCAAGCACTTGTGCAATATTCTCAACTTCGATAATTTCTATGGTCATTTTCTTTAGAATAACATCCTGAGAATTGGCTTTGGGGATTAAAACTTTTGTTATTCCTGATTCGATTGCAGCTTCTATCTTACCATTAATTCCACCAACAGGAAGAACTCTTCCCCTAACATCAAGGGAACCTGTCATGGCAACGTTTTGAAGAACTGGAATATTTGATAGTGAAGAGATTACTGCAACTGCTATTGAAATGGATGCGCTATCTCCCTCAACACCTTCATAGGTTTGCAAAAATTGGATGTGAAGATCTTTTCCAACAATTGAATTTCCGATGTATTTTTTGAAAATTGCAGAAACATTGTCAACGGCTTCCTTGGCAATTACGCCAAGTTTCCCAGTTGCAATTACTTTTCCTTCGCTTTTAGATGATGCAGGAGTTGCCTCTGCTACAATTGGAAGAACAAGCCCTGCCATTGAATTGCCCAAAACTGCAAGACCATTAACTCGGCCAACTTCAGCACCTTTAACGGAAATAGTCTGATATTCTTTTTTCCTCTCGATCATTTTTGATCCGAGCTGTGATTCGATTGACCGGAAGATTTTCTTTGCTTCATTTACTTCTTTTTTGGTAACAAGATCAGCACTATGGTCTCTTGCAACATCCCCTGCTGCTCGAACAAGGCCACCAAGTTCTCTCAGGTTTAATGTGAATCTTTTTCTACGTCCTGACATTCTCCTTGCTTCTTCTATTATTTCCTCTACTGCATCATGATCAAAATGTGGAATTTTCCCATCACGAAGAATTTCCTGCGCAACAAACTGAACAAGTTTTTCTTCATTCTCAGAACTATCTTCCATTGAATCCTCGACAAATATTTCATAACCACCACCACGGATTCTAGATCGAAGTGCCGGATGGATATTCTGCATATCTGGAAGGTTTCCAGCAGCAACAAGAACAAAATCAGTTGGAACGGGTTGTGTTTTCACAAGTGCGCCAGAGCTCATTTCACTTTGTCCTGTAATGGAGTATTTTTTTTCCTGCATTGCAGTTAAAATTTCCTGCTGCCAATTTAGTTTAAGAGAAGCAATTTCATCAATAAACAAAACACCCTTGCTTGCCTGGTGTATTGCTCCAGCCTCAACACGAACATGTGCAGGAGTTCCAAGACCACCGCTTTGAAGTGGATCGTGTTTAATGTCACCAAGAAGAGACCCTGCTCTTGAGCCAGTCGCATCAATGAATGGTGCTGTTGGTTTTTCAGTATTGTCAATGAGTAATTTTGGTTGTTTTGATTCAGTGGGCATGAGCCTTTTGCCAAGTCCGGCAGTTGCATTTGATAAGATATACAAAAGTCCAAGACCAAGAACAACTGCAATTATGAACCATTTTATAGTGTCTTCAATCTCTGCAAAAAATGCTATTGCAAGAAGGGCGGCGCCGATTATTGCTATTATGATCATTGGATTTATTCTGCGCTCATCTGATTTTTGTTTCTTGAAATTTGCAATCCTTCGTCCGAGTCCTGCACGAAGTTTTTTTGCAGACTTGTCACCATATTTTTTTAGAAACGCAAGTTCCTGCGGGGAATAAAACCTCATCAAGCCCTTATTTTTGGACAGATGTTCATATGTTGGATATGTCCTAACAGTCCGAACAAGAGGCTGGTTTTCATTTACTTTATTTGGATAAATAAGAACATCTTCAAGATCTTCGGCGGTCATCAACTCTGCCATGGCCTGAGCCATCATACTTTTTCCAGTACCAGGAGTACCTATAAGCAGAACATTTCTTCGTTGTTTGGCAGCCTTTTTTACGATTGCAACAGCTTTTTCTTGACCAATAATCTGATCTATGAGTTTTTTTGGAACTTTAACTTCTGCCGTAGTCTTTATTTTCTTCATCCATTATACCAGAAGGCAGGGGATATAAATTACTTTGCTTCGGCCATCAGCAAGCAACGTCATAATAAAAAAGATCATACTTTTGTCAAAGTTCCTTTTTTCCTTCCAAGATCATACAAATATCTATTTACTAAAAGAGCTATTGCAAGCCAGAAGAAAGTAGTGATAAAGAGCATTTGATAATCTGCTTTGGCCATCCCAAAAATGGATTTTATTACATTAAACGCATGAGTAGTTGGAAACAAATTAAGGATTGCAACGAGCCATTCTGGAAACATGTCCTCGATATTAAAGTAAGGACCAGAGATTAAACCTACAAGTTCTGGAACCAGAAAACTCAATGTGAATACATTCCTCTTATCAAATACGCATGCAAGACCAAAATGAACAAGGCCAACAGAAAATCCTACGATTGACAAGAAAAGAACTCCGATAAGAAAAGTAAGTGGATCATCTAGAGCCACATTGTAAAAAAGTGAACCAACAGTCAGGACAAGGAAAATAACTACAATAGTTTTGAGAACTCCGGTAATTGCACCTCCTATTGCAAGCTCATGCACCCGAATCGGGCTGACAAGCATATTTGGAAGAGATCGATCCCAATGATCCTCAATAAAAATCGCAGTTGTTTCAAAAGATACGAAGTATATCGCTCTCCATGCAATTACAGATAGAACAATCACGCCAAAGAATTCCTCATTTCCACCAACTGAAGACAAGAATAAAGTGAGCATGAAAAACAGGATGAATGGCCAGAAGATGACATCAAATAATCTAAACGGACTTCGAAAAGCCCATAGAATATTTCGATACACAACTCCTTTGATCCTAGAAAACATAATCATCAATCCATTATTTTTGAGTATAGCTCTTCAAGTTCAACTTCCAATAGATCCATATTGCTAATTTCAGCCCCAGAAGAAGCAACCAGCTTGAAAATTCCATCTAAATCTTTTTCAGAATCTAGATAGACCTTGATCGAGCTAGCATCTGATTTGATCTTTATAACAGATTTAACTTTAGAGAGCACTTTCTGAACCTTTTTAGGATATTTGCAACGGACCTGAAGAACTGTGTTTGGGAAATATTGCTGCCTAAGTTGTTCAAAAGTCCCGCATGCAATGATTTTTCCATTTTTTATTAATGCGATTCTATCGCAGAGAGATTGAGCCTCTGGCATGTTATGGGTTGTAAGGAGAATTGTCGTTCCGCTTTTTTTCATGGTTTTTATGTGCTTTCGAAGAGAAACAGCAGATTCAACATCCAGCCCGACAGTAGGCTCATCAAGAAGAAGAACCTCTGGATCATTGAGAATTGCTTTTGCAATAAGGAACCTCCTCCCAAGACCAGAAGAAAAATCTGCAGGCCTTCTTTTTCGGTGTTCTAGAAGCCCAGTAATAGTTAGTGCATTCTCAATTCTATTTTCAATATTATCAAGTCCGTAAAGATAGCAAAAGAATCTCAAAAGCTCTTCTGCACTAAAAAAGTCAGATATTCCGCTAAAGCCAGAAGCAAGATTCATCTTCTTTGCAATTTTTTTGCTGTCATTCCTGCAGTCTAGACCAAAGATGGTTGCACTGCCCTGATCTGGAATCAAAAATCCGCAGAGAACTGAAATCAATGTTGTTTTTCCAGCGCCATTTGGACCAAGAAGGCCAAAGATTTCGCCCTTGCTTATACTGAGATCTACTGAATCAAGTGCCATAAGCAACTTGCCGCCCGAAGAAAATGAACGAGAAAGATTTTTTACTGATACAATAGATTCCATAACAAGACAGAATAGAAAAAAGAAATATTAAATACAAATCGAAAAACTATATTTTATACATCTCTATGTGTTTTATTCCAGCTTCCATGAAAGCTTGGCCCCGTATCTTGAAATCTAGGTTCTCATAAAATTCTTTTAGATAATATTGGGCATGGATGATTATCTCGGAAGATTTTTGCCTCTTGCAATAATCAACCATGTAGAACATGATTAATTTTCCAAATCCCTTGCCTCGAAATTTTTTAAGAATTGCAAGACGTTCAAGCTTTGCTTTTTTTCTTGTGAATCTTATTCTTGCACAACCAACAGGTGTATTGCCATAAATTGCAATAACATGTTTTGCAGCACCATCAAGGCCATCCATTTCAAGATGTTTTGGAACTTTTTGTTCATTTACAAAAACAGTAATCCGAATACGCATAACTTCCTGAAGATCTTTCTTGCTTCTTGCTATTTTCACAACAAGGGTCTCCATATAAATTACCTCAAGAAACAATTCTCAAATCCGAAAAGGCAATCCTAGGAGCAATGAGGGACCCCAGAGTTCTTTGTTTGCTTTCTACCCCCTCGATGTTTGCAAACATATCAAACACATTTCCAGTTATCATAAATCCCTTGAGAGGAGTGCGTTTTTCGCCTTCAACGAGAAACGCTGAACTGACTTCAAGCCCAATATCCCCAGTTGTGATATTTGCAGTGTGAGAACCATGGGCAGAGTGAAGTTCAATATATTTATCAATTTCCCCAAGATCATTCCAGTCCCCTGGGGAGATTACCAGATTTGATGAGCCTATAGATGGATTATCATCATAGGAACTGCGAGAGCAGAAACCGCATTGATCAGTCTTTGCAAGTGCTGCAATCTCCCTGTCATAAAGATAAGTTTCAACTTTTCCCTGATTAACAAGATAATGTTTTTTGGATACTATGCCCTCATCATCAAATGGCCTTGCAGAAGTTCCTTTTGCTCGCCCATCCTCACAAAGAGTAAAGCTTTCTGAAAACTTCTTGTTCGGTAAATTTGTTATGTTGCGCCTTTTCCAATCTCCAGAAAATGATGGAAGAAGTACATCAAGTAAACTATCAAGAGCTTCTATCTGAACTACTACGGGATATTTTCCAGCAGAAGGCTTTTGTGCTCCTTGCATATCTTTTGCAAGGCCAGCTGCCTTAAGGCCAACTTCTGAAACATCTTTTGGAAGTTTATTTGAACTGAGATAGGACACCCCAAGTCCATCTCCATGCATGCACTCAACATACATGGCAAATCCAGTATCCCCATATTCTCCAGAAAAACCAGAGCTGTTGTAAAGTTTTTGATGAGATTTAGATGCAGATAAAATTATTTTGGACCTTCCGCCAAATGATTCTGCAGATTCCTTTGCCAGGTAAAGGAGATCCTTAAGCTTGCTAAAATCACTTGGATCAAGAGAAGGGTCAAAAATATCAAGAGTTTCATAACTTGCCTTTGGTGCAAAGGAAAAATCACTTTCTGGAGAAAACTTTGAAATCTTTTTTGCTTTTTCAATTGTTGAATCAAGTTCTTTTTCCTCCTGGCAATAGGAAAAACCAACCCTCTTGTCATCAAGTACCCGAACCCCATAGCCAGAAAACTCGGAGTTTTCTTTTATTTTGAGTTCATTGCCAGTAAAAGTTAGGCTTGTGGACTCTGAATTTTGAAAAAATATTTCTGAATCAGACATATGCTTTTAATTTAAAAGAGAGATTTAAAATCCATGAGACTTTTTGTTGCAGTTCCAATTCCAGTAGAATTACGAAACAAACTTGGAGAAAAGTCAAAGGAACTAAATCAAGATGGAATAAAGTTAGTAGATCCGAAAAACATGCACATCACACTGAGATTTTTAGGAGAAGTTCCAGATGAAAATGAAATTGTAGAAAAACTCAGAAGAGTAAAATTCGAAAAGATCAGTTGCACCATGAAGGGAGTAGGGGCTTTTCCAAACCAAAATCATGTCAAGGTAATTTGGGCAGGGATTGAAAGCAAAGAAAAACTTGAAAACCTTGCAGCAAAAGTCAATGCTGCTCTGGAAGGGTTTCCAGGAGATGAAAGATTTTCAGCGCACATTACTATTGCCAGAGTTAGGAAGAGAATTGATTTGAAAAACTTTATTGAAAAAAATTGCGGAGAGTTTGGAAAGTTTGAAGTTGACAGCTTTGAGCTGATAAAAAGTACTCTGTTGCCACAAGGCCCGGAATATTCAGTTGTTGAAAAATTCCATGCAGATGATATAGATGCTTGATTTCATACCTTCAATTGTTTCAGTAATATCATTCGGTTTGGTAGGGGTTAGTTCAAAGAAGTCGATCGATATTATTGGAAGGCACAAGGCAATTGTCTATGCATATATTGTTCTTGTTTTTCTCTTAATTGTTGGAGCAGTTGTTCTTGGCCAGTCAATTAGTTTTCCAATTGAGATGATGCCTTTGTATGCAGCACAGGTGGCAATGGGCGCACTTGGAGTGATTGCATGGTACAAGGCACTGGACTATGGAAAGGTTAGTATCACAGCTGCTGTTGGAAAAACATATGTTCTTCTTGTTCTTGCGAGCAGCATATTTTTCCTTGGAGAACAATTGTCAATAGGCCAGATCATGGGAGCAGTATTGATGGTCGGATCAACAGTGATAATTGCCATTGGAAAAACAGGAAAGATAAAGCTGGAAAAATGGATGATATATCTTGCAATTGCAATTCTATGCAGAACATACTATTACACATTCATCAAAACTTTTGTAAGTGAACTTGGAGTTTACCCAGCAACACTTTTGCTAGAGCTTGGAGTTGCAGGATTTGTAGTTGCGTTCCACTTCCTTCGCGGAAGAGACTTATACCCACCAAAATTAAGCGACATGAAATACCCGATTATTCCTGGAATTCTGATTTTCATTGGAACAGTTTTCTATAGCATGTCAATCAATGAGATAGGTGCAGCTCTCACAGCAACAGTTAGTGCAGGGGGCCCGATAATCAACACAATCGGCTCGTACATTCTTCTGAAAGAAAAATTAGATCTGCAAAAATATTCTGCAATAATTTTGATAGTAATTGGACTGATTATGATTTTTGTTTTGTAAAAAGAAAGAATAAAAAAAATTAGTAATTGACTACGCTGAGTACGGTATCAAATGCTGCGTATGGGTAAGCTCCAGGAATCATCACAGTATACTCATTATCATTCTCAAAGAGAACTATCCCGTCTCCGTATTGAGAATTAAGAAGAGCGACTGCAGATTTCAAAGAAGCCTCGTCTACATTGTTCTTGGAAATCACAACAAAGTTGCTTGGAGTTCCACGAACACCATATACTTGTCCAGCATTGAAATCATCGTTGATTTCGCTTGTGTGCTCATCTGCATCATAGCATGCATTGAAAGTTGCATTGTCAAGACCAAGCTCAACTGCATATCCCTTCACAGTATCCCCAACATCGCCAAGACCACTCCATGAACTTTGTGTATCAAAGAGCTTATCGTGCATTTCCCAGTATTTGCCCTGGTCAGCTGCACATCTTGCTGCGATGGAAGTTGGCCATGCATTTGGATGGAATCCAAGTGGGAAGTCTCTGAAATAGTATCTTACTTTTCCAGTATCAACATAGTTGGTTTTCACTTCAGCGCCTCCTTCATTGTATAGTTTACCGCAGTATGGACACTGGAAATCAGAAAACTCAACAATTGCAACTACTGCACTTGCATTTCCTAGAACAGGATTTGTTCCTGCATCAACTGTCAACGTAGGTAAACCTTCTGGCACAGTTGGTTCTGTTGGTACAGTAGGCTCAGTTGGTACAACAGGTTCTGTTGGCACAGTTGTGTTTTTACAAACTGGACAAACTGCAGACGCACATTGGACTACACCAAAACCTTGAGTAAAAACTGACACTACTACAATTAATACTAAAACAGCAATTAGAGCGCCGTATAGCACATCTTTGCTTAGTGTTACTTTATTTTCATCTCCCAAATAATCACCTAATAAGATAAGTTTTGATTGGATTGTCTAAAAGGCATTATTTAAATGTTTTGAATTTGTATGGTAGTTATGACATCACTTGATAAGGCAATACTCGCGACTTATGATAGAGACGGAAAACATTTCGAGATATATATCGATCCAGATGGAACATATGCATTTTTGGATGGCAGCAAAAAAGATTTGAAAAATATTCTTGTTGCAGATGAGATATATGCAGATGCCAAAAAAGGAGAAAGGGCAAAGGCAACTGATGTTGAAAAGGTATTTGGAACGCAGGATATGATGCAGATTCTGGAGTTCATGCTAAGAAAAGGAGAAGTTCAGCTCACAACAGAACAAAGAAGGAAAAAAATAGCTGAAAAGAGGAAACAAATAATTGCAATATTGCTTCGGGAGGCAATTGATCCAAGAACTAAAGCACCGCATACTCAGATCAGACTTGAAAATGCCATTGAACAGGCAAGAATCCATGTTGAGCCATTCAAGGATGCGAGAGAGCAAATTGATGATATCGTAAAAACACTTAGGCCAATTTTGCCAATGAAATTCGAAAAGATAAAGATTGCAGTAAAAGTTCCAGCAGCATTTTCACACAAATGCTATGGAAATTTGAAGAATTATGGGATAAAGAAGGAGCAATGGACAAAGGAGGGAGACCTTATTGTAGTCATTGAAATTTTTGCAGGAATGCAGGGAGAAGTTTATGATAAGCTAAACAAGATGACAAATGGGGATATTGAAACAAGAATTGTGGAAAATTAGTAAAATCCAAAGTAGATGCTTTAATTAAAAAGCTTTCTATTATTACTATACAGTTAAAGAGAGAAAAACCGGAACAAACTTTTTCTGGTAAATTAGATGTGAATATTAGTGTCCCTAATAAAAGGTGAATTTTGAATGGACAAAAAAATTGTTATGCCAGGGGAAAAAATAGCTGATTCTCGAATCAGAGCCCCGAATACGTTTTACGAAGGAGAAGCAACGTTTGCTACAGTAATTGGCACGCTTGATGAAACAGGAAGATACATTCCTCTTGAAAATCCATACAAACCACAAGTAGGTGATTTGGTAGTCGGTATGGTTGTTGATGTCAGGCACGCAGGGTATGAAGTAGATTTGAATCTCCCAAAAGGAGGATTTATTCCTTCTAGAGACATAAGAGTCGCACTTCAGCTTGGAGACTATGTTATTTGCAAGATCAAACTAGTCAGCGAGGTCGGAGATGTGGATCTTGGGGAAGTGAAAAGACTTCCAATGGGAAAAATAGTAAGATTCCCACCTGCAAAAGTACCTAGGCTAATCGGAAGAAAAAGTAGCATGGTTGCTCTTTTGAAAGAAAATGCAGGCGGAGATATTATGGTAGGGAACAACGGATATGTTTGGATTAGTGAAAAAAATAACATGCCGCTTCTTCTCAAGGCAATCGAGATGATTGATGTTAAGGCACATACATCTGGATTAACAGATGAAATGGCAAAGTTTTTGAAGAGCTCAAGGTGAAAAAAATGGGCGGATCGACAGATATACAACTTATAGTTGACGGAAAAAGAGTAGATGGAAGAGCACCTGATGAAATGAGAAATGTCAGGATTGAAGCTGGAATTATTCCAGAAGCAGATGGATCTGCATTCGTTGAATGGGGAGGGAACAAAATTCTCTGCGGGGTATATGGACCAAGAGAATGCATTCCAAGGCATGGCGCAAACCCATACCGAGCAACAATAAAATGCAGATATATGATGTCTCCATTCTCTTCAAAAGAAGAACATGGAAGATCTGGCCCATCAAGAAGGAGTACAGAACTTTCGAAGGTTATTCGTGAAGTGTTTGAAAACCTGGTTGTAGCAGAAAGATTCCCAAACACTCAAATTGATGTTTATATCGACGTTCTTCAAGCTGAGGGAGGAACACGTACTGCTTCGGTTACCGCAGCTGCAGTGGCTCTGGTTAATGCAGGCATTCCAATGAAAGACATGGTTTCTGCAATTGCACTTGGAAAGGCAGCAGACGTTCTTCTTGTGGATCTTGGAAAAACAGAAGACAATTTCGGTCAATCAGATGTTCCTCTTGCAATGTCTCACAAAGACAAAAAACTCCACCTCATTCAGATGGATGGACTTTTAACAAAAGATGAGATTGCAGATATGATCGATATGGCAGAAAAAGCTACTGAGCAGATACATGAAAAACAAGTTGATGCTCTCAAGAGATTCTATGAAAATGGAGGAAACGAGAATTTCAAATGGTGAATTTTATGGCAGATTCAAAAGATATAATTATGGCTCATGTTAGACGAGAAGTCATGAACAAAACCCTTGCAACTGGAATTAGGTTTGACGAGAGAGGATTTCAAGAAGTAAGGCCAATAGATGTCCAAACAGGTGTAATTACTACAGCAGAAGGTTCTGCAATTGCTAAAATCGGAAAAACAGCAGTTCTTGTTGCAGTTAAATTCGATGTGCTAAAGCCATTTCCAGACAGACCAAAAGAAGGAGTGATGATGATGAATGCGGAATTGCTTCCAACAGCATCTCCAACATTTGAAACCGGACCTCCTAATGAGAATTCAATTGAACTTGCCCGTGTCGTTGACCGAGGTCTTAGGAGTGCAGAGCTGGTAGATGTGAAATCATTCTATATTGAAGAGGATAAGGTTCTTGGCATGTTCCTTGACATTTATGTTTTGAACCATGCAGGAAACTTAACAGATACCGCAGCACTAGCCGCAAGCGCAGCTCTTCAGAATACAAACCTTCCAAAAATAGAAGGATGTTCAATAGTTCGAGGAGAATCTGCCGGACCACTTAATCCAAAATCACTCCCAATTGCAACAACATTTGTCAAGATCGGAGAAAACTGGCTGGTAGACCCAACAAGAGATGAGGAGAGAGTTGCAGAAACATCAATAACAATTACTACAACAGAAGAGCATGTCTGCTCAGTACAAAAGAGAAATGGATCACTTACCAAAGAGGAGTTTCTCTCGAACATAGACATAGCTTTTAAAACTGGTAACGATATAAGAAAAATATTAACGAGGTAGGAATATGCAAACGCCTAGATATGGAGCTTCAAACAGAAAGCTTGTTGACAAAGCAATCAAAGCAAAGAAAACACGCTACGAATGCCCTAAATGTAAAAAGTACAAATTAGTTCGAAAGGGAAATGCTCTTTGGAACTGTAAGGGATGCGACGGCACATTCGCTGGAGGAGCATATTCCTTTAGTAGTGAAAGTGGCGAAATCGCCAAAAGACTTGTAGCAGAATATTCTAAATCATCATAATTTTCAGAGGGATCAATTATGGGAGAATATAAAGATATGAAAACCGGAGACATTGTCACAATTACTGGAGACAAATTTACTTTTCCAACAAGCGGTGCAAAGATGCTACTCAAATCAAGACCTCCTGTTGCTAAAGAGGTATCAAGTGACTGATGTTCACTACTAGCAGATATGCATCAGAAAAGAGCAGGAAACTGGCACATAGACTTGCCAAAGAAAAGAAAGAACTTTTTATTTGTCGCGGTAAACATACAATAGCTGCCCTTGTTGAAATCGCCCGTAAAAAAGGCGAGAAAAAGATTTCAATAGTTGAAGAAGAAAAGGGCACACCAAAAAAAATTGCAGTGATATCGGTTTCCGAACTAGGGAACTGGGAATGGTCTGGAGAGGATGAATTATGATATCCAAATGTAGAATGGAATTTGTATTCCCAGACAAAAAAACACTTGATGCTGGAAAATCTGCGATTTCTCATGAAGGAGCAATCGGAAATAGATCAAGCGTTAACATAACAGAAAATAATAATATTCTTCAGCTTGATATCGAAGCTAAGGACGTAGTTGCTCTAAGGGCAACTGCAAATGCATTTTTGAGGGCATTGCAGGTTATTGAAGAGGTGTAGGACAATGAAAAAAGATAGCGATTTGGGAAAGGATTTAGTTGAATACGAAAATCTAGAAAAACAATTGGAAGTATTACTAATTCAAAAACATCAATTGCAGATTCAATTGAATGAGATAAATCACGCACTTGGTCAATTAAAGAAGGCAAAGGGCGAGGTATACAAAAGCGTAGGATCAATAATCCTGCACACAACCAAGGAAGATGCAGATAATGATCTTTCTGAGAGACAAGAACTAATTCAAGTAAAGGTCAATGCAATTGCAAAACAAGAAGAAAAGCTTCGTGCAACTGTCATGGAAAGCCAAAAAAGCCTTCAGGAGAGAATGAAGGGGCATGAAGAATAAATTTCAGGATTTTTTTTCAAAATACGGCAACAGCAGAATTGCGATTGTAACTCACAATAAAGCTGATGCTGATTCTATTTCTAGTGCATATGCACTAAATAAAATTCTTCCAAAGAGCATTATTTGCACTCATGAAGAGATGCGCCTCGGAGCGCAAATGCTTGCAGACAAATTTAGTATTGAAACCCACGAACTCAGTTCACTGAAAAAAGAAGAATTTGAGGGAATTGTAGTTGTTGATACAAGCGCATATACTTTGGTTCCAGAAGCAGCTGGGTGGAAAATTCTTGCAATTATAGATCACCATAGAAGCGATGGACGGGATATGAAAGGAGAGTTTGAGATTATTGAAACCAGCTCTCCATCTGCTGCTGAAATCATTGCAAACTTGCTCCCAGAAATTGACAAGGAAATGGCATTTGCACTATCTGTTGGGATTATTTCAGACGGTGCAAGATTTAAATCTTCAAGAGCAGGAAGTTTCAAAACACTTGCAATGCTAATGGAAATTGCAGGCGCAGAATATGAAGAGCTCTTGGAATATGCAGAGCCAGAACCAAGACAAGAAGCAAAAATTGCCATGCTCACTGCAATGAAAAGAGTTGAATTTGTTTATGCTGCTGGCTATGTCATTGCAACAACTGAGGTTGGGAGTAATGAATCAGATGCAGCATCAATAATTGCAGACGCAGCAGATGTTGCATTTGTTGCAAAATGGAAGAATAGAGAGCAGGAAACAAGGATTTCTGCAAGAGCCAGGAAAAGTGTCAAAGTTCCATTAAATGAGGTCATGGGAGAAGTTGGAAAAATGTTTGGTGGTGCCGGAGGAGGACATCCAAAGGCTGCTGGAGCAGCACTAAAGACACATAGTGATGAGGCTCTTAAAAAATGCGTTGAAGTATTTATTGAAAAGGCAGAGAAAAAAGAGAGTGAAAAAATATGAAGAACATACTTGTTGGCGGACAATTTGGAGATGAAGGAAAAGGAAAGATTATCTCACACCTTGCACTGGCAGATGATCCAGAGGTTATTGCAAGAGGCGGGGTTGGTCCAAATGCTGGCCATGAGGTTCACTATAAAGGAAAAAGATACCCAATGAGAATGCTCTCATGCGGATTTGTCAACGAGAATGCAAGGCTTTTGATTGGAGCGGGGGTTTATGTTAATCCGGAAGTTTTTCTCAAGGAGATAGAGCTGATCAATGGGAAAGAAAGATGCGGAATTGATTTTCGAGCAGGACTTATTACTCCAGAACATATTGAAGAAGACAGCAAATCAAGCTTATCTAAAAAAATCGGAACAACAAAAACAGGATGCGGCCCTGCAGTTGCAGATAGAACTCGAAGAACTGCAGCACGAGTTATGGACTGTCCAGAGCTAAAGCCATACATGACAGATGTTGTTGAGGAAGTAAACAAGGCAAAGAATGTCCTAGTTGAAGGCAGTCAGGGATTCATGCTCTCACTTCTTTATGGAACATATCCATTTGTCACTTCAAAAGATGTATCTGCTTCAACAATTGCAGCAGATGTTGGGATTGGACCAACAAAAATCGATGATGTTATCATGGTCATAAAATCATACACAACAAGAGTTGGAGAAGGTCCATTTGACGGCGAGATAAAAGAAGAAGAAGCAAAGTCAAAGGATATGCAGGAATACGGAACAGTAACTGGAAGACCAAGGAGAACTTCTCCAGATCTTCACTATGACGAACTTAGATTAGCCGCAAATGTTAATGGAGCGACTCAAATCGCAATTACAAAAATAGATATCAGATTCCCAGGAAACGCAGGAGTCAAGAAATACGACGAACTTACAAATGAAGCAAAAGCATTTATCGAGAAGGTTGAAAAAGAATTAGATGTTCCAGTCACGTTAATCGGAACTGGACCAGATGCTGAAGAAATAATAGATAAAAGGACTTAGAGTACGCTCAAAGCCTTTTCATTGTCATCAGAACCTAGAAGTACAAACGAATATGCTTCATCCATGGTAACTGAGAACGCATAGGTCAAGTTCACTCCGGAGTTTGAAACTTTCATAGCAACTTCAGCCATAGTTCCTGGCTTGTTTTCAAGTCTGATCAGCATGACATCTTTTTCCTGAAATGCTACGGATAGAGATTTTAATTTTTCTCTGACTTTTTCAATATCAGCTTGTTCCACTACAAGATGAGTATTAATTCCACGATTTTCCGGTGGAAGCAAAATTGTTTTTACTTGCACCTCTTCCAAAGATTTTGCTACTTTAGAAGCCTCCTCAAAACTTGGTTTTTCTAAAAAAAGTTCCGTCACAATTCGGTTCATATATTCACCCTAGGAGGTATTGGAAAGCTAATTTATATAAAGACATATATTGTGTTAATACTTGTCCAGAGTAAAGTCTGCCGGCTTGCTCATTCATCCCCCAGATGATGAACTAATCGTTAGGCTTTACGGATAAAATTTCTTCTTTTTTCACGGCGAAAGGCAAGCACAATCAATATAAAGTGTTGTAAATATAGTACTCTAATGGTTATTAGGGGTCGTGCTTATGAGACAGAGAAGTAGGAGATTTTCAAGGGCGAAGAAGGCAGCAGCCCTGTTTGCAACAGCTGCCCTGATGAGCTGCAGCAATAGTTGCAGCAATGGCGCTGCAAACAGGCAGCCGGATGCGCAGGTGCCGGTTGTTCAGATAGAGCGGCCAGGAAATACTAAAGGACGTGAAGTGGAAGAACCTGAGAGAAGGCGATTAATACCTGCTTTTAATTTAAAAGTTATAGATGGACCTGTGCCAGTAAGATATTGTATGGATTACTCTTATGACATTGAACATCATGCAAAGGCCCATAACCTAGATCCAATTCTTGTCAGGGCAATGATAATTGTTCAAAGCGGCTTTGATTCATGCGCTGCTGCAAAGGTATGTCGCAGCGGTTATGACGGACATGGATGCTTCCAGCCAGGGCCGGGCAAGGATGATGGCTATGACCAGGGATATGATGAGATGTGGGATCCGTCAGGAACTTGCAGTGCAAAAATAGTAAACAGCTCAAGCAATCCACCGGACTGGAGATGGCTTGGACTTGGAATAATGCAAACACTCACACCACCCCATGAATTCTGGCCAGCAAAAGCAAGAAGTGATGGTACTGATGGAGCTTATGTTGACATATTTAGAAGAAGTAGAATTGGAAAAAACCTGAATCTGCATCCGGCAAAGGAATGCAGCGGCGAATTTAATCCATTCAAGGCAGATGACTCAATCTGCCTTGGAACAGCAATCCTGAAAGCACAGCTTGATTTGGCATACCTTGAGATAGATGATCTGCACAGCAAGGGAATGCTGAACTGGGACTCCGGAGACCACGCAAAAAATGACGATCTGGCAGTATATATCGCAGCACGTTCTTATGAAGGATCATGGCATTCTTCGAATAGAGATACAGATGGCGGAGTTGGATCATGCCCAGTTGCATTTTCAAATGGACAGTGTTTAACATATGGATTTTTCGAGAGCTGGACGATTAATGCTGATTATTGCCAATCAGATTCAGGATCAACAGATGAAGTAAGATGCACCAATGGAAGACCAAGGATGGATCCTCCAGAAGCATGTTATGGATATCAGGATATTTTGAATTATGCACAAGATTGTTTCCAGCCAATAGTTAGAACTGGAAATGATATTGGAGAGCGAGTACTTAGTGCATATTATTGGCTCAAGAATGGATGCCAAATGTAGTTTTCGCTCTGACTTAAAATTAATAATCTTCCCCACGTTATAGTGCCGATGTTAAAAAATTCGATCCGAACAGGTATCGCATTCGGATTAACTTCTGCAATCATTACTACTCTTGGGTTAATGGTAGGTCTTGATTCCACAACCCATTCCAAAGTAGTAGTTCTTGGGGGAATCCTGATGATTGCAGTCGGAGATGCGCTCTCAGATTCACTTGGTATTCACATTTCCGAGGAATCAAAGAAAACAGATGGAAAATCCGTATGGGAAGCAACTCTATCTACGTTTGCAGCAAAATTCTT
>JAHJDH010000008.1 GCA_018812625.1 Microcaldota archaeon | reverse complement strand
GTTTGTGCTGCTGAAGTACTTGAGAGAATCGGAGATGAGTCTGCTATTCCTGCACTGCTTGAAGCTGTCAGAGACAAGAACGAAATGGTAGCTGTAAGTGCTCTTGGAGCAGTTGAAGAAATCAAAAGAAAAAATAAAACTAGGTAACCATTATGTCAAAACTCCTTCGAAGAGCGCAAAGAAGAACATATGATCAAAGAACAAAATGGATGCCTGTTTTTACCAAAGCTCCAGCTAATGAAAAACCAGAATTGCTTGAAGATCAGAGAATGTACTGTACAAGTGGGAAGAAAGCTGTCACTGTTAATCCAGATACAAGAGTTGGAAAACTACGTCTGGAACTAGGCAAGGAATGGTACACGGGCATAAAAAACGGGCATCACGATAAGAAAAACTTGGATGAACATGTTGACAAGCTTGTAAAGATTGGAAATTCTGCATCGGTTGGAGAATTAGTAGTTGCCTTGAGAGATGAAGATTCGGATGTAAGTAGATTGGCAGTAATAATACTCGGAAAAATTAAGGATCAGGTTTCCGTTCCTGGACTATTGGGCGCATTGAAGCATGAAGATCCAAGGACAAGACGAAATGCTGCTGGCGCTCTTGGCGAAATTAGAGATGAGCGGGCTGTTCCTGGACTGCTCGCTGCTTTGAGAGACCCTAGCGGCTATGTCAGGATGAGTACTGCGAGAGCGCTTTCAAAGATTGGAACACAATCTGCAGTTAATGGAATGCTAGTAGCTCTAGCAGACAAAGGCACACCAGGCAGAAAAACGATTGCCAGAGAACTTGGGAGAATAAGAAATGCCAGTGCAGTACCAATATTGCTTGAAACACTGGAAGATGAGGATGTCCAGCACAATGCATTCGATGCTCTTGTAAAAATCGGAGATAAAGGAACTGATACGCTAATTTACTTATTGAGATGTGATGCCAGGCAGGATATACGTGCTAGTGCTGCGAGAGTTCTTGGAGAATTTGGGGATAATGGCGCTAAACTCGCATTGGAGAATGCTCTAAAGCATGAACTAGGCATTGTAAAAATGGAAGTTGAAAATGCACTTGCAATGATTGGAAGACTTAAGAAAACTGAGTAAATCAAATTTTAAAAAAATGGACGAAGTGGTCATTTGACCACCAGACCACGTCCATCATCAGGGATGCCTCAAATTATTCATTTTTGCGCTTACCATAGACGCAAAAAAAAGGTGAGCAGAATTTTTAGTTTAACCACATTCTTAATAGGAATTACAACATTAGTAATATTTAATAGCAATGTCGCCCCACAGGGGGAATCGATTAAATATTTATCGTCTTAATTATAATGCATGCAGACAGAGATACTGAAAAAGATAGGGTTAACTGATGGAGAAATTAAGGCATATCTTGCAGTAATTGAGCTCGGATCAAGCTCAACAGGGCCGATTTCAGTAAAATCCGGAGTATCAAGATCAAAATTATATGGAATTTTCGATAAATTATCAAAAAAAGGACTTGCATCCTACGTTGATCGTGGAGGAGTTCGTTACTTCCAGGCAGTAGAGCCATCAAAAATCAGGGGATATATTAGAAAAAAACAAGAAGAGATGAAAATGCTCGAGGACGAGTTTGAAGAATATCTTCCAGAGCTTCAAAAATATTACAAACAAAGGAAAGGAAAGCAAAAAGTTACACTCTTTCAAGGACTGGCAGGGCTAAAAGTAGTATATGAGCACATATTTCTAAAATTAAAAAAAGGAGACGAATACGTATTATTCGGAGTTCCTGACTTCCCAGACTGGATAGAGCTTAAGTATTGGCAGAAATATCATGCAAGAAGACAAAAGGCAGGAATCAGGGTAAGGATGCTATATAATGTCAATGTTGCGAAAAGTGTTTTGGACAATAGAAATGTATTCAAAAATTGTGATGCAAGATACCTGCCAACAGATATCGTGACTCCTGCATATACGTTAGTATACAAGGATACAGCAGTAACGGTTGTTCCATCTGATGAACCGCTATGCATAGAGGTAATTGATCAAAGGGTTGCTGATGCGTATATGGCTCATTTTGAAGAGTACTGGAAGAAGTCAAAAAAAATAGATTAGTCTTTGCAACATCTAAATCCAATTGAATAATCCCGGTAAGCTGACATATGCGGTCCACTGAGAATGTATGTACAGCCTTCTCCTGAAGCACGTCTTTCTACAAGCTCCACGGGATTGCTATAGAAACCTCCAACAAAAGTTCCTCTTCCTTTTACTGTTTCAGAAACCCATTCCTGGACATTTCCGAGCATATCGTAAACGCCCTCATCAGATCTGCATTCCATATGAGAACCTGTTTTAGCAAGGAATCCTGGCCTTTGGCTTAACCTTGGATCATTAAAATTTTCATAGGTCCAATTCTTGTTATTAGTTCCAAAGAATTCGCTAAGATGATGTGGGCCTCCGAGATTGCAGGCTGCTGGATCAGACTTTTGCGAATAAGAAAATAAACGGTTGCTCTTTCCCATGCAAGCTCTCCTCCATTCTTTAGTCGTACAAAGTCTTTTTCCTGCATTTTTGCAAAATCGATCTGCCTGTCCTCGATCAAGGTAAGACTGAGGTCTCATGCCACGAAGCGAAACAGCAACAAGATCTTCGCTCTCCGGATGGTTATAATAAGGATGTAAAATTTCTGCTCCGTTAGCAGCAACATTTATGAGTACTGCCTCGAACTGATCAATTGAAAAGCCATCTATTTGGACCATCTTGTCTTTTGAAGAATATTCAGCCTTCACAGGTTGAGGAGGTTTTTTTGTAGGCGGTTTCTTTCTGGATGCCGGTGCAGATGCAGTTACTGCAACAGTTGATCTAGAAACAGGAGTATTTGGAGCATATCGGTATTCATCAGGAGTTTCTCTTTTGCATGACATAAGGCCTGCAGTTAGCACTACAGCTGCAAAAAATGGCGCTCTAACGACTGAGCGGTTTTGAATTTGCCTGGTTTGGAGCATATATATTATTGTACCAATAAGTGTTTAAAAATGAATGCTTTTGTACGTCACCAGAAATGCTTTTTAAGTTGCCTTGAGATTAGAAGTTGAATGGTCTATATCTCCCACCTCAAACTGAGGAATTTCAAATCCTTCAAAGCGGCTAATATCCAGCTGCCAAGTACTTTCATATGTTTTGCAGGACCTAATGGCAGTGGTAAATCCAACCTCTGTGATGCGATTAGATTTGGGATGGGAGAAACAAGCCTGAAGTCTCTTCGTGCAAAAAAAGTAAAGGACCTTATCCATAGCGGTGCGAAAAGTGCTGAGGTCACAATTGTTTTTGAAAGTGAAAAAGCAGATGGTCCAAAATATGAGATTAGAAGAGCTATCAGAGAAGATGGAAAGATTTCATATAGATTAAATGGTCAGAAAGCAACAAGAGGAGGAATACTTGAAACTCTCAAAAGACATTACCTCGATCAGTCAGGAAGAAACACAATTGCTCAGGGAGAAGTTGCTAGGATAATTAACATGAATGGGAAGGAAAGACGTACCATTATTGATAGTGTTGCAGGAATTTCAGATTTTGAAGAAAAAAAGAAGGAAGCAATGAAGGAGCTGGATCTTGTTGATGATCGAATAAAAGAAGCTCAGCTAATTCTCGGAGAAAGAAAGGCATATCTTGAAGACCTTGGCAGAGAAAGAGAAATTGCAGTAAAGTTCAGAGGGGCTAAAGAAAGCTTAACAAACTCAAAAGGTACACTTTTGCAAACAGAAATTGCCAGACTTGAAGCTGAACTTGAAGCAGAGCTTCAAAAAGAACAGAAAATCATGGCAGAAAAAGATCATGCTAACAAAGAATTAGATGAAGTAAATGAAGAGATCAGGAATGTTGAAATTGAAAGATCAAAAACAAGTGAAGAGCTCAGATCAAAGCAAAAAACAAACACTCTTATTAGAAGAATCGAAGAATTAAAAGCAGCAATAGGATCTGGAAAACAGCTCATTGAAGACAAATCAGGATTCGTAGAGAGAATTTCGGTTGAAGAATTAAACCTTGAAAAGGAGATCAAAGAAGAAAAAAATGCTATTTCAGAGATTGCAGCTGAAATTGAAAGGCTTGCAATTGAATTGAAAGCTGCAGAAGAAAAATTATCATCTGAAATTGGAACTGTCGAAGATGAAAACCTTCGAAAGATAAAGGAAAAAATTGAACAAAAAGATACAGAAGTTAGATCAGTAAAGGAAAATCTTATTTCAGTGAGCTCCGAAATTGAATCGAAAAAAGAACTTGAAAAGGCAAAGCGAGAAGAGCAAGAAAGCATAGCGCCTGGTGAATTCAAAGCAGAAGAGAGCAAAGAAGACAACACAGAGCTTCAGGAGCAGGTAAATAGCATTGCCAGAGAAATTGAAAGATCATTTGCAAAAACAAAAGAGATCAATGCCCAGATGAATGATCTAGATCGCCAAATGTTAGAGCTAAAGGAAAAGGCATCAATATTCAAAATAAGATCCACCCCACACTTAGCAAACCCTGCAATCAGCTTCATCAACCAGCTAAAAGAAAAAGAGCCAGGGATTCATGGCACTATTGCTGACCTGATTTCATTTGATGCAAAACATTCAAGTGCAGTCGAAGCAGCCGGCGGAGCCAGACTGCTTTACATCGTAGTGGATAATGTGGATATTGCAACTGCTGCAATTCAAAAACTCAAAGCTGCAAGAGCAGGACGTGCAACATTCATCCCAATGGATAAGGTAAGAGCCCCTGCAGGATTGAAAATGGATGGATTTTCAAGTGTTTTAGATGTGATTGAATTCCCAGAACACATCAGAAGAGCAGCCCACTATGTATTTGCAGATACGCTTCTTGTTGATGAAGTGGCAGATGCAAAAGCAGTTGGAATAGGAAAGGCCAGGATAGTTACTGTTGGTGGAGAGATTTTTGAAAGATCTGGTATTGTAAGCGGGGGAAGATCGCAAAGTGGAATCCTAAGCGGAAACCAGGCTCGAAAAATTGAAAACGAACTTGCAGGAATCAGATCAACAAAAGAATCATTGCTTGCGGAGTTATATTCGATCAGAGAAGAAGAATCAAAACTCAGATCAGAAAAATCGCAGATAGAAATCAGGATAAAAACTAATGAAATGAGGGTGCAGCTGTCTGAGGAAAAAGAAAAAGACAATGAATCAGTCATTAAAAGAAAAAAGCTTCTTGTTCAGGAAATTGCAAATCTCAAAATAGCCATAGAAGAGAAAATAAGTGAACGGGCTAAGCTTGAGAAACTTGTTTCAGAGCGCCAGAGAGAGCTTGAAAAACTAAAGAATGAGCTTGTAGTTGCTGAAGAAGAATTCAGCAAACAGTATGAGGAGAGCAGTGATAAGCGCGCAAATCTTAGCGGTGCAGTTTCATCCCTTCGAGCAACAATTGAAGGAAAAAGAAAAGAGAGTGAACTTTGAAACGAGGAAATGGATGAAAAGGAAAAGAGAGTAAAGAAATTACAAGAAGACAAGAAGGAATCACGTACAAAAATAGAAAATGCAAAAAAACAGATTAGTATTGACAATAAAGAATTTACTGAGCTCGAGGAAAAGATAAGCGCAACCAGCAAAACAATAGAAAAGCTCTTTGAAAAAATGAAGGCATTTGAAGAGGGACTGGCCAAAATCGGGGAAAAGAGAGGGGTTGTCCGAATTAAACTGGATAAGACAGTAAAAGACCTCAACCAGGTCGAGATCAAAAAGGCAACAACCACAACAAGACTTGAGGATATGAACGCAGAATTTAGTTCATTTTCAGAGTTTGTTAGGGTAGATGCAAGCAAAGATGCACTAACAAAAATGATAGCTGAAGCAGAGCGAACATTAAATAGCCTTGGCAATGTTAATATGGCCTCGATCGAGATGTATGATAAGAAAAGAGCGGAGATTGATGGAGTTGAAGAAAAAATAACACAGCTCGATAAGGAAAGAGAAGCAATACTCTTAATGATCAATGAAATAGAAGTGCATAAGAAAGAAGCCTTCTTTGAAGCATATGAAGCAATAAGTGATAACTTCAAAAATATGTTCAAATATGTTAATGTAGGTCAAGGCCATCTTTACCTCAATAATCCACAGGATCCATTTGAGAGCGGTCTTTTTATCAAATTAAGAAGAAATAATACTGAGCATTCTTTGGATGCTCTCTCCGGGGGAGAAAAAACAGTAGTTGCGCTTATGTTTATATTTGCCCTACAGTTATTTAGACCTTCTCCGTTCTACATACTTGATGAAGTTGATGCTGCTCTCGATAAACCAAATAGCAAGAATCTTTCTGATTTGGTTAGCACAATGAGTGAACATAGCCAGTTTATCCTGGTATCTCACAATGATATTGTAATGGCAAACTCGGATTCGGTTATTGGGGTAACTAAGATAGGTGATATTTCAAAATTAGTTGGAATAAAACTAAAGCAGGTGGTGAATAATGCATAAATGCATTTTAGAGGTTAGAATATGAAACGCGCGCTTTTTATTGGAAGGTTTCAACCATTCCATTTGGGACATTATAGTGCCATAAAGAGATTACTCAAAAAATATGGCGAAGTGGTAATTGTAATTGGGAGTTCAGAGGATTCGTTTAGCAAACAGAATCCATTTACATGCGGAGAACGTATTGAAATGATCAGAGATTCATTCTCAAAAACAGACCTTGTAAAATTGGTAATAGTACCAGTTCCAGATGTTAATGATAATAGAATCTGGGTAGATCATCTTTTGATGCACATTCCTGAGATTCATGATGTTTATTCAAACAATCAGCTTGTAAAAATGCTATTTTCACAGCATGGAATACTTGTCAAATCAGTTGAATTTAAAGAAAGAGACAAGAAAGAAGGCGAGTCAATTCGCATTCTTATGGCGGAGAATGATACTACCTGGAAAACCGATGTTCCAAAGAAAGTAGCCCAGTTCCTTGATTCTATTGAAGCAGATAAAAGAATAAGAAAAATAATAAGGATGGGTGGCTAGTTCAAAAAGTTCTCACTTTGAACTTGCACTATCTTGTTTCCTGTAATTAGAGCTTCAAGAGTCGCATTAATTGTCCCATTTAGCTCAAGCTCTGAATTATAACTAATTTTTGTAGGGTCCATCTCATAACCAGCAGGAGGAATCAACGTCACATTATAATTGTAAATCGTAGTATAGTTGAATGGAAGAGTTGAGTTGGCATCAGATTCCGCTGTAAGAATTGAGTTTGGGAAAATTACTGAAACATCTGCGAAATTCGTTTCAATCTGGCTTCTGTTATCAAAAGTTGACAAAACCTGCGCACTGTTTGCATCTATGTATGTTATGTAGGAAAACTGCTTTTTGATCATAATTTGCTCTACAGAAAGAGCTGGATCGAAAAGCAAACTATCAGAACGAGTATAATCACCAGATTCTTCAGTTACTGAATTTCTATCTTCCCATGGAACAATATATGAATAAATTTTGCTATTTAGCTGATCAATCTCAGCAGTAAATTCAAGTTCAACAATATTAGAGTTTATTGACTGGGAGTGATAATCGATAATAGCACCTCCATTTGCAATTCCAACCATTGTTACTGAGACTATACTTCCAGCATCAAGGAAAGGAATTGTCGCAACACGGACTACTCCTGGAGCAGTGACATTGAGTAGTTCAGTTCCAAATTGCAATCCCATAACTGATGGAGTTGCAATGTTTGCTATGGCATACGAAGGCACACCCATACCGAAAAGTTTCTGTGAAATAGGGTAAACATCATCTCTCGTCTCAGTATCAATAATATATCCTTGGGCTTCCAAGGTAACGGTTTTTACTCCGTCCATAGTTCTTATCTGATCAACAACACTATCGTTGATATTGCTCTCTAGTATGAGATACGGATCGTATGTACGGATTGTTCCTTCAAACGAAACTGTACCAGTAATATTTTCACCGCCTGAAGAACCACCGCCAAGAGAGAATGTGCCAGGCCTAATTGATGATGTGATAAATAAGAGTACTACGGCTACTACAATAATTTTTATAATAAGTTTTTTGTCCATGCTAGCAAACTACAGACATAAATAATTAAAAATGAAGAAGGTCTTGATGTGTTATGGATTTGGATCAAAAAATCAGCGAGGTTCCTGAATACACGGAGCTTTTATCAAAAATGTTTGATGAAGACAAAAAACGCCTTGAATTCACAAAAAAAATGGCAGAAGAAATGAAAACTCTCACAAGAAGAGTTTATTCTTCAATGAAATGGCCCACAAAATTGATCCATCCGATGTTTGAAGCTCGAACTGCATACGCAGTTCCAAACAACTATTTTCAGAATATACAGGTTGATGGAGAAAAACTTGGAAACTCATTTGCACATGGTGCTATGAGATCATTGTTCTTTGTTGGGAAGAGACTAGTACTTTTTTCAAAAGGAGTTTATTTCAAGGATGGAAAAGAATTTTTCACTTCATTCCTGCTTTTGCATCTTGAAAAAGGAGAATACAAGCACGTCCAGGGTGCTGGAGAGATTCACATAAGTGCAGATGTAGAAAAACCAATGCAAAACCTCATCACTGGAGCAGTTGAGAAAAAAAAGATTAGTTTTAATTTCCAGCATCAGCCAGTGCAGGGGAGAATAGTATCAAAGGAACAGGTTAGACAGTCTGCAAGATTCAAGAAAGTTTATGAGAGATATGGGGGAGCTGCAATGAAATCTGCTTCTGTTGACATGGAGGGATATGCAATTACTGTTCCGCATTTTTCACCGCATCCATATCTTCTTCAGACCAGTCAAAAATTCGGGTATGAAGATCGCAAAGAGTTCCAACTTCACGTCGTTGACTATTTTAAAAATCATCTTGCATAAAGTGTATTTTTCTTAAGGTTTTCATAAAAGATTGTGATAAATACCATCAATAATATAAAAGAAATGACTTTTTCCACAACTAAATACTAAGAACATATATAAATTATCTAATTCCTAATAGTATTGGGGTGGGCATATGAAATTACGTCATGATTTGGTATCCAGAAGGGTGGCATTGATTGAAAAGCCAAAAAGATTTGTTAGTACTGCACTTCTTACTGCAGGATTGCTTCTTGGTTGTGGAGATTCAACAATGGGAACAGAGATTAGAGGACCTCAATCAACAAACCCAGTAAAAACATGTGACGAAGCAATAGTTCAATCACCAGGAGCAAGGCTAGTTATGGAAAAACTTCATAACAAGATAGCCTCGAACATGGGGGAACTAAGAGAAGAAATGGGAGCAGAAGACTCAGAAAATATGACCTTGACATTATCCATGACTGCTACTGAACAAGGGGGAGTCGTAATAAATCAAGCTCAGGTTAGATGTGGAGATCAAACATGCAGAGATGGCGAAACAATTCTACAAATAACTGATGTGGATACACGTGGAATACAAGTACCAAGCCATGGAAACAGTTGTAGCTGGGATATTGGCACAATAATCGAAAGCCACGGGTCATAAGAATAACAGGGTTTTTAGGGGTTTGCGCACTATTGTGAGTTATGAATGAACTTTTCAAACTCACTGGTGTGAAAAAAACATATTTGGGTTTTCAGCCATCATTTGATGATGCAAAGGTAGTAGTTGTGCCTGTTCCATATGATGCAACAACTTCTTATGGAGCTGGAACCCGTTATGGCCCTTCTGCAATAATTGATGCTAGTAGCCAGCTCGAATTATATGATATTGAACTTGAAAAAAATATTTGTGATCAATTGCCAATTTATACTCTGGACGAACTATCAATCAACAAGGGATCGCCTGAAAAAACAATTGAAACAGTAAAGCAGGCAGTAAAACATATCAAAGCACTTGGAAAGAAACCAGTAGTACTTGGAGGAGAACATTCCATTACAAGCGGCGCGATAGCAGGTCTTGAACAAAAAGTTTCAGTATTGCAAATAGATGCCCATGCCGACCTGAGAGAGTCATACCAAGGGACAAAATATAGCCATGCGTCAGTCATGAGAAGAGTTCGTGGGATGAGCGATGATGTTGTACAGGTTGGAATTCGTTCTATGTGCGATGAAGAGGCAGAATTTGTCAAAGAAAACAAAATAGAGCTTTTTTATGCAGATGATTTGATTCAAAATAAACAGAATGGAAGAATAAGTCAGAGTGATATTGAAAAAATTGTATCTGGACTAACTGACAATGTTTATGTTACAGTGGATGTTGATGGATTTGATCCTTCATTAGTTCCAGGAACAGGCACTCCAGAGCCTGGGGGTTTGCTTTGGCATGATGTTCTTGATATCATGAAAGCAGTTTCTTCAAAAAATGTTGTAGGCTTTGACATGGTAGAAGTTCTTCCGAGCCCCCCATTTCGAAATAGCGAATTCTTAGCAGCAAAATTAGCATACAAAATGATGGGCTACTTTTGGTCTACTTGAATGGTTTTGATTTTTTCCAAAATTCATCAAAGTATGCCTTGAATGCACTAGTAAGCTCAGCACTCACAATCTCAATTCCAATTGGTTCTGCTTCTGAAGGAATTGTAATTAGGGTCGTATCCTTGTAAATGGTGAAGTATGTCGGAGTTCTCAGATCTGTTGGCATGTATCTTGCATCAGTATGTTTGAAGGAATTCCTGTTAATTACTACATTGCGATCCACATCAGTATTGAACAACAATCTGCAGCCTATTCCAAGCTTGGATCTTCGCAGGTGATCTTTTTCCCAAAAAGTCAGTGAATCCCATGAAACATGCTTAGGAACACTTAGAACGACGTATTCATCTCCGCGTTTTAACTTCAGGTATGTGTGTTCATGGGCAGTTTTGATTGCCTTAAACCCTGAGTATACATTTATCTTGTGAGATGCGTCCTTTTTGTCATGATAAGCTTGAAGTTCTGGGAGAAAGTTTTGAAATTCTGATTCAAGATTTTTAAGCTCTTCTTGTCTTTCATGAAGATAGTCGCTGATTTTGGATGGCTCTACTGCATGAAAATATCTGATATTTTTTTTGTCTACGTGTGATACTAAACCTTTTTTCGAGAGTTTTTCAAGTACAACGTAAAGTTTAGATCTTGAGACTCCTGACTTAGTTGCAATTGGCCCGGTTGAGCTGGAGCCAAGCTTTAGAAGAGCAAGATATGCCTTGATTTCTCCAGGGGTAAGTCCAATCTTTTGAAGAATTTTGATATCCATGTAAGGATATCACAATCTGTGTTTTAAACCGTATCCTCCCAGGGGGACGCAGTTGTTTAAATATATCTAGATCAAGACAAAATAGAAATTCCCATGTTGCCCTACACAGATTAGTCTATGAGGCTCTCAAGACGGGCAAGACTCTCGTGAGGGGCCTCTACTGTGTTGAGCAGATAGACAGGAACTCTTCCAAAAAGCTCTGAAAAGAATTTTCTTCTCTTTTCCATTTTTTCTTTTGACCTGACTAGTTGATGGGGATTGCAAAAATCATTTTCAATCATGAAGGACAGTGCTTTTTGTGAAGTAAGCTTTGTTAGTGGAGAAAGCCCTTTTGTTCTTGTTAAGATCACAATAGCAGTGAGACTGGATTCTTTTCTGATTTTATGCTCCCCGAAAAGACGCTTAACATCAACAATTGCACGGTCTTCGCAGTCTTTTTTGATTCCTTTTAGTTTCTCTGCATATTTCTTCCAGACTTCGCCCAGATTTCCGCGGATATATGAATTTCGCTCAGAAGAATAAATTAAAACTTCATCCTCAACCAGCCGGACGAAAAACCAATCATCAGTAACAAAATGAAATCCTTTTTTCTGCAATAATCCATAGGTCAATGTTGTTTTTCCACTTCCAGATGGACCAACTATTGCAACTCCTCGCCCACCATGATCTACAAATGAACCATGAACAGAATGACGCCTGTGTTCTGATGTGAAGTCTTCAAGAAAATCAGCTGCTATTGCCAGTGCAATGCTCTTGATCCAACCATAGTACTTGCACCCTTCGATAATTGCTGTTTTTGACGATGGTTCATAGCGCACTCTAAGTTTTTTTCCTTTTATAGCAAAAAGTCTTGCATGTGGCCTAATCCAATCTGGCATTGGCTCAAAGTTGTCTTCCCACATTTCCTTGAATTCTTTATTATCAGTAAAGAACTTGATGCATGTTCCATGAATAGTTGCTTTTCTCTCGAATAATTTAGATGAATAAATATTTTCCATTAATCTCTGTTTTGTTTTTGGAGATATGATCTCTACTTTGTATCCCATGTATGGAAATCGGAGAATAGATTTATATCAGATATGCAAAAGTTTTCTTCTCTTTAGTTCAAAGATCGGGATGTAGATTAAGAAAAATGCTCCCTGAAATAATAGAGTTGCCTGAAGATCGAATAACAGAAAGATAATAACTCCAATAATGCCGCCTGAAAAACGCCCGGCATTCAACATGAATTCTCTTGCTGCTATTGTATCTGCCAGTTTCTTTGAATTATCAACAGCAAGAGCAGCGGATAATGGAGAAAATAATTTTGAAAAGAAGTTAACTAATCCAAAACCAATGAAGAATAGCACTATATCGGAAACCTGACTTGAAAAAATTGCAGCAATTGAAAAACCAAGAGCAGAAACCAGCAGGTACTTCCTCCTGCTTTGTGATTTATCAGATGCATATGAAACAAAAAATGAAGAGACAATTGCAAATACAGTGACTAGTGAGAGAAAGAATCCAACGTCCTGTGGTTTGTCAAGAAAATCAAGGATCATTATGGGCAGAGTGACTGACCCTATTGTTGAAATTGAAAAACCATCAAGAAACAGAAGTGATTTGAGACCAGATATTGATTTCATGCTTGTTCTAAAATCATATTTATACTCGCGATCTTCAATGAGGAATATTCCGATGATTATTGCAATTATGCAACAGACAATTGACGCAACATAAATTACATCATAGCCAAAATCCTGCGCTATTATTCCTGATACAGCTGGCAACACAAGTGAAAGAAGTGGCGTGAAGGATGTCAAAATTGAGCTAAGAGTTGCATTGTTTTCCTTCCGAAATTCATACACTGCAGTATTGAATGGAACCCAGAAAAAGAAATGGGTTGCTCCAAGGAAAAATCTGAATATGTATGCTGCTGAATTATCTTTGATGAGTAAAAGGGCCAGGACTGATACGATAGTTATTGCAATTCCAAATAGAATGAAAGGTTTTGTCTTGAAACCTTTGAAAAAAGGAATTAACAAAACAGCTGCAAGAAACCAGAGAACATCTGCAAGATATATTTCATGAAGGCTCATTCCCAGATTGAGGAAATATACTTCGAACAAACTTCCTGCAAAAAACAGGCTGGCAAGCCATACGGTAAAAACCAGCAATAGGTCTCGCAAAGGATGTTTGGATTTTGACATGGGAACTAGTTCTTTATACAATGGAATTAAAATGAGTTGCCATCTGGTATATTGTGGGATGGAGAGGAAGTTACAATGATTCAAAGAGAGAAGAAGAAAACAGGTCAGCCTGGAGCACGACTACCTGATCCTTTGGTTGATCAAAAACAAGCATTAGTAGAACTCACTTCAATTGCAGAAGGAAGAACAAAATTATCACTTGGGAGATTTTTCGATCTCGGGTTATTTTTCGCTGCCCAAAAGACAAAACAAGGCAAGGAGATTGAGGAATGCGAATCTTCGATTCTCCAGATATACGAAGGGTTTTCAGAAGCAGAGAGAGTAAGATTTTTTTCCATGCTATATGACAGATTTGCAGACAACTATGACCAGCACATGGGAGAGGAAACCGGCCATTTTAAGGCAATGAAAACAGTACTGGAATTTGCAGGCCCATTTATCAGAAGGCCACTACTTGACATTACATGCGGAACAGGAGAACTGCTTCTGCACACATTAAGATTAATGGAAATAGATGGAGCGCTTAGGAAGCGACAAATCAGAAGATCGATGATTGGACTTCCAACTGGACATGATGGAATAATAATTGCAAATGAGATATCAGGAAAAATTCTTGATAAGGCATATTCCAAACTCCCGGATGACTGGGTAGCATTTACCATGCTCAACGCTCTGGAGCTTCCGGTAAACTGGCAGTTCAAAACAATATTTTGTTCACAGACAATGCACATAATTTCTGAAGAAGACAAAACACGCCTGGTTCGTTCAATGCACAGGACACTCTCGCCAGGAGGAATGGCAATTGTTATTGAAGAAGACCCATTTCTAATTAGCCCAAGCTCATCAATTGAAGGAATAGAATTGTTTTTGAGAGCTGTTGCAAAACCGATCACCAAAAGCGCACTCATAGGATATTTCGGAAGTGCAGGGTTCAGAAACACTGGCATAAGCGCAACATCTCCCATTGATTCGAAACATGTGATGGGGCTGCACATATTTGAGAAAAACTAACGGAATTCATCAGCAAAAGGATTATACTCAAAATCATATTTGTAATAATCAAGTATCAGGTTAGTGCTGGTCTTTGTCACAACCGGATTTTTCTGCATTTTCCGAAGAAGATTTGCCAGATGAAGTTCATTTCTGACCCTTGCAGTAATCAAAACATCATGTTCACCGGTAATTAGAATAAATGAAACTATTTCAGGAATTTTTGACAGTGGATGGAGAATTTCTTCCCATCCTTTTTCCATCTTAACATTCAGAAATATCATGGCACGAAGACTGTTCTGAGCTTTGACATGATCAACTATTGCAGAATATCTTTTGATGATTCCTGATTTTTCCATTTTCTTGAGCCTTTGCAAAAGCGTATTTGGATGTATTTTCAATTTTCTGGAAAGCTCTTTTGACTGGATCTTTGAATTTTCAATTAGTTGGGCCAGGATCTTGCGATCAGTTTTGTCCAAATCATCTGACATGTGTATTCCCCCACTAAGCATATTATAATTCAAGATAACTATTAATGTTTTTGCACTGAAACTCAGATCTTACACAATTATTAGATAAAAAAATGTAGCTATCCATAGTTACTCAGAAGAAAAAGAATTTATCATCCACAATTTCTCATTAACAGTGCCATTTATATGCATTACTCACTACAATAAAAAGATATGCAAAGAGAGAGAGCAAAATCTAGGGGGATCGAAGATGGAAAAACGAAAAAAAGAGATCCGCTGCCTCCAGATAGACTTGCAACCAAAAAACACAGGATTCTATTTATTGGATTAGAAGACCAGCTAAAGAAAACTGAACTAGAGGTTTGTGGAGCAACATATCACGAAATAAGATATGAGAATCTTGATAATGAGATGAATGGTAATGATAGAGTTACTATTGTTCTTGGTCCTGATTCCAGTGAAAGCGACTTTGACCAGCATGCACTTTCAGGCATCATCTCAAGAAAATATCCAAATGCAGTAGTTGTTGCAATATATAGAGAGAAAAATGAGCAGATTTTTTTAAGTACTGTGATTACTGGAGATATGGGAGCGTATTCTGTTGATGAATTTTCACAGATAAGCGGATCACAATTATTAGGAGAAGTTGAGAGAAAACATGTTTTGAAAGAAGATCAAAGAAAGAGAGAGGAGGTAATCAAAACAAGAACAGCTTCAATAAAAGTACTTGTTTATGGTTGTGAAGAATGGCGCACTAAACTCGAGGTTGCTGCGGCTGCTCTCTTAAATGAAAATGTTGAATTCGAACAAATAGATAAATTCCCGCATTTACTTACAGCAATAGTAAAAACAACCGAACCACTTGTAATTTTATTTGGTCCAGGTAGTGCAAAAACAATGGAGGACTTTAAGCCAAAGGCAGAAACAATGGTTTCCTGCAACAGGTCCAGCGGCAATAAAGCCAGGATAATTGCGATATACAATGAAACAACAAAGACATACCCTTGGAACTTCAAGCAGGGATACTTTGCTGATGCGATCAGAGACACTGAATTGGACTCAATGGAATTAAACGAATGGCTCTACATTCTTGATGGTACATTTGGAGATATGGGTTCTGAACCAGCAAAACTTGGGGAAAGATCTTCTGTTATTTGCAAGGTTGTTGGCAGCGGAGATAATTTCCAGGTTGTTGATGGACGGGAAGAAATCGTAGATCAAACAATGACAGAATTCGCAAGAAGCTATATGGCACATCAAAGATATACTGGCCATCTTGCTACTATGGATGCGCTTCTAGTTAGATTAAAAATGCACATGGGAACCAGAATCCTGGATGTTGGATGTGGTACTGGAGATCCGCTTAGAGGCTTTGTCAGAAACGTGATGATGGCAGAATACACGGCACGACCAAGACTCAGAGACCCCACACGAATTCTTTCTGTAGACAGCAATGAACCAATGCTTGCTCAATGCAGAGCAGAATTTGATGGATTGAAAAGAGCTCGTGCTGATGATCTGAGGCTCCTTAATATGGATTATTTAATCTCAGACCTCATGGATATGCAACCTGAAGTACTTGCTGGGATGGGTTTTGGAATGCCAGATACGCTTTTGGCATCATACATAATCTACTGGGCAAATGACAAACTTGGCGCCATGAGAAAGTTTTATG
This sequence comes from Microcaldota archaeon, assembly GCA_018812625.1. GTDB lineage: Archaea > Micrarchaeota > Micrarchaeia > Anstonellales > Bilamarchaeaceae > Bilamarchaeum. The sequence goes on along the minus strand of JAHJDH010000008.1, from coordinate 4,570 downwards.
ACCTTTTAGCCCCTGGAGGAAAACTTATTGTAATAGAAGAGTCTCCATTAGTTGTTACTCCAAGTCCGCACATGCCAGCATCATTAATTGAAGGAATCAAGAAAAACATCAGAGTTATCCCGCTTGATGATTACTATAATGCTCTTCGAGATTGTGGATTTGTTGATGTTCCAAATGGAAAAAAAGTATACGAAATCGATGATGAGCATCGGATGTTCGGAAAAGTATTTGAAAAAAAATAATTACTTGAACGGATTGTAGTCCTCAGGACTTTTGTAGGTGAAAAGTACTATCGAACTTGTTGTTTTGACAACTATTGGATGATCGCCGATTCTTTGAATTACATCGAGTAAATGCTTTCGGTTTTTCACACGACAAAGTGCAACAACATCCCAAGTTCCAGTAGTTGCATGAATAGATTCGATTTCCTTGATTTTTATTAGTTCCTTAAGCTGATCAAGATCCCCAGCCCTTCCACGCCTTACTTTCATCATAATCATGATGGTAAGATCAAGACCGGTTTTAGAATAGTTAACTGATGCATTATACTTTTTTATCACACCGGTTTTTTCCATTTTCCGGATTCTCTGGATCAAAGTGTTTGGATGTACCCCAAGCTCTTTGGCCATTTTCTTAATAGGAGTCTTTGAATCATCTCTCAAATAAGATAAGATAGAGATATCAGTGATATCCAGCTCATCATCCACCCGCACCGATTTCTTTCGACCTGCCATAATATACTTGCAAACTTAAAAGATTTAAAACTAATGTTTTAGGATCACAATATAACTGAAAAAACATGTGTTGATTGTAGATAATAGACTATTTCGAATTAAGATGATACAAAAAAGATGGATTTTCGATGTATCATATTACATCTGATAATACTAGTGTATTGATTTGAAGTCATAAAAAACCATCACCTACGATTTCTTTTAGACAAATATGTAGTTTTATTGCATTAAACAGATAAAAAGTATTAAATAACACCTTAATTTTTAGTATGGATAATACAATAACTATTTTCGACAGTAATAAAGTATTAAACTCTAGTGTTATTTATAAAGAGAGTATTGTTTATCACACTAATTCTTGAAAAAAACATATATAATACCAATAACAAGAACTGCATGAGAGGATTTTGAGGTGAGGAAAAATGAAGGAACTTGTAGTTCTTGTTATGACAATGCTTTCGAGCTGGAATATGGAATACTATCCATCGTCTCTTGATGGGAATGCAGTGGATGTTGCTTACTATGAAAACAGCACAGTAATTACTATTAATCGCAGCCTTGTTCCTGCACAAATTGAATGTACGGGCTCCATGCGGCCTCTCATGGGATGTGAGAATCAAGCATTTCTTGAGAGGCTCTCCGCCACGGAAAAAATCAACAATGGAGATATTGTAGCATATGAAAATGAGGGAAAATACATAATGCACCAGGTAGTTGGCTTCGAGGATGGCTGCTTCAAACTAAAGGGATTCAACAACATATTTGAAGACAATATGTGTGTTGAGAGAAGTGACATAAAATACAGAGCTGTTCTCGTAATTCCAACAGGTGCTTGATGCGGAACACCGATATAGGGAGTAACTGATTGGGAGAATAACAATCCCAAGAAAGTGGTAGCATATAGCGGGCAGGGGACTTCTCAACCCCTGCCCCACATATTTCATAAAAGAAAATTAAGGGGGATATAAATGGAAATAAAAATAAGTGAAAGTACAAAGAAAAACCATGAAAAAGAGCAGGATTTGGTTTTTGCAATAGAGGGGATTATGGATGATATATAGCAAGTTTGGCAATCTTCATAGAACATGCTTTGTTCTCTTTGCAGAAAGCTTCGCAGGCTATCGCAGTCTTTGCATCGGAAAAGCCAAGTCCGCAAATATCACAGATAAAAACCTTCTCCATGGACACATTTTTTATCCAAACCACAATTAGAAGAATAGTAAATAGCATTTTAAATTCAAAACCGAAATTCTAATTACATGATTGGAGAGCTTGCAAAGCTGACACGGATTGAGCATGCTGTTATGCTCGCACTTGGTGTTTTAATTGCAGAAATAATTATACTAGGAGAGCTTCCGCCAGTTTCCCTAATCATAATCATGTCATTGTTAGTTCCAGTTTTCAGTGAGATGGGCTCATTTGCACTAAATGATTATTTCGATATTGAAACAGATAAACTAAATAAAAAAGACAGGCCTTTAGTAAACGGAACAATAACTCCAAAATTCGCACTTAGCCTCTCAATTATAACGTTGATTATTTCGACAGTAATGGCATACTTCATCAACATCGAAGTTTTCATCATTGCCCTGATTTTCAACATAGTTGCAATTCTTTACAATTGGAAGCTGAAGGACATGCCCCTGGTTGGAAACATTTACATAGCATTTACAATGGCAATACCGTTTATTTTTGGAAATTTCGTCATAAGCAATACATTGTCTGAACTTGCACTAGTTCTAGCAAGCCTGGGATTTGTGGCAGGTCTTGCACGAGAAATAATCAAATCAGTTCAGGATATGGATGGAGACATTAAAGCAAGAGGATCCAAAACACTTCCTGTCATAGTAGGGGAGAAAGTATCTGTGTTAATTGCTTGCGCAATGTATGTTTCGTTCATACCTTTGACTGCAATTCCTTTTTTCATTGGACTAAAAATAAGTATTATCGCAATTGTATTAATTGGAATTGCAGACGTTATGATTTTGATAATATGTGCAAAGAGCATTTCAAAAGATTACAAATTTGCAAGAAACATGAGCCTAATTGCATTTCTAATTGGGCTAATTGGACTGTTATTTGCAGCATTGGGATAAAACCAGACGACAGATAATACTTTAAAAAGGTTCCTCATCTTCTATATCATAGCTATTTTCTAGGAAGTTCCATTTAGGAGCGAGCCGAGGTGGCGAAAAATATGAAAAAGGATAATCAAGAATTAGTCTCTCTGGTAGAGAATCTAATGAAAACAAAGAAGCCAATTTGGAGAAGGGTTGCAAAAGAACTCTCAAAACCACGAAGGTCTCGAGTTCAAGTAAACCTAAGTAAAATCGAGCAGTTAGCTCAGGCAGATTCAACTGTTCTAATCCCTGGAAAGGTTTTAGGATCAGGAAATCTTTCAAAAAAGATGACGATAGCAGCATTTGCATTTTCAGACAGTGCAAAAAAGCTGATTGGCCAGGCAGGTGGAAAGGCAATTACAATCAATAGCCTTCAGAAATCCAACCCAGATGGCAAAGGAATAATCCTTTTCAAGTGAGTTGATATTGATGCAAGTGATAGACGCAAAAGATACTATTTTTGGACGGGCTGCAAGCCAGATAGCAAAGAAACTGATAAATGGTGAGGAAATCCAAATCATTAATGCAGAACAATTTGTTATTGTTGGAAACCCAGAGCAGATAGTTCAAAGATACCTTACAAAACGAGGATTAAAGCACAAGGGTAACCCAGAGCTTTCACCAAAATGGCCTAAAGTACCCCACATGCTCGTTAAGAAAATGGTTAGTGGAATGCTTCCAAGGAAAAGCTCTAGAGGGAAAGATGCACTTGAAAGACTTATGGTTTATACTGGAAATCCAAAAAACATGGATGAAAATTTAAAACTTGAAAAGGTTAGTTTTGACGGACTGTCAAAACACATAACACTTCAGGATTTGTGCAAAAGAATAGGATATACAGGTTGATGTCATGGTTAAAAAAGAAGATAAAAAAACTGAGGCTACAAAAGAAAAGCCAAAGGAAAAGGCTGCTCCAAAAAAAGCAGAAGATAAAGAAACGGCCGAGGTAAAAAAACCTGAAGAGAAAAAAGTGAAGAAAGAAACTCCAAAAAAGACCCCTGCAAAGAAGGCACCAAAGAAAAAGAAGGCAAAAAAAGCAACACGTGCATTCGTAATCCGAGGAAAGAGAAAAGAATGCGTTGCAAGAGCAACAATCAAAGAAGGCAATGGAGTTGTCAGATTCAATAAAATGAAAATCTCTGCACTAAACAACATATATGTTCAGGAGATAATAACCGAACCACTGAAATACGTTGGTCCGCAAGTAGATAACGTTGATATCTCAGTTTCAGTTCGAGGCGGAGGATCAATGGGCCAGGCACAGGCAGCGAGAACTGCAATAGCAAAGGCACTTGTTGAATACTTCGATGACATTAAACTAAGGGAAAAATTCATTTCAATTGACAGATCTCTTCTTATTGAAGATACTAGACGTGTCGAAACAAAGAAATTCCGCGGTCCCAAAGCAAGGGCAAGATTCCAAAAATCATACAGGTGAAGCAATATGGAATTCCCAGTTCGATGTTTTACATGCGGTTCTGTAATAGGGCATAAGTTTGAGGAGTATAAAACAGAAGTAAAGGAAAAAAATCCTGATGTGGTTCTTGATGAACTTGGCTTTGATAGATACTGTTGCAGAAGAATGTTCCTTTCGCATGTCGACATAGTTCAGAGTATACTCCGTTATCTACGAGTTTAAACTTTTTCTTTTTTTCTTATGCATTTCTCCATAAACTAAAACAAATGGTTATAAATGATACTGTACACAATAGTTAT
>JAHJDH010000007.1 GCA_018812625.1 Microcaldota archaeon | reverse complement strand
TCATCAGGCGCATCATCATATGCATTCATTGCCCTTTCCAACTGGACCGGACTTGGCAGCAACTACGAAGTTTTCGTTGATGATGGAAACACTTCAGACTACATAGCAACAAGACCCACAAACGACACTTCAGGAAAATTCAGGATTACAAGAGTAGGAAGCAACTTCTCATTCTTCACATGGAACAGCACCGCATCATCATGGATTTATGAGAACTCATCAAACCTCAACATGAGCAATGCGCTTTTCTTTGCATTTGAGTCTGAGTCAGCATATCCTGGCTGGGGAACAATCAATGCCAGCTGGGACAACATCTCCATTGCTTTCACAGACTACTGGCTCAACAACTTCAACCAGGGATTCCATCCGGTTGGCCTCTACAATGTCACCTTCTTTGCCAATGACACTCTCGGAAGAATCAACAACACTGAGAAATCCAACTTCACTGTTGTCGATATCAATAACGCTCCGTCTACGCCGTTCATCCTGACGCCCTACCCCGACGCGGCCATCTCCGGCACTTACAATATCACCTGGAGCAGTGTCAGTGACGCTGACTTTGATGCTCTCAGGTTCAACATAACACTGCTGAACTCGGACCTCTCTGACAACGCATCAATAATTTCGGATTACGGCAACAATTCCAGTACTAATTACGAATGGGACACTACAGCGTACCCAGACGGCGAGTATTCACTGAGAGTCACAGTCTATGAGAATGAGACTGCAGAAGGGCTGGAAAACAGCTATGAAATTGGAGGAACTTTCTTCATTAACAACAACCTGCCAAACGTGACAATAATATCCCCACTTGGAGAGACTTACCCAGATGGCCGGCCGGTATCAATATCCATAACAGCATATGACTCGAATGGCATAAATTCATCAATCGCCCAGATTACTAATCCTAACAGTTCTATGTTTAATCTGACTCTCGGCCTTGGGCAGCAAAGCGATAATTTCTCAACAGATACAATTGGGGTCAACTGGATGGACGAGGATACTCTTACAGGCCCGTCGCAGATCTGCATAGCTGACATAGACACATCTGTTCTTGGTAAGGCATACACTTCCCTCAGCGGAGACGGAAGCCCTGAGTCAGACACTCTTTGTTCGCTTATATCGACCAAGGCAATCGACGGGGATTTCAATATAACAATTGATTTCAATATCGAGAACAGCACCAACCAGGATTATGCGCTGAATTTCCAGATTACTGAAATAGATTCATCAGCAGATGCGTCCAGGCTTATATTCATGGCTCTTTCGAACTGGACTGGACAGGGCCAGCAGTATGAGATATTCGCCGATGATGGCAATTACTCTGATTACATCCTCCAGAGGGAAACCAATGACACTTCCGGAAGGTTCATGATGAGCAGAACTGGCAACAACTTCACATTCTACACATGGGATTCGACCAACAGTTCCTGGAACAGTGAGAATGTCTCAGAAAACAATTTCAATTTCAGCCGGGCAGTCTATGTCTCATTCGAGTCCGAGTCCGCTTATTCCGGCTGGGGCACAATGGAAGTTACGTGGGACAATTTCACTGTCCAGGATGAGGGCAATCTCTTCAATCTTTTCAAGAATACATATTCACTCGGCCTTTACAATGTCACAATTTTTGTTACCGATAATCTTGGCGGCCTCAATGATAGCGAGAAGACTAATTTCACAATCGCCTTTAACAATGATCCACCATCGAAACCATACATTCTGACTCCGTTCAACGGTGCGGTCATCAGCGGGCTTTACAACATATCTGGTAGCAATGTGAATGATGAAGAGAATGACAGCCTTAGAATAAATATCACATTGCTCAATCCAGACTATTCGCCTAACGCAACAATCGTAAGCGACTATGGAAACAGCAGCGTGACTAGTTATGAGTGGAACACGACCGCATATCCTGACGGTGTCTACTCCTTGGAGGTCGTCTTCTATGAGAACGAAACAGCAGAAGGATTATCTAACTCTGACATTCTTGAAGGCAATTTCACTATTGACAACACGCCGCCGCTGATATCATTCGAGCCCCCGACAGATCCATCTGGCTCAACCATTTCCAATCGGGATTACATCATCATAAATGTTACTGCTTCCGACCTGACACTCAACCTTATTGAAGTCAATATCTACAACTCATCTCTGGATTTGATTAACACTACTTATCATTCATCATCTCCAGTTTACATGAATTCCTCCATGTTATCTCCAGGTCTATATTATTTCAACGCCACTGCAATTGATCTTGCCAACCATTCAAATTCCACCGAAACCAGGAATGTCACCATCGCAGAGTCCTCGTGCATGGAAATCTCCTCTCCTGGCGATTATGGAATTTTCGCGAATATAGATGGCGCGCCGATATCCGGCTCTCCAGTATCCGGAACCGCGTGTGTCAAAATCAGCTCATCCAATGTGAGCCTGAACTGCAACGGCTTCAACATCACCAATAATGGAACTGCCGGAACCACCTACGGAATCGAGCTCAATGGCTCCCTCACAAACGTCTCGGTAATTAATTGCACTATCGCCAACTACTCCATTGGCATCGCGGTTTTCAACTCATCGAACGGGCTTCTCCAGAACAACACGCTTCGTTACAACGGAATCGGAATCCAGATTGACCCATCCTACAATAACACTGTCATCCAGAACAATATCTACAACAACTCACAGTACGGGATTTACCTGCTCGACTCATTCAACAACTCCCTTCTCAACAATACTGCCTACAATAACAGCTACGGTTTCCTGATTGAGGATTCCTCAAACAACTCCCTTACCAACAACACTGCTTACAATAATGGATATGATCTTTACATGAACAGTTCTATTGCCGGGGCATATCTTAACGTCAGTAGGATGTCCTTTCTAAATCCTTTAGGCTCCATCGCCAACTACACAGTGCTTTCGCTAAACGACACATTGGATCAGAATTCGGCATATTATGTCAACTGGACAACTAACTCAACTCCAACGCCGCTCTATCGGGATAGCTTTGAGCAGAAATTCGTGAATATCAGTACAGATGCTGGCAATGTTTCAATCGATTCGATAGTCTGGCACTGGCTTACATCCGAACTTTCAGGGTACAACGAGTCAAGATTCGAAATCTGGAAATACAATGGCTCATGGTCCGGCTCAGGATCTACTCTCAACGCAGGGGCGAACACCCTTTCACTGGCCAACCTCAGCCCGGAAAGCACATTTGGTATACTTCAGAATAATGTTCCGCTTGCAATATTGAACGTGACCGACAGTCCTGATCCAGAAGGCTACGGTCTCAATGTGACTATATTGGCCAACATCACCGGAGCAGATACCATTCTGGTTGGGGTGACCCCTCCTGGTGGCAATGAAACTAATTACACAATGACGAACGCAACTCCTAACATTTACACGTATGATTACAGCAACTGGACAAACAGCACATACTATTATATCATATACGCAAATGACACCAACGGAATCTGGTACAACAGCTCTACCTATAATTTCACGCTTGCCCAGAACCTTACAATCCAGCTCAAGACTCTTGAGGACTACTACTCCACCAACCAGACAATCAATATCACAGATCCGCCATCGGCTGGCTCAGGACCAAATATCATTTCAGCATCTGTCAATCCTGAGAAAGTTGTTCCCGGGGATCGGATGGCTATTACAGTTTACGTATCCGACCCATACGGAATCGAATCAGTGCAGGCAGTCATGCCTCATGAGCTTGGCAACGATACTCTTATATTGAATCAGACATCTGGCAGCGAGTTCAATGGCATTTGGGAAGGCATTTGGACGGTTCATGATACAATCGCAAAGGAGTATGTCAGCACGATAATAGCACAGAACAAGAATGCTGAGACTTCAACTTCATATGTAACATGGTTCGACCCGCCAGGAATATGGATAAGCCCAAGTAGTTTCACTGATCCGAGTGGCCAATGGACCAACGAAGCAAATGCAATGGATGGCGACACTGATACATATGCATCTGACAATTCCAATCCTGGAACTGGGTGGGGGCAGTTTATAATTTTCAATACAACCCAGATACAATCAGACAGTGTGAGGGTTTGGGCAGACTATGGGCCACAGGTCGGCTCGGTCGATGTAGATATCTACAGGGACGGGGGCTGGATCAATGTTCATGAGGGTCCGGTTACTAACCTCAAATGGTATGAAATTAATTTCACTGAAGGAAACCTTTCTGCAGCCAGGTTCCGCTACAACTACACAGTTGGCGGATGGATTTACTGGCTCTATGAAATGCAATTCTACAATGTATCCACTCAGGTCAATATTCCTGTTGCAGCAACCAGGGCTGCGACTTCAGTAGAGGAAACATCAGGAATCCTCCACGGGGTTGTGAATGCTGACGGTGGAACAGACTGCCAGCTGCGGTTCATCTACGGCACTAATGAATCGTACGGATTATCAACACCATGGACCGGGCCATTCTATACTGGGGACAGCTATGGCTATTGGCTAACTAGCCTCACAAACGGTCAGACATATCATTTCAAAGTACAGATAAACAACAGTGCTGGTCTTGCCAATGGTTCACAGAAGCAATTTACTGCAGGTCCTGCTGGTGTGGGCTGGCTCAGCCCATCCAACTATTCTGATCCTAATGGCGAGTGGGTCAATGAATTATATATTATGGATGACGAACTTTCAACAGAAGCTGAAAGCTATCATGATGCCAATGACCCTGACGGAGTATGGAGCTTTTATCTTCATCTTAACAGGACGCCTGTAATTCTCAGCGATAAAATCCGGTTCAATGCAAAAGCAATCGATACTGACCTGGCGGAAGTTGACATTTACACCAATGGAAGCTGGGTTAATGTTTTCAATGGCGCCTTTGCAGACAAGACATATATTGTGGCCAGCTACAATATGACCAACGTAAGCGAAGCCAGGATACGCTTGAGGGCAGACTCGAATACAAAAGGTTTCTTTTGGCAGGTATATGAATTTGACTTCTACAAGAATATTCTGACTGCTTTGGAAAATCAGAGCAGACTTGACAACAACGGGACTACAAATGCCTCATGCTACTTGCAGATGGAAACCCAGTTCTGGAACGGAAGCTCATGGATTGATGATGATTTAGTTGTCAATGACAGCTCGCCAAGGGTGCTTGCCCCAGAAGATGTGCTGAAGCTGGATCTCATTTGGAATCCATACAACTACTCATCGAATAACCTCAGTTATGGCGAGGGCATTTATCGTGTTTATGCATCATGTGTTGATGATGTTGGCAATCTACTAACAAATGTAAATGGTAGCTTTGTCAATGCGAGCTACAACTTTACATTTGACGGTACTCCTCCGCTTGTGAACATTACAAGCCCGGAAAACAACTCGAACTACACACTCACAAGCACTGTGCCGATTCATGCCAATGTGACAGATGATGTAGGTGTAGTCCTGGTACAAGCCAATGTCTCCAACAGCCTGGGCTATGAGATTGTTACTTTGAGCTACAATGTAACCTCCGGGCTCTGGGAATATGATTTCACTAACACTGTGTTCGTCGACACCTATACAATCCAGATAATCGCGACAGACACATCTGGCAATGTCAATGACACTGAGTGGGTCGTTTTCAATGTCCTCGATATCACAGCACCGAACGTCACTTTGGTCTCTCCTTCTGATAATAACTATACTGAATCAGGAGCAGTTACATTCACCTGCAATGTGACGGATAATTATGATGTATCAAATGTCAGCCTTTACATCACTGATGAGAATAACCAGTCATTTGCCTTCAACCAGTCTGATACTGTTTCTGGAGTCTCGGTTTCAGTCGACTTCAACCTTACATTGCCAACAGGAGATTACACATGGAACTGCCTTGCATATGATTCATCAAACAATTCTGATTGGGGAGATGCGAACTACAGCCTGAGAGTTGTTGATCTGACCAGCTGTCCAATAATTCCGTTCCCAGGAACATATTCACAACCGATCAACTATGTTGGAGCGCCGAATAACGCAACGCCACTTTCAGACTTTGTATGTGTCAAGATAACTTCTTCTGATGTTATCTATGACTGCAATGGCTACAACATAACTGACAATGGCACTGCCGGAACAACTTATGGGGTTCTGCTCAATGGATCTCTTACAAATGTTACTCTTCAAAATTGCGGAATATCAAACTATACAAACGGAATTTATGTTTACCAGTCAAATGACAGTAACATTACCAATCATACATCATACTCGAACAACAATGGAATTGTCCTTGATGGAAGCGACAATAATTATCTTGCAGATATCTCTTCATCAGACAATAGTGGATATGGAATGCTCCTCAACTCCAGTACTAACAACACTGTCATTGATTCGAACCTGACAAACAATACTCTGGATGGCATTTCAATTATTGAGTTCAACTACAATAAAATAACCAATCTCACTTCCTGCCACAATGGTCAAAACGGAATAGCACTTCACGATGTTGATTTCACTACTATAGATGCGGCAATCTCTTGCAACAATTCCATGCATGGAATTCTTCTAAATATCTCCGGAGATATCAACATCACCCAATCAGAATCATACAACAATTCAGATTATGGTGTTTATCTTTATGATTCACGTCGTTTGAATATGACTGATAGCAACTCCACCAATAATACAATTGGTGGCATTTATTTCGACAATCAGAGTGTTTCCAATTCATTTTCTTCTGATTATATCTGCTTCAATGGTTTTGATATTAACAACCAGGGAAGTACTAATGCCGGATCGCTTGATACATGTGATACATTTGCAAGCTGGTCAGAGAACGGTCATCTTGGATGCGAGTTTGCATGCAGCAGTTTCTGGCACAGATTCTTTGGGGATCTCAACTCATCGATAGTCCTTACTGATGCTGCAGCAACAAACAATGTTCATACCTGGAACGCAAGCGGATTCATGGTCTATTTCGCAGACTATGATTCTTCTATTGACTGGGCTTCTCTTCAGGCATTAGGAAGAACTTCCACAAGCACCCAGTCAGCAAATGACTTTACAGAGCTTGATACTGCATTCAATGGAACAACCTATGATGACAACATCAATGCAACCTATTCAACTGATGGCTCTCTTCCAATAGAAACAAGAAGCTACACTGTATTCCAAAATACAATTGCAAATGTTCCAGTTGCAAATTCAACAAAGCAGAATACGACTTTCCAGACCGGAATTCTCTGGGATACTAATGATGGAGGAACTGAATATTCCAACACACTAAATCAGAGCACTGTCTGGGTAGTTGAAGTAAATGCCTCAACTGTGGATGCATATGGAACATATGATTACCTGATTTCAGTTCCATATACACTATCTACCTATGAAACTAACACTGACCTTGTTTCAGTTTACATAGAGCTCCAGTAGTAAAATATAAAACAGTTAATTCCCAATATCTATTCAATGAAACAACGCCTAGAATTGACTGTGAAGGGTCATGTTAAGGATGTCGCCGGAGACCATCTTCGAGAGAGGATAATTTCTGAGCTCGGGCTAAAGCTTGGCTGTAAATTCATAGATGCATATAATATTGAGCAGGAGTGTTCTGAAGAGGAGATGCTTGCTCTTGCCAAAGATGTTTTCTCAGATAAGGTTTCTCAACAATACAGTATCAACGAGCCTCTTTTCAGAAATACCTGGCGTATTGAAGTTGGTATGCTTCCAGGAGTGACTGACAATATAGGAAAAACTGCTTCAGAAGCAATTATGGATCGTTTGGGCTCTAATTTCGAAGTTTTCTATTCAAGAGTTTATTCATTCAACGGAGATGTTGATGAGGTTGTCTGCGAGCAGATTGCAGATCTTATCCATAATCCTCTTGTAGAAAAATACCGCATTTATCCTCCAGGCTCTGATACTGAAGCTTACCTTCCAAAAGTAAAAATAATTCACGAGCCGAATGTTGAGAGAATAAGTCTTCATATGAGCAAGGCAAGATTTGATTCTCTTTCAAAAGAAAAACTTCTCTCACTAAACTATGAAGAGTTTCTTGCAATTAAGAAATATTTCAAGTCTGAGCGTATCATAGCAGCAAGGAAAAAAGTTGGTCTTGACACCAAAATCACTGATGTTGAGCTTGAGGCATTAGCACAAACCTGGAGTGAACATTGCAAGCACAAGATTTTCAATGCCCATATCAGTTATGACGAAGAAGGGGAAACTCATGCCATCAACTCATTATTCAAAACATTTATTGCAGGTGCAACCGAGCAAGTGAAAAAACCATATGTGGTCAGCATTTTCAAAGATAATGGGGGCATCATCAAATTCAATCACGAATTTGACATTGCAGTAAAAGTCGAAACGCACAATGCTCCATCTGCTCTTGATCCATATGGTGGGGCATTAACAGGAATATTGGGCGTTCAAAGAGATATTATGGGAACTGGTCTTGGAGCAAACCCAATTGCCAATATAGATGTTCTATGTTTTGGTCCACTTGATACTCCTAAAGACGAACTTCCAAAATCAGTACTTCATCCTAAGGTCATTTATGAGGGCGTTGTTCTTGGAATTGAACATGGCGGAAACAAGATGGGAATTCCAACTGTAAATGGTTCAATTGTATTTGAAAAAGACTACTCCTGCAGACCTTTGGTTTATGCAGGAACCATTGGCATACTGCCAACTCAGATCAATGGAAGAAGAACTTCTGAAAAAATAATCGAGCCTGGTTATCTTGCTGTTGTGCTTGGCGGTAGAGTTGGTAAAGATGGCATTCATGGAGCAACATTTTCTTCAATGCAGATCGATCAAAACGTTCCACAAAGTGTAGTACAGATTGGAGATCCAATTACTCAAAAGAAAACTCTGGACTGTATTATCGAGGCTAGGGATAAGAGATTATTTGAAGCAATAACTGATAATGGGGCAGGTGGTCTTTCCTCTAGTATTGGTGAAATGGCAGAATTTTCAAACGGCTGCGAGATTTATCTTGACAAATGCCCTCTCAAATATTCCGGTTTAGATCCATGGGAGATTCTAATTTCTGAATCTCAGGAGAGAATGAGCATAGCAGTTCCTCCTGAGAAATTGGATGAGCTTATGGAAGTTGCAAAGACTCATGGGGTGGAGGCATCTGTTCTTGGAAAGTTTACTAATTCAAAAAAATTCCATGTTCTTTTCGATGGCAAAACAGTTGCATATCTTGATCTAAAATTCCTTCATCATGGTCTTCCGCAGATGAAGCTCAAAGCCTCCTGGAAAAAGCTTATCTATCCAGAGCCAAATGTTAGCAGCTACAATCCAACTGATATTCTGTTCAAACTATTATCCTCTCCAAATATCACTACCAAAGAAGATGTAATTCGAAGATTTGATCACGAAGTAAAAGGTTCAAGTGTCATAAAACCAATTATGCTCGGTCCATCTGATGCCGGGGTTATTCGCCCTCTTTTCAATTCTAATGAAGGATTAGTAATCTCTCATGGAATATGTCCAAGATATGTCCAGGATGGATATACTATGGCAACAATGGCATTTGATGAGGCGCTTAGAAATGCAATTGCAGCAGGAGCAAGATTCGGCTATCTTGCTTGTCTTGATAATTTCTCGTGGCCAGACCCTATCAAATCATCAAAAACTACTGATGGTGAGCAAAAACTAGGCTCTTTAGTTCGTGCATGCCTTGGAATGTATGATTGTGCAACTCATTTCAATATCCCTATCATTTCTGGAAAAGACAGCATGAAAAATGACTATTATTCCGGCTCAAGAAAATACTCCATTCCACCAACTCTTCTAGTTACTATCGTCGGCAAGATCAACAATATCAAAAATGCAATGAGCTCTGAATTCAAACTTCCTGGCGATTATATCTATGTTCTTGGAACTACTAAGAACGAGCTTGGAGGAAGCGAATTTTATAAGCTGTTTGGAGGCGTTGGAAACAATCCACCAGAACTCAATTGGGACGAACATGTTCAGACATACAAGGCTTTATCTGCTGCAATTGAAGATGGGGTTGTTGCTTCTGCACATGATATTTCAGACGGAGGAATGGCAGTTGCATTTGCAGAATCTGCTCTTGGAATTGGGCTTGGAGCTGAACTTGATACTGATCTCATGCCATCTTTAACCAATAAAACAGATGCGCTTTTATTCGGGGAAAGTCCAGGAAGATTCATAGTTAGTGTTCATCCTGAAAATATTTCAAAATTCGAATATATCATGGGCAAATCCGTCTTTAAAAAAGTTGGGCGCGTGAGGGGAGACAGTCGTTTCATTATCAAAACTGGTTCTGAAGGCCTGGTCAATGAAAATATAGAAAACGTCAAAGAAGCTTATTGGAAAGGTGTATGATTTGCTTATTACTTTTAGAAAAGAAATCGCGCAGCTAGTGGCAGATGCTGCAGGAACAGATCCCAAAGAGGTATTGCCCACTATTGAAGTTAGCAAGGTAAGCGATCTTGCATGCAAATATCCATTTATTCTTGCAAAACAACGAAAAGAAAATCCAGTAAAAATTTCATCTGATATATGTAAAAAAATTAAAACAAGTGATTTCTTTTCAAAGGTCGAATCAGCAGGTCCATACATTAATTTTTACTTCAGTGGTTTTGCATATTCAAAAATTCTCGAAGACATAATTTCAAAAAAAGAAAGATTCGGTGCAGGCGAGCAAACGAATGAAAAAGTCTTGATTGAGTTTCCATCTGTTAATCCAAACAAGCCTTGGCATATTGGACACCTTCGAAATGCTATTTTGGGAAATTCAGTTGCACGGATTCTTGAGTTTGATGGAAAAACTGTTGAGAGGATGGATTATATTGATGATCTTGGTCTTCAGGTTGCCCAAAGCCTTTGGGGAGTAATGAATCTTGGGGCAAAACCAGAAGGCAAATTTGACAATTGGCTTGGGCAACAGTATGTTGAGGTTTCAAAGAAATTTGAAACAGATTCCAAAGTAGCCGATTCTGTTCGCAACATTCTTAAAAAAATGGAAGAAGGCAACAATGAGGTTGCAACAAAGGGACGTGAACTTGCTGAAAATTGTGTTAGGGCGCAATACGAAACCTCATTTAATTTTGGAATTTATCATGATGTGCTTGTTTTTGAGAGCGACATAATGCATACAATATTCAAGGAAGGCTCAGAATTCCTCAAAACAACCGATGCAGTTGTCCTTGAGAAGGGCGGAAAAAATGCTGGTTGCTGGGTTGTCAAGCTCACAGAAGATTTTGGCTTTGGAAAATTGGAAAACCCTGACAAGATTTTGATTCGAAGCGACGGTACTGCAGTCTACACTGGAAAAGATGTTATCTTCCATTTGTGGAAATTTGGAAAATTAAAAAACAGATTCAACTATCAGAAATTCCTGGACCAGCCAAATAATACTACTGCATTCATGACTTCTGAATCTGGAACTAAAATGGATTTTGCTAATGCATCTTCAGCAATCAATGTTATTGGAGTCGAGCAGAAATATCCTCAAAAAGTTATTGTAGAGGTTTTCAAAAGGCTTGGTTTTGACAAGGATGCCGAGAGTCTGAAACATTTATCCTATGAACATGTTGGTCTTCCAGAAGCGAAATTCTCTGGAAGAGCTGGAACCTGGGTTGGCTTTACTGCAGATGCATTATTTTTCGAAGCATGCAACCTGGTAAAAGAGAAAATTAAACTCGATGTTCCTGATTCGGAGAAGGAAAAAATATCTCAGTTAGTTGGTTCTTCTGCAATCAAATTCGCACTCCTAAAAACCAGTTCAGATAAAAAAATTACTTTCAAGTGGGAAGAAGCTCTTAGTCTTGAAGGAGATTCTGGACCGTATGCTCAATATGCATATGTTCGAACAAATGGCATTCTTGGAAAAACAAAAGAAAAACCCGAAGTTACAATCGCCGAATTCAACAATTCTGAAAAAGAGCTGATCAAAAAACTTGCGCAATTGTCTGTTGTTGTTTCAAGATGTTCAAAGGAACTGGCACCTCATCATTTATCTCAATATTCACTTGAGGTTGCAGCTGATTTCAGCTCATTTTATGCAAATTCGCATGTACTAAATGAGGAGGATGAAAAGATCAGAAAGTCCAGGCTTGCAATTACTCTGGCAACTGCAATTGTTCTCAAAAATTCTCTTTCTCTTCTTGGAATAGATTGTCCAGATCGAATGTGAATTTTATTTTCTTATCTGCTCTAGAACTTTTTTCATATCCTTTTTGATGCCTTTTTTTGCAAAATATTTCAAAATATTAGTAACATCTCTCTCAAGGAATATTTCTGAATGGGGGTGGCCAAGTACCACTCCTTCTGAAAGATCTATTATTATCGGTTTTTCTGCTGCTAAAATATTATATTCACTAAGGTCAGCATGCACAAGGCCTTCTTTGTACATGCGTCTCATATCATCTAAAATCGAATCAAGATCTGCCTTCCCATTCAATGGTCCAACAAGCTCCATTGTAGGATATGGAAGTCCTTCTTCTCCCATGAATTCCATTACAATAATATTGTCAAGCACATAGAAAGCCTTTGGGCTGTTTACTCCAGATCTTTCGCAGATTTCAAGGTTCTTGAATTCTTTTCTGGCAAATGCCTTTACAATTTCCTTCTCATTATTCTTTATTTTTTCAAACCTTGGATCTCCCTGAAGGTAAGTTTTTCTTCTGAAAAAATGAGTGGTTTCAATCTTGTATATCTTTATTGCAACAAATGCCCCATCTGGAGTTTTTCCACGAAAAACATTTGCTTCTTTTCCAGTTGAAATTGGATTTTCAACAGATCCAATAATTCCTTTTTTCATTAATTTAAAAAGAGACAAGAGAGTGTTCTTATCAAACACTTCGCTCTCTATTTTCATCCGTTCTTTTAGCTGAAAATCTTCTTTTAACGGTTTTTTTCGTCCCATGATTAGATATAACCCTCTTCCTTAAGGATTCTTGCTTGAGATGGGAAGTATCTCCAGATGACATCTCCTTTTTCATCTCCTTGGATTTCCCATGGTTTAACTATAACAACATCCCCTTCTCTTACCCAAATTCTGTTTTTGAGTTTTCCAGGGACCCTACACATCCTGTCTTTTCCATCCTTGCAGGCTACTTTCATCCTTGATCCGCCCATAAGGCCTAGTACCATACCAAGAACTTCTCCATCTCGCGGAAGTCTCATTCTTCTTCTTTCTTCTTCATGTGAAAGTACAGGTCTTGCGCCTGTTTTCTTTTTTTTCCCGCCTCTATAGCCGCCTTTTCCTGCCAACATATCACCTTATGGTCATTCTAGCTCCGCATGCCTCACAGACGAGGTTGCGTACCCTATGACCCATTTCCTCAATGTGCGTGTCAGGTCTATTACATTCCTTGCACATCACAAATTTCATTATGTATTCTACAAGTTTTTTATTAACCATATCTCCTGTTAATCTTCGCTGAAGCACTAATCTTTCATCTCTTATTTCAACAGGAACAGCAAGTTCTTTTGAAAGATATTTGGAGATCATCGTCTGCTCTCTTCTGATTTTATCGCAGACAACTTTGAAGTTTTTTATTATTGTCTTATTTCCCTCTGAGAAGTATTCAAATTTGGGCATTTCGAATCGCTCTGCCGTTGCCTCTTTTTTCGGTAAGTTAGTATATACACTATCTAGTAGTTTTTCGTACTCAGAAGACATAATTGTGATTAGCAGGGGAATATTTTTTAAATTACGTCCCTTCCTCCCAACTCGATAAATACTCCTCTTGTTCTTTGGTTAATGTGTCTTTTTTTACTCCCATTGCCTCAAGCTGCAATTCTGCAATGTGCATATCAATCTCACTAGGAAGCGTTATCACTTTTTTCTCTATTTTGTCTTTGTTCTTAACTAGATATTCACAAGCAAGCGCCTGTCCTGCAAAAGATGTTGCCATAACTTCTGATGGATGTCCTTCTGCTGCTCCAAGGTTTACCAGACGTCCTTCTGCACAAAGGAAAATCTTTCTTCCATTGATTTCATATTCATCCAAAAATGGCCTGATCCTTCTTGTTTTTCCTTCTTTTGCCAGTCCTTCGACATCTATTTCATTATCAAAATGACCAGAGTTTGCCAGAATTGCACCGTCTTTCATTTCCTTCATATGCTCTACTCGAATAACATGTTTATCTCCGGTAACACTCAAGAATATATCTCCAACTTTAGCTGCTTCTGCAATTGGGAGGACTTTATGTCCATCAAGGACTGCTGTCATTGCCCTAAATGCATCAACTTCGGTTACTACGACATTCGCTCCCATTCCTTTTGCCCGAATGGCAACTCCTTTTCCACAATCTCCATATCCGCATACAACAAATGTTTTGCCTGCAATAAGAACATTTGATGCTCTGAGAATTCCATCAATTGATGACTGACCAGTTCCATAATAATTGTCAAGAAGATGTTTTGTCTTATTGTCATTTACTGCAATCATGGGGCATTTTAGTGCTCCGTCTTTTTCCATTGCATGAAGCCTTATGATTCCAGTTGTTGTTTCTTCGCATCCACCAATTAATTTCTCAAGTTTATCTGCATGTTTTGTGTGAAGTGCAGTAACAAGGTCACATCCATCATCTATTGTGATATCTGGAGACTGTGCAATCACATTTTCGATATACTGGTAATACTCTTCTTTAGTCTCGCCTTTTTTTGCATAAACCTGAATACCTTCTTCTGCCAGAGCAGCTGCAACATCATCTTGTGTTGATAGTGGGTTGCAACTTGCAATTGCAACTTTTGCTCCTCCTGCAATAAGTGTTCGAACAAGGACTGCTGTTTCTTTTGTCACATGCAAAGCAAGTCCAATTACCATTCCATCAAAAGGTTGTTCAGCTTTGAATCTATCTCGGATTTTTAGCAGTATTGGCATATTGCGCTCTGCATACTCTATATTCAGCGCTCCCTGTTTTGCCAGTCCCATATCTTTTACTTCATAATCAGTCATGGAAATTAGTTGATACCATGCTATTAAATTCATTTCTAGTTTCAAAATAGATACTGGATTTATATATGTACGTTTTCATATATATTCGATTTAATGGATATGATTCACAAACCCAAATCTCCAAAGGACACAGAAAAAGTCTTTCTTCGGGAGATATTTTCAGTATTGCTACTTTGGCTGATTTCAAAAAAAGAAGTCCATGGCTATGAGCTAATGAAAATGCTGGATGAGGATGGTGGGTTTGCTTTGGTTGCTTCAAGCAAAATATATCCTCTCCTGGCCCAGCTAACTAAAAAAGGGCTGATTTCAAGCAAGACGCGGATGCAAGGAAAAAGAGCAAGAAAAAGTTATAGTATAACTTCAAAAGGTTTGCTACATATCAAAAAATCGAAAAAATGCCTGCATGAAAGCAAATTAAAATCACAATTCCTAATGGAGATGTTAAGATGAAAAAAGAATCCATGAATCTGCAGAGTGTTACAAAAACCTATGAAATGGGAGAGGGCATCAAAGTTCATGCACTTCGGGATATAACTCTTAAAATTTTCAAAAACGATTTTGTTTCTATTTTAGGTCCAAGCGGTTCTGGAAAATCAACATTGCTTCATGTGATGGGACTGCTTGATACCCCAACTTCCGGAAAAAGATATATTGATGGAGTTGAAACCAGTACAATGAATGATGATGAGCAGGCTAAGATCCGAGGAGAAAAAATTGGATTTGTTTTTCAGACATTCAATCTAATTTCGTCTCTTACTGCTCTTGAAAACGTGGAGCTTCCATTGATATTGAGAGCAGGTGATGGTGGATGGCGCAGAAAAAAAGCTGCAAAATTACTTGAGGATGTTGGCCTTGGAAATCGTCTTGATCATCTTCCCGGCCAGCTCTCTGGTGGCCAGAGACAAAGAGTTGCAATTGCAAGAGCTCTTGTCAATGATCCAGAGATCGTACTTGCTGATGAGCCTACTGGAAACCTTGATTCCAAAACAGGACACGAGGTACTT
>JAHJDH010000006.1 GCA_018812625.1 Microcaldota archaeon | reverse complement strand
CTTGTGAAAAGTCGTACTCCGCCAGGAGTAACGCCGCAGGTAACATAAAGTTCTGTATGCTCATCAACTGTTGTACGAGCTCGGGCAACATCTGCAACCCGGTTCCATCTTAGGAAAAAATCAGTAAGCAAAGGAATCTGCACAAGTCCGCAATGCGTATGTCCTGAGAGGATAATATTTCGACCTTCCAGCTTCTGATTTTTCATTGAGTATTGGTTGTGGGCAAGAATTACTTTTGGCATATCTGCTGGAATGTCCACAGAAGCATTGGCATAACTGCTTCGCCCTGCCCAAAGATCATCAACTCCAATCAATGCAAATTCCTGGCCGTTTATTGTCAATACCCTGTTTTCATTTCGAAGTACAGTGATGTCCATTGATTCGAGTTTGGAGATCAGCTTATCCGTGCAGTTAGTACAGTTAAGTGAATAATAATCATGGTTACCCAGAATAGCATAGGTTCCATATTCACTTTCAAGATTCTCAAGCAAACTAATCTTGTCCCAGTCATCAGTAATCTCAACAATATCGCCCGCGATTAGGATTATGTCAGGTTCTTGGGCATTAATGACAGTTATACTATTCTGAAAATATTCCGGATGATTATAAGCATCTTGAGTATCCCCGATCAGCACTATCTTTACTGTCTCTCCACCATCAAACAGATCAAAACTATTTTCTGTAACTTCAAGATTAAATGGCTCAAAGAAGATTGCATATAAGACTAAGAAAATGATAAAGAGCGCACGAAGATAGCGCACGTGTACGGAATCCCAAGAAAACTTCATGATACTTCTGATTCGCAAAGAATATATAAAACAAGCTTCGAAGAAGCTATCATGGTAACTCAACAGGAAATTGATAAAGTAATTGAATGGTGCGAAAGCGTCAAAGCAGAAAGAAATCGGATTTATGTAATTGAAAGAAATCCATGGAGAGATGAAATTGATTGGATGAGGAGATTTCCGTTAATTGAGATAGACAGGCCAAAGGAGGTTGCATCAAAAAATAATCTTGTCTATGATTCAACAGTGAGACAGCTTTGGCAGTTTATGAACATGGATTGGAGAAAGATAGAACCAGATATTAGAATAGGATAACACAAGAACAGCTCGAAGACAACTTTCGTTAGATTAAAAAACGAAGTGTGAGAAAGAGTCCCATGGAAGCCCAGAAATCAAAAAAGCCTCAAAGATCAATGGCAACGCAGAAAGTTGCTACATACTTATCATTGGCACAAAAAAACGAGGGTCTTTGGGGTGCAGTTTTAGTGTTCCTTGGAGCATTTTTCCTTCTTGCAACAGTTCCTTTTTACCCAGTATTCATAGTTCCAATTCTTGCTGCAATTTGCGGTGCAATTGCATACAAACTGCCACCTGCTGGATTGATCTTGGGGGCCATTCTTGGATTTTTTGCAATAATCTTCCAATCCGCAGTTTTGGGCTGGCTCTATATCCTCATACTTGTAATTGTTCTTTTTGAAGCATTTGACAACTGGAAAGTAATATGTGTTTTAGAAATACTTGTGCTGGCACCATTTGCATTCAGTGGTTTCCCATTGATAGGATGGGTTACTATTGCTGGAATGGCCATAGGAGCCCTCTATTTCGGATCGCATAAAAGCGTGATGATATCAGTTCCATCGGCATTCATGATCCTATTATTATCGTCTCTTTGGCTTACTCAAAACACAGCATATATGCCAGTTAATATGAGTCTGTATGAACCTGGAAAAGCTGAGCTTCTATTGACAAAAGGAGCAGTTGGAGTTGGAGGGATTGTATCTGGGATTACAGGAGCTCTGGGAGATTTTCTGAGTTTGGATAACTTTGGAAGAATCTGGGAATCCCTTGGCTGGCTTGTTGGAAACATAATGATACTTGCATTCAGTGATTCCATGATACTGCAGCTGATTGGCTGGGCAGTTGCTTTATACCTGCTTGGGCTGCTTCCAAGCAAAATCAAAAAAAGAGGGCAACTAATAGCATCATTCTCACTGCTTATTGCAGTAGTTGTCCACTTCATTGTTTTCGGGGCATATGGAACAGCATTTAGACTAGAATTTATTGGCGGAATTATTTTTGCAATAGCAGTTTTAGGTGGGCTTGAACATTTTGGAATCAGCATAAGCAGAGAATCTCAAATCCAAAGAAAAGAGAAAATGAAAGCATATGGAAAATTTGGAATGAGTGATATGTCTCTTGGTGGATCAGAAAAATCAATGGCTGATGTCGGTGGATATGAAGATGTTAAACAAGAGCTTAGAGATGCCATTATGCTGCCGCTTGAAAAGAAAGAAATTGCTTATACTTATGGAATAAAACCCCCAGCAGGAATTCTTTTGTTCGGCCCACCTGGTACTGGTAAAACAATGCTTATGCGTGCTCTTGCAAAAGAACTAAAATATAATTTCATAGAGGTAAAATGTTCACAGATATTATCGCAATGGTATGGAGAAAGTGAAAAAAACATTGCCGAAGTTTTTGATAATGCACGCAAAAATGCACCAACAGTTCTGTTCTTTGATGAGATTGATGGAGTTGCCAAAAAAAGAAGTTCTGAAAGCCTTGATGAAGTTGGACCAAGAGTACTGAGCGAGCTTCTGCAGCAAATTGATGGTGCAAATAAAGCAAAGGGAACTGTAATGGTAGTTGGAGCAACCAACCTGCCAAATCAGCTTGATCCGGCATTACTTCGTCCTGGAAGACTTGATAAGATCATATATATGCACCTTCCAGACCCAGATGCTAGAAGAGCAATTGCAAAAGTCCATCTTGGAAACCTCCCTGTTACTGATGATATTGACATGGATGTAATAATTAAGAAAACAGAAAGATTCTCAGGAGCAGACATGAAAAATATAGTGACAGAAGCAACGAGATTAGCTGCAAAAGAAGCAAGTGTCAAGGGAGTTATTATTCCGCTCAATATGCAGCATTTCCTTCGGGTAGTTGCAAGTGTTAAGCCAAGCACTAGTCTTGCACAGCTTGACCTTTATGAACAGTTCAAAATGGACTACGAAAGAAGAACAGGTGGAGTTGAGGACGAAAAGGAGGATAGCGATAAAGAAAGAACAGTTAAATGGAGCGATGTTGCTGGACTTGATCAGGTTAAACGAGCTCTTCTTGAAGCAATACAACTGCCTCTTCTGCATGAATCAGAGATGAAAGAGTTCAATGTAAAGCCAAGCAAAGGTATTCTTTTGTTCGGCCCACCTGGTACTGGTAAAACCCTTATAGTAAGGGCCGCTGCATCAGAGCTCAAAGCATCATTCCAATCACTCAGCGGTGCTGAGATTATGAAAAAAGGATACACAAAAGCACTTGGAATAATTAGAGAAACATTCAATAGAGCCCGTGAAAATAGCCCAGCTATCATATTTGTCGATGAAATGGAAACATTCGCACCTGCAAGAGGTATGGGTGGATCTTCTGAAATTATTGGACAGTTCCTGACCGAGATGGATGGCATCAAAGGAAAAGGAGGAGTTGTAGTTATTGCTGCAACAAATAAGCCTAAACTTATGGATGCTGCAATTATGAGGCCAGGAAGATTTGACAAGATATTTTATGTTCCTCCACCAGATCCTTCTGGAAGAGAAGCAATATTCAAAATTCATCTTAGCAAGTTTGCAGGAAATGTAGATACGGCCATGTTAGCTAAAGTAACTCCTGGCTTTAGTGGTGCTGATATTGCATCTATATGTCAATCTGCTAAAATGGAAGCTCTAAGGGCCAAACTTTCCGGAAAACCAAGGGCTGTGAGCAATGAGATGATGATGCAGATCATTTCGCAAAGAAGACCTTCCATTACACAGCAGCTTCTTGATGAATATGCAAAGTTCATGGAAGCTTATGGTGAGAGAAGATAATTTTTTTCTATTTTTGTTACACCAATTTATAAATCAGAAAAGTTCCATAATTGTTAGCATAAATGTACTGAGGTGTAAAAATATGACCGGGTGGTATGAAATCCAGTAACAGAAAGCAGGCCGTGATGCGTTCGGAGGAGGTGTTGTTATGACAATCCAAAGCGCAGAAAGGCAAAAACCAATGAAAAAAGAGAGACAGTCAGCTCCTGTAATGAGAATGAATTATTTTGGAGCAAAGGCGCCTATGTTTGAAAGTTCAAACCTAGTTAGTCCAAGTCCATCAGATCAGAAAAAACCAACTAAAGAAAATGATGGAAAGAAAAAAATGACAGGTTTTGATTCAATGGATAGTGAACATCTTGAGACAAGGGCTGCTTGGTAAGCTTAAAAGAATAGATCACGTTCGCCGTTTTCAATTCTTTTTAATCTATTTTTTGTTTCTTCTTTTCTTTCTTGATCTTGAATTTTTTCTAATTCTTTAGAAATTGTATCCTCGCCAATTTTTTTCAGCTCGAGCGATGCATAATCAACCAAAAATTCTTTGAATGTTAGAATTGCATTTGGATGGCAAAGGAAATGTATATTCCCTGTTTTTGCAAGTTTCATAAAGGCTTCGCCTGTTCTTTGGCTCCTGTAGCAGGCAGTGCAGAAACTTGGAAGTTTTCCTTGTGCACATATGGATTGGATCACCTGATCAACTGAACGATGATCAGAAAGTTCAAACTGACTATCCTGACAAGTAGAATATCCGCCAGGAGAAGTTTTTGATGCAGCAGAGGTTTGGGAAATACCAATTTCAAATGCCTTTTGCCTGATCTCTGGAGATTCCCTGGTTGAAATTATCATCCCAGTATATGGAACAGACAAACGAATTACTGCAATCAATTTCAGAAAGTCGGAATCAGAGACCGGATATTTAGGAGTGTAATCAACTGTAGAGGCTTTTTGGAAACGCGGAACAGAGATTGTGTGGGGACCTACTCCAAATTTTTCTTCCATATATTTTGCATGAGAAAGAAGAGATAAAACTTCAAATTTGTAATCATATAAACCAAAGAGAACGCCGATGCCATAGTCATCAATACCTGCTTCAAACGCCCGTGCGTGGGCAGTTATCTGGCGATCATAATCTGCTTTTGGACCTTTATGTAGTTTTTCATAGGTTTGCCTATGATAAGTTTCCTGAAACAGCTGATATGTGCCAATTCCGATTTCCTTGAGTTTTTTGTAATCACTGACAGATGTTGCTGCAATATTGACATTAACTCTTCGAATCTCGCCATTATTCACTTTTGTATCGTAGATGGTCCTGATAGCATCACAAACATAATCAATTGAAATTTCAGGATGTTCTCCTGCTTCAAGAAGAATGCGCTTGTGGCCCATTTTGATAATTAATTCTGTTTGGGCACGAATTTCATTTGCATCAAGTTTGCTTCGGGCAAGGGATTTGTTTCTGCAATGAAACCCGCAATACTCGCAATCATTTATACAGAAATCAGATATGTATAAAGGCGCAAAAAGAACAAGACGATTTCCATATATCTCAGATTTAACTTTGTTTGCTGATTTGTTGAGCAGCTCAAGGGACCCTTGATCCTGAAGTTTTAGAAGAAATGCAGATTCTTCAAGTGAAAGCCCTTGTTTTTTTTTCTGCTTTTGAAAGAACCTGATCCAGACTGAAAGAGGGATTCTCAGCTATGAGATTATTGATTAGTTTTTCATCTATCATTAGTTACACCAAGGTCAGTTGGAGCTCTTCCTAGAGAGTATAATAGCTCAATAGTATTTTTGATGGTTTCTGTTATTGGCCTCTCAGTTGATTTTCCAGGATATAAATCATAGGACGTGCTATATGCTTTTGGGGTTGTATTTATCATAAGAGAATTGCCACCTGCCATAAGCCCTTTCTTTTTTGCATCTGGACTCAAAGTCTCAAGTGCAGATGTAACTAAAATCTTTGATTCTGGATCAACTAATCGCGTTAGTGCAATTGCTTTTAGCGCATCATCCAAAGAAGGAGTTTGTATTGAAGAGAGTGGAGTTTCTGGATGTGGAATCAATGGTCCAAAAGAATACATGTCAGGCTTGAGGGATTTTGTTAGAAGAATGTCATTTATCAGGTCATCTTTGCTCTGGCCAGGAAGGCCGATCAAGAATCCAGTTGCAACAATAAAGCCAATTTCAATAAGATCCCGGATAAGATTGATCCTATCGATTCTTTTTCTTCCAGGCCTCATCTTTTCATAAAGCAGGTCGTTTGAAGTTTCAAAGCGTAGCAAAGCGCCATATGCCCCGGCATCAAAAAGCTTTTTGTAGCAATCTTTTGAGCGCTCTCCGATGCTCATGAAAAGAAGAATACCGTGCTTTTCTCTGATCTTTTTAACAAGAGCAATAAGCATTTCATCAGAATAAAATGGATCTTCGCCAGATTGAAGAACTAATGCCTTAAACCCTAATGAAACTGAATGATCTACAGCTTCAAGAATCTGAGTTTCATTCATCCTATAACGTTTGATATTTGCATTGCCAGATCTGATTCCGCAGTAGAGGCAATTGTTTTGACAATAGTTTGAAAATTCCAGAATACCATGAACACAACATGCATTATCCAGTTTGTTTTTTCTAATTCTATTTGCTCCTTGGAACAGTAACTCAAGGTCTTTTCCTTCTACTGATAAAATTGCAAGCATTTCATTGCGAGATAGAGTTTCGTCTTTTTCAGCCCTCTTGATAATTGGAGAAATCGGACTTTCAAATTTAGATTGCTCGCTGAGAATCGCATCTCTTGCTTTGAGCTCGAAAAATTGTTTTTCCCACATTTTGAGAATTGGAATGGCATCTTCTTCTGATAATTTGGAGACAACTATCCCACCTTGGGCATAAACATAATCACCAACTTCATATGAACCTGTGACAAAAATTGCTTTTCGCGCTTCACCAAAGTAATCCATAGTAACGGTCTTTGAATCAATAGAAATCACTTTGCCAGGAATTGCATAGCACATGAGAAATCATTGCAACTGAGAGATTAAAAGAGTCGTGGTTAGAGCTCCATAATAGTATCTTTTGATGGGAATGATGATTCTTCAGATAGAAGTGCAGTTCCAACATTTCTTATGTTGGGAAATCTAGACCTAAGCTCGCGAATGATTCCTAAATATTCATGATGATTTTTTGCTCGGATTAGAAGATCCACCTGCCATGGAGCAATAATTTTTGAAAGGCCATAAACATTCGGATGTTTTCGTGCAAACTCCAAGATTTGAGATTCATCATCTTTTGAAAATACCTTAAACGAAAGAAGAGAGTAATATAGATCATAACCAAGCTTACTAAAATCAATTACAGCCCTGCTGCTTATGAGAACCCCCGACTTTTCTAATTTTTTGATTCTATGCCGCACAATATCCACGCTCACGCCAGTATCTTTAGCAATATTGACTAGAGTGCTCCTTGAATTAGAAAATAATATTGACAGCACTTTTTTGTCAAGATCATCCAATTCCACATCTCCAAGTTTTCCAATAGTGGATATAGGTTTTGCCTCGCTTGGAACAAATAACTTCTCAGGATAAACGAAAATCTCGACTGAAGAACCAACTGTTTTTTTGATAATTAAATTTGAAAAGTCTGAGAAAAACTTGGCTTCCATCTCAAAGAAATCAATGGTGGATTTTGCAAAAAATGACACATGAAGATCCCACGCGCCATCTGCCTTTGAGACCCAGTAAACATTGGGATGAGATCTGATTGCTTTTATCAGTTTTTGTTGCTCTTCGGCCGTTGAAGAAAGTTTGAGAAAAACGCGGTAGCTCATATAAGACAATTTGCTGAGGTTGATCCAGGAGGTATACCCAGTAATTATATTATTTTTCTCAAGTTGCGAGATTCTATATCTCACAGTCTCCCTGCTTCGCCTGATTTTTTTTGCAAGTTCTGTTTCGCTCTGTCTGGCATTTAAACTGAGTTCATAAAGAAGAATTTTATTGATCTTATCAAGAATTTCTGTCATGAGAAAACAAATCACGGCAAATCTTTTAACTAATGTCATTTTTTGCATAAAAAAGCTAGTTAATTTTCTGCTAAAATCTGAAGGAATGTCTTATTAAGTCTTTTGTGTTAATATATGTCATATATTGATTGAAGAGACATTCTTATCTAGGGGGAGAATTGAATGGTCAGGAAATGGAAAACAAGGGCAGAGAGGAAAAAGATATACGATGAAGTACTTCAGAAGGCCGAAAGGTCAAAGGCCAAAGTTAGAGCCGCCCAAACCAGACCCCCAACAAGTAAAGAGAACCCAAAGGTCCAGACAAAGAAACCTGGTTTCAAAAAAATGGAACCAATAACTGAAATGCCAAAGAAAACAGCCAAGGATACTAAAAATAATTATGCAATGGCATTACTTAGAGCATCAGAAATTTCCGATAGTGCAAGACTTCAGAATGCATTTGGAGGAAAAGCTGAAAGAGAAACCTTAGATTTGACTGCATCAGAAGCTTGGAATAGAACTGTAGTAGAAGCATCTGAACCAGCAGAG
>JAHJDH010000005.1 GCA_018812625.1 Microcaldota archaeon | reverse complement strand
TGCTAGAGTCACATTTCCATCAAGTCTTGTTGTAAGTTCAAGAATCCTGGCATCAAGTATTTCAATCAGAACCTGGTTTCCTCTCTGAAGCTGCTGTGCTGCAGTTGAACTTGAATATCCTCTTGCCATCTGCTGCATTTGCGCTAGAAGTGGAGCTGGATCAATTCCACGTAGTAATTGTGGATTTGCATCATTTCCATGGAGCAGGGTCAATCTGTAGATTTCCTGATAAAGATCTCCCCACTGTGCAAGCTGGAGATTTTCATGTTGCAGGTTTCGAAGCTCTGCGTCGGGCTCCGAGAATGGAACTACATGCTGATCAATTGCTGTTTCTGTGGTTCTTCCCCTCATACTGTTTCTTTCATAGATAGGGTGACCCGCAAGAGTAATGATTGTCCTGTTTCGAAGAACTCTTGGATCAAGAAGAGACATTGATGCAAATGCGCCACGTCCTCTTAGAGTAGACACACCGAAGCTTGAATCAGTTCTCAAACTTACTAAGAATCTTGCGTATCGCTCTTCTGCTCTCTGAGCTGCCTGCCTTCTTTCTGCTGGAGTTGGATTTGCCAGATCAACTGGTACAATTCCAACTTCACCAGGGTTATCATATGCAGATATTGCAACATACATTGCTGGCGATTCAGTTGATTGAAGAGCTACTGGAGCAAGAATGTTAATTGCTTCATTTGCAAGACTCTGTGCTATGTTTGGATGGAATCCTGAATCTACTGTTGGAACAGAAAATGCCCATCTGTATGATTCAACTGCCTGTGCAATCAGAAGATCTGCATGCTGTAGTTCAGCTGCTGGAACTTGTCTTCTCATAGAGGCAGTTTGCCTAAAGACCTGTGCCTCGCCAATCGATGAAAGTGCAAGTGCCATATTATATAGTGCATCAGAAAGCTCTGGAATATCTGCTGCCTGGGCGCCTGCTGCTGCGGTTAGTCTTGTGTTTGCTTCCTGAATCATAGGATCTGTTGCTGGCAATCCGGAAGCGCTTACAACAGAGCGAAGGAATTCAGTTGCCATTGTAAGGCGATCCTGAGACTGAAGCTCGGCTTCATTGAGCTGTACTGCAGGTTCCAGACCAGATGCAGGATCAAATTCAAATCTTCTTCCTGATCTGTATGGCTCATATTCAAATGTGGCTGCGATTCTAAGTGATCTTAAAGTAGCAACTCTTGTTAGTTCTGGAGAGGTTGTTGAAGGCGCTAGCTGTGAGATTTGCCCATAAAGCTGATGAAGAACATCATCATACCTGTATTCTCTTGAACGCATAAGTGCTGGGAGAAGATCTCTCATTGCACTAGTTACCTGTGCAGCGCTTGGGGTTGTTCCTGATCTCAACCTAAGATAAGCTCTTGCCATTGCCCTTCTCGTATCAGCAGTATATGAAGTTAGAGGAACAAAGTTTGCATCAACAATAGTCATTGCTGCAATTGAATATCTAGTATATAGACCAACTCTTCTTGATGGGTCTGCAGTTTCAGCACCATGGCTTTGGCCATAGTCCCATAAGTCGATCATAGTTCCGATCATACGTTCTTCAAGTGTAACTGATTCAAGTAGTTCGGAAAATGCATGATAGGATATATCGCTTCCCGCAGTTGCAGAAGCAAGCATTTGCCTTGCAGCAGTAATTCTTGCATCCATTGTTGCGCGGATATCTTCTCGCCCGTTTCTAAGTCCATTGCTGCTTCTTGCATATTGGCCACGAGTAACACCGGCAGATCTATCTCTTGTTTCTGCTGCGGTTAATTCTGCTCTGGTTGGCAAATGACTTCCATCAATTGCAGTTAGGAGTCCTTGAGCAACAGGAATAACAATCTGTTCTAACTGCTGACGCATTAAATTCTGCTCTGCAGTAAATATTGCACGAGCTTCAGTACGTTTTGTTTGAGCAAGGGCATCGTTTCCTGCAACTAAAGCAGTGCGTGCCTCCCCAAGCAATGTAACCATTCGGATCATAGGATCTTCACCAAGAAGCCTTGCATCACCAAGCGTGTTTCCAATTGAATTGGCAAGGTCCCGCCT
The DNA here is from genome assembly GCA_018812625.1 of Microcaldota archaeon. Taxonomy (GTDB): domain Archaea; phylum Micrarchaeota; class Micrarchaeia; order Anstonellales; family Bilamarchaeaceae; genus Bilamarchaeum. Next base: position 6,674 of record JAHJDH010000005.1, on the reverse strand, counting down.
CTCTGGAGTAACTCCAGTTGCTGAGGCAACTTCCTGGACATTTGTTAAAATTTCAGTAATTGTAGTATCAACAGCAGCTTCTGCTGCAGTAGGTGTACGGGCAGCTCCTACAGATGCTCTTCGTTCTGCTGCGCGAGTTTGTGCTCTTGCAAGTTCGGAACCTACTAATGTTTGGGCTGCTGTAGTGAGACTTCTAAGTTGTGCGTCTCTTGGGCCGCCAGTTCTCTCTACTTCAGTATTAATTCTTGTAACCAATCTAGCAGCTTGCGCGCGAACTCGTTGGTTTCTGCCAGTTGCTGAAATTATTTCAAGATTTTCAAGCAACTGTGTTTGTTCTGGATTAAGTGTAAATGCAGCAGGTTGTACTACTGGTGGTGCTGGTTGTGCTACGGTTGGTGCTGGTTGTGCTACGGTTGGTGCTGGTTGTGCTACGGTTGGTGCTGGAATAACTGCAACAACTGGACCAGCAGCTGAATGTGAAGATGCGGTACCAGATGCTGACATAAGTCTTCTTTGAAGAAGATCAAGTGCTGCAGAATCAAATGCTGCATCTTGAGGCCTTCCAAGCCACACATTTATTGAACGGAATCTTGCCTGGTCAGTTGAACCAGTAATTGGAATAACATCTCTGCCAGTTGCATCTCGAAGTCTCTCTGCAAGAGTAGCGATTGCATCAAGCAAATTATGTGAAACCGGTTCACCGGTACCATTGACAGAATTATAATTGAGTTGTGCTGGAACCCCTGCAGATTGCATCTCTGTGAGTGCTGATCTTGCAGCAGTTAAACGATCTCCAACCACGCCCATTGCCTGAGTAGTGGCAGCAGCATCTCCCCTTCTAACTTCTTGAGCTTGTGCTTCACGAGTTGTTTGAGCCATAGTGACACCTGTAACCATCGCGCCAACAAGAAGTGCACGACCGAGGAACCTTTTAACAGTTCCCACAGTAGAATTTCGGTTAGTAGAATTTAAACCTTCTCTTCGTCTCTTTCCGGAATTTAAAGAATTATTTATTCTGGAGCCTACCATTTTTCCCATCCTCATTAAACATTACTATATACTATTTGAAACAATTAGTTTAAAAACCATTGTTTTCCATTTTCGGCAAAGTATAAATTGTTTTTCATAGATAAACTTCACCGCGAAAGACACAAAAAACTGATTACTATAAATAGCCATAAAGTGTTTAAAAATGCTATGCATGTGTAGCCAGTTATTAATAGTCCAAAGAAAATGACTATTTTATGAAAATTCAAGGCCAGTTTGTTGATCTAAATAAAAATCAGATTTATCCAGCTGAAATAATATTTGGAGAAAAAATAACACAAATCAGAAAAATCAGGAGCGCTCCAAAGAAATTCGTACTTCCAGGGTTCATTGATGGCCACATCCACACTGAAAGTTCAATGTTAATTCCAAGCGAATTTGCAAAACTTGCAGTGCGCCATGGAACAGTTGCAGTTATTGCTGATCCGCATGAGATTGCAAATGTTCTTGGAATCAAAGGAATCGAATTCATGATTAAAAATTCAAAAAAAGTTCCACTCAGATTTTATTTTGGAGCTTCTTCCTGCGTTCCTGCAACCTGTTATGAAACATCAGGTGCTAAACTCGGAGAAAAAGAGATTGAAAAGCTACTTAGGAAAAAGGAAATAACGCATTTGGCAGAAATGATGAATTACCCCGGAGTAATAAACAACGATCCATGCGTAATGAAGAAGATAAAACTTGCAAAAAAATATAAGAAAAAAATTGATGGTCATGCTCCAGGACTTAGAGGCAATGATCTTGATGCATATCTAAAAGCTGGAATTGAAACAGACCATGAGTGCTACAGCCTCAAAGAAGCAAGAGAAAAAATGAAAAAAGGAATGAAGATAATTGTTAGGGAAGGTTCTGCTGCAAAAAATCTCTCAGCTCTTTATCCGGTTTTGAAAAAAGGAGGAAACTTCCTTTGTGTTGATGATCTGCATCCAGATGATCTGATTGATGGACATTTGGATGTGCTGCTTCGAAAATGTGTTGAGCTTGGGATAAAACCTATGGACGCGATCAGAAGCTGCACAAAAAATCCAGCAACGCATTATGGAATTGGTGGAGGAGTTTTGGAAGTTGGAAAGCGTGCAGATATTACAGTTGTTAGTGATCTGAAAAAATTCAAAGTGCTGGAGACCTGGATTGGTGGTGAAAAAGTCTTTTCAAAAACAGTAAAATTTACCTCAGTAAAAGAAAGACCGATAAACAAATTTAATGCAAGAAAGATTTCTCCAAAAGATTTGGAATGTAAAAAACCACAGTACATTATTGGTGCTGCAGATGGAAATTTGATTACAGAAAAAATCAGAGCAAAAAAAACTGAAAAGGATGTTTTGAAGATCGTAGTAATAAACAGATACAGAAAAACAAAACCAGCAGTTGGATTTATCAAAAACTTCGGACTCAAAAGAGGAGCTTTTGGTGCAAGCGTGATGCATGACTCTCATAATATTGGAGTAATTGGAGTAGATGATGAGTCTATTTGCAAAGTTGCAAACCAGATAATCAAGCTAAAAGGAGGGCTTGTTGTTTATGACGGAAAACTGCACTCGCTTCCATTGCCATTTGCAGGAATTATGAGCAATGAGGATGGAGAAGTTGTTGCAGGAAAATACAAAAAACTAAGCAGGCTTGTGAAAAAACTTGGATGTAAAATGAAAGCTCCGTTTATGACTTTATCATTTATGGGACTGCTTGTAATTCCGCACTTGAAGATTTCTGATAAAGGACTCTTTGATGCTGATAAATTTTGTTTTGTCTGATTTTGGACTTATGAAGTTTTGTGCACTTTGCCTCAGGAAGTTTTGGGCACGATTAACTCGAGAAGTTTGATTACCAATAGAAACAAAGTTTCTATAGTCCATTGAAGGAAAGCTTCAATTGGAAACTTTAACCTAAGAAAAACATGAGGAAAGTTTATTGCAGGGAAGGAGATTCGAACTCCCGAACGGACTAACCGACCAGGCCCTGAACCTGGCACCTTTGACCACTTGGCGACCCCTGCTTATATTATTTAGAAACATTAAGCAATCAGAATAAATATCATTCTTCTTTTGCAAACTCGATCGGCTGGCGCGTAAATACGCGAACATTTGAGGGGACATTCTTGTTTACTACAACACTAGAATGAATCCAGCAATTTGTTCCAATGATTTTTCCTGGCATAGTTGCAGACAGCACGCCAAATTTGGTATTGTCTCCAACAATTATCCCTAATTTTTTTCTGCCAGTATTAACCCAGCCTTTTTCAGTTAGGACATTTATGTGCCCCTCATCAAATCTGAAATTTGCAACCTGAGTTCCGGATCCGAAATTCACATTAGATCCAATTACACTATCGCCAATATATGCAAGATGTTTTGCATTAACATTGTCAAACAAAATACTGTTTTTAACAGTTGAACCAGCTCCAATAGAACAATTTCTTCCAATGGAATTATGACCGCGAAGATAAGCGTTAGGACCAATTACAGTGCCTGCACCTATGTAGGAGCATCCTTCAACATAGCTGTGGATTATCTTTGCGCCTTCTTCCATAATTACTTTGCCGCTAATAGTGGAATTAATAATCTCTCCAGATTGCGCTTCAAGTTTTTCAAGCAAAAATTCATTTGCTTCAAACAAATCCCAAGGATATGCAATATCTCTCCAGTATCCATCAGTAACTACTGCTTTTGCACCAACAAACAAGTTTACAATTTCGTGTTCACCGCGCTCAGATTTTCCAATTGATTTTAGATCATTGAAAATAGTCGGCTCCATGCAGTAGATGGAAAGATTTGCAAGATCTGTTTTGGGGTGTTTTGGTTTTTCTTCAAAAATACTGACTTTATCGCCAGAAAGTTCAACAACCCCATATTCATGAGGGTTTTTGACTTTCTTAACAGCAAGAGTTATCCTGCCTTCCTTTTCTTCGATTGTTTTTCGGATGATTGAAGATTCGGTAACAGTATCTCCTGCAAGAACAACAAAAGTATCCTGGATATGAGATTCAGCACAAAGAAGTGCTGCGGCAGTTCCTTTCTCAGAACCTTGTTCCACAAATGAAATTTTCATACCAAGCTCAACATTGGAAAAATACTCAGTTACTTTTTCTTTTAGATATCTAACAACAACTATTGCTTCAGTTATTCCTGCTTTTTTTGCTTCAAGAAGAAGATGATGCAGAATAGGTTTTCCAGCTACGTAGAGCATACACTTTGGCCTTGTACTAGTAAGAGGACGAAGACGCACCCCTTCCCCTGCTGCGAGAATTACTGCTTTCATAAATATCCACTGAATAAAGTTCTTCTTCGAAATTTAAGTGTGTTGTGATTAATAATCATAATAATTTATAAACTGTAACAACCTAATCTAATATTTATGCCAAAAAGAAAAATTCTTGCATTTAATAGAGAAAGACCACAAATAAGAAAAAACCTTTTTTTTCCGACGTTAGTTTTAGCAACGGCATTAAGTGCATGCACATCTGCAAGAGTCATGATGCCAAGAACTGCTACTCCAATTAGAGAAACGATTCAACAGCCAGTAAAAGAATATACATCACCTGAAAAAGCATGTGATTTAAACGAGCCACGCTGGCTTGAGCCAGGTGAAGAAATACAAAGAACTGTTTGCAGCAATGGATTTCAATACACTCTCACAGATACAAGTTTATTGATAGTAGAAAATCACAGGGACCTTGGAGATATTTTCAGAGATTTTAGTTTAGACGAATCAAGATCAAGAACAGACATGAGGGAAATTATTGCAAATGGAGTAGTTGATTGGAGCGCAACAGAAGACCATGCATTTTTCCTGACTAAAGATGGAGTTCTCACAGCAATTCCTTCTGGTGAAATGGGAGATAGTTTGCCTACTTTTGCAATGCCAGAAGAATTTAGAAGAGGAAAATTGGCTTCAAGATCAGGATTTCTGTTTATTGCAGCACCAGGAAGATTGATGGTTGGGAAATTGATTGAAGATAGATTTGATAGCATGATTATATATCTTCCTTCAAAAGCAGATGATTTGAATTTTGAGCAGAATCAAGGAAAACTATTTTTGAGAAATGAAAGAGAAAAAATAGAAATAGAAATTCAGGGACCTGGAATTGGAGATATTCGGGTAAGATAGTCATCCAGGGGGAGTTTGTTCTCTTCTTCTGATGCTTGATATCGTAATAAGCTCTGGAGTCTCCTGGCCCCTTAGGGTTGCCATTTGCATTCTTTGGAAACGCTGTACATAACCTGCTCTAAACTGCTGGAGGCTATCGCCGCGCAGTTGCCTTCTTCCAGAAGCAGTAACCAGATAAACCCCTGTAACAGAACGATCACTGTCAGCTATTGCCCTGTAGAATTGCCCAAGTCTTGAACTTTGAAGAGAAGTCATGCCGCGTGCTGGAAATTGTCTGTTGCAGTCAACTTCATAAGTCCTAGATCCCATTGTAATCTGATAGGTGTAGGTTCTTGTTGGAGCTCTTCTTGGAACAGAAATAGCTTGGATCCTGCTTCTCTCAGGACCATGCAAAAGACCAAATTCTGTTGCTAAAATTCTTCTGGAAGAATCCGGTCTTTGCCTGATTGCAGCAAGAACATTGCGCACGCGTTCGATATCAGGAACGTGAAAACGACCTTGTGGAGGAACCCGAACATCTTGTCCTCTTGACATTCTTCGTGCCATATCCAGAATGGCAGTTGCCTGTTGGGGGTTGTAACCTGCATTTACCAACTGCTCTTGGATTTGAGAATTGATCTGCTGAATGGTCATTCCGGTGCTTGGTGCCCTTCTTCTTTGCGCCATATCAATTCACCTGCTTGCAATGCGAACAGTTCCATCTGACACATACTGGCCATCTATATAGGTCCTCTCAAGGTAAGCATCCCTAAAACGATCAAGTCTGGCAGTTGCAGGAGTTCTTGGAGAATTAAAACGCTCTGCTTCCCTGCGTGCTTCCTGGGCTCTTTGTGAAGTTCCGGTAGGTGCAATCATTTCAACCTGCGCACGAAGAGGACGTCCTCCTGGACCAACCAGTTCATTATGAAGAAGCATTTCGTGTAGTCTTGCTCTTGCAGTTCTTGGTGGAAGTTGCTCTGGCAAAGTAACTCTGTATTGCCGCTCGCCAATTGATACTCGATAAACATGGCTTTCAACACGGGCAGGAGTTGCCTTTCTGGCGCTGGCTCCGGTCCTAAGCTGGCTTATTGTTTCTCCCATATCACGAAGCATATTCTGAATTCGTTCTAGTTTTTGCGGGTCCTCAAGAACATTTGGTGTTGTTACCAGTCTTGTGAGATTTCGCAAACTTTGAGTAAATTGTTGAATTAAAACTTGTGTTCTAGTTGGTGCAGTCACTTCTCCTTGTCTATCCGGTCTACGCTGACGAGGTTGAGCCATAGATATCAATAAGTAATTAATGCCAAGTTTTTTTAAGGAGAGTCTTACCATATACAATATGCTTGAGAAAAAAAAGATAGATGATTTGCTATCAGATTATAAGGATATTAAAATCGCAACTATTTGTTCACATTCTTCTTTGCAAATTTTCAAAGGGGCACGAGAGGAAGGAATCAAAACAATTGGGATTGTGCTAAAAGAGCGACGTAAACTTTACGAATCATTTCCATATGGAAGACCAGATGAATTTATTGAAGTAGATA
>JAHJDH010000043.1 GCA_018812625.1 Microcaldota archaeon | reverse complement strand
TGAAATGAAAGATATTTTGCGTATTCAGAGTGCTGTGCTAAAGTCACTTCATGATTTTATGTGGGATGAAAATATTGTACAACTAATGCCAGTTATGCTATCGCCATTTACTGATCCTCTTGCACACCCAGTTTATGATAGCTCTTTGGAATACGATGGACAGAGGTTAGAGCTGACAAAAAGTATGATTTTGCACAAACAGCTTTCGCTTATGCGTGATGACCTCAAAGGCATCTATATTGTTTCTCCAAACATAAGATTGGAAGTTGGTGAAACCGGGTTAAGTGGAAGGCATTTGATTGAGTTTAGCCAGGTTGATATAGAGCTCAAAGATGCATCGTCCAAAGATTTCATGGAATTTATGGAGAAATTATATTCGCATATGGTAGGTTTTGTAGTGAGCAGCTGCTCTGATTCGCTTGAGCGGCTAGGGCGAGAGATAAAAGTTCCAACATCTTCGTTTAAGGTTCTTGAAAGTTCTGTTCTTGAGGCAGAATATGGTCCAGATTGGGAACATAAGGTTTCAATGAAAGAATCGCAGCCATTTTGGGTAGTTGATCATTACCGGGAATTTTACGATAAGCAAGATCCTGAGTCAGGAAAACATATCAACTATGATATGGTTTATCCAGAAGGTTTTGGAGAAGGGCTCTCTGGAGCAGAGAGGGAAACTGACTATGATATAATTCTTCGGAAGATGCATGAGAGGAAAACCGATCCAACTTCCTATGCAGCATATTTGGAAATTGCAAAACGAGGAATTCTAAGGCCAACTGCAGGTGGCGGTTTTGGGGTTGAGAGAATTGTAAGATATTTAACTGGCAAAAAGAAGATCAGTGAAGTTTGCCTCTTTCCAAGAGTGCCTGGGGAAAAAATTGCAGTATGAGAATAAAGGGGGATGGTACACCGAATGGCTCCATCCCTCCTCCCACTCTTCTCCAAAGTGGAGTGAAGTAGGTTAAATCAAAAGAGTTTATATAGTTAAATTTTCACCTCGAAGTCTGAACAACATAAAACTTCTTTTTTTGCTCCAATATCTAATTTTTAAATCTTACCTGATCATATGTGCCATGGCAGTTGAGAGTCGTTATAAATTCAAAACAGAAGATGATGGGAATATCCTTCCTTTGATTGGGGTCCTTGTACTTCTTATTGTTCTTGTTGCTGGTGCGTTCTATATTCTTTTAACCGCAGGGGGAGGAACTGAACCTGATGATCCGGATATCATTATTCCAGATACAAATAATACAATCAATGTCAATGAAACAAATCAGACAAACGTTACGTATGTTTGTGATGATACGTGTCATTTTGATCTTGCTATTCTAAATGAGAGTGTTGATGAGTGCGAACTCATTTCTAATGAAACCCTTCTTCAGGATTGCTACGAACATCTATCTGATGTTTCACTAGCTGCCTGTCTTGAAGTAATTGATCCTGAAAAGAAGGCATTCTGTACAACTGCATTTGCACTAAATAATAATGACATTGATCTTTGCGATCTTTTATCAGAAGGGCGAGATTCCTGCAAGGAAGCAATAGATCCTTGTTTCTCATCTACAAATGAACCACTTTGCAGAGCCCTTGACGAAGATGATCCATCATATTGTATGTATAATTCAGATTGTCTTCTTGACTACAGCATGGAAAAACAAGATTCAAGTGCCTGCAAGATCATTCAAAATCCGGTTCTTGCAGCTGGATGTGAATCAGCAATCAAAAAAACTGACAAGTGTGATGATCTTAATCTTCAGTCAGAGCGGGATTATTGCTATGAAATATATGCAATATACTCTGATGATTACAAGGTATGCACCTCAATAACCCAGGATACTATCTATAGGCTAAATTGTCTATCACGATTCGCTGTTAGCGAGGGCAACTATTCTGTTTGTGTTGAGGGTGGCCTGAACCTTGATTATCGCTGGGCATGCTTTACCAATTATTCGCTCATGGCTCATGATCTTTCTGGATGCAAAGCAATCCACGCGCTGGCCTCATCAAACAAATTCAATTGTGTATTTGAGTATGCCAAGAAATACGGGGAACCTGATGCATGCGAAGTCATACTATCTCTTCCAACCAAGGATACATGCTATCAAGGTACAATCATCTATTCTGCCAAGAACCTTCAGCCAGATCATTGTGAAAATATCACTGACTTCAATTGGAAAAACAAATGTTACAATGAAGCTGCCAAGAAATATGATGATGTTTCCATATGCGATGCTCTAGAAGAAGATTTTGCTTTCAAAGCATGCGTAGATGCTTATAACCTCTACAAAAACTAATTTTTTTATTCTTTTTAAAATTAGA
>JAHJDH010000042.1 GCA_018812625.1 Microcaldota archaeon | reverse complement strand
TTGAAGCATGGATTCTACTTGAAAAAATCGGATTTGTATTTGCCAGCATTTGTCTTATAACAACTGTTGCAGCAACTATCCTTGGGTTTTTTTACTCTCCAAGAACGTGGTGCACGTTTTGTCCTATGGGGACGTTGCAGACTCAAATTCACAGACTTAAAAAAACTAATACTGGATAAAAAATGTGGTGAATGTATGGATCGGATTAAATTAAATTACCTGGTTGATGTTGGATTGTTTTTCTCTTTTTTTTCATCTTTCGTTACTGGTTTGCTTAAATGGCCGGGTCTAACTAAATTATTCGGCACTTCCATCTACCAATTAGTTCCAAACATATCTACTTTGCATGATTGGAGTGGTCTTATTATGGGACTACTTGTTCTAGTCCATCTGATTCTCCATTGGAATTGGATTGTGTCCGTTACTAAATCTATCATAAAAGGCAAGGGTGAAAAAAAATGCAAAGATTAATCGTTTTATTTTTCTTTATCTTTCTTTTTGGATGCCTTTCACAGCAAAATGAGGCTTCTCCATCAACAGATCAATCCAAGCCTACTTTAGATGGCGGGACAACTTCGTCAAATCTATCTCATGTTGATAATTCAGAATCAGAAGAATGTCCGTTTGGAAAGATAAATGATTCTTATCCAGGTTCATGCGGACGTTATGTTGATCTTGATAATAACGGAATTTGTGATCTAAGCGAATAGCATTAATGTGTAATGACTGTTACTGTGGTTCTATTGGATCCATTACAACCACATCGAATCTCACGATCGCCTCATAAGAAACACTGTTTGCTGTTATCTGACTGCCATCTACTCCAAGGTATCTCATTCCACTTGCAGTCACATTCCAGTTCTGGAAACTGATTGTATCATCGCCTTCTACAGCGAAACAGCGGAAATGAGTGTCTGTAATTCTTATTGCGTTTGCTCCACCAACATTTAGGCATCCCTGTGCGCAATGAACTCTTCGGGTGTCTTCTTCTGCGTCTGTACTCATGCAGTTCATGTCTTCGAGTCCAATTACTCTCACTATTTCTCTGGGTTCTGACATCCAGTATGCTGCATGTGAATTTGAATCGAAATAATCATTTGCAGTTTGAGCTCCAAAACGACGGGAAAGCTCACTATAGTGCGCCATCCTGATTTCAGCAATTATTTCTGCAAAAGCTGTCTGTATGTCTGTGTGTGAGTACCTTTCCACAAATCGCCTAACACTTTCTCTGGCAACAGCTTGCAGATCTTCTCTCTGTTGGTTCGTGATTTCCTCTCGCACTGCGGAAAAATCTCCATCATACCTGAGCAGTCTGTCAAGAATGTAAATGTCTGCTTTGATGTATCTCCACTTTGGATGCATCCTCATAGAGGTTGCAGGATCAGGATCAAGCTGGAAAGTTTCCTGGTATATGTGGCGAAGTGCATCCCGAATGGCCTCTAGTCCGTATATTTGATTGGTTGCCTGAGCAGCCCATCTGTTTTCATCGCGAACTGAGTTCTCTTGATTTGAGTATGCTACAAATAACATAAGCATTTGCTCAGCAGCGTTAACTTCTGCGCCGAATTCTCCGCATGGCATTTGCAGGTGTCCTATTTCATGGGCTATTAGTGAGAAATCATCAAGGTTAAGTTCTGATAAATGAGTATAAACTCCATAATCTCCGCTCTGGTTACTGTCTGGAGTAACTGCATATGCAGTGCCCAAGAGTCCAGTTTCTGGATTGACAAAGCACTCTTCTTCAAGCTGGGTAAACGCAGTCTGGAATTGTTCTGGAAGTCCTGATGTTGCCAGGTTGTGTGAAGATCGAACAGCATGCACAAGTTCATCACTCATCAGGCTGTCAGATCCTCTTAATCCATCTATTCCAGCTACCCTTCTGTCAGTTTCAAATTCGCGTTCATTTAGAATTATGGTGCTGTCATTGTGGACTGCGCAAGGGTCTTCAATAGTTGTTTCAGGTACTATTATATCTGGTGCGCATGAGGTCATGCTAGAGGCTATCAAAGGCAAAGCCGCTCTAAATGCTGGTCTGGCTGCTTTGAGCATGCAGCTTTTCATTTTGCTCATTGCCCGTTTCATTGGTTTTCTACCTTTTACCATGTTTATATATTTCAAGTAACAATTTAATAAGTCCTAGGATAAGACAAAATGCATGAGTTCTTGGCTTTATAGCCAAGGCTCGCACTTGAACTACACTTAGTTCAAGGCGCATCCTATTCGCATTACAAATATGATTGCCGCAATTTCTTTGAAATGCAGGAGGAATGGATTTAACTTCAAGTTAGGTTTATCGATTTTTTTGAGGTAAATGCAGACATTTGTTCATTTACTAGCTCTTTGAATCCCTTCATGAGGAAGCCCTCAGAGCAAATCTGAAATTATTGTAATTAATGACAATTTAGTTTGAAAATATGGGGCCGTGGAATTCCAGAAACAGTCAAGTGTTCTCAGAAGTGGTGGGGGAAACCGATTCAGGTTTGGTTTTCCTGCTGGCGATGAACGCTCCTATTGTTCCGAATATTCCACATATTAACGCATTGACCATACCTAGTACCACGGCCACAAATGCCAATGCTAGTACATTGCTGCTTACATCTGGGGGGTAACCTCCAGTAATGGCACCTACAAAAACCATCACGAAGCTTTGAGTGGCGCCTGCAATAGCGCTGGTGAGTGCTCCGCCCTTGATGCCCATACCCCACTTATTTACTGAACGGTAGCCTGTCCATGCGGCTACGGCGTAGAAGATAATCAAAACTAGAATTCTGATCCAGATATCAAGCGAGATTGCAGAGAATAATGGTTCAGGTAATACTGTTATTAGCGATACAATGATAAGTACAGCCGCGGGCAGCATTGCCGCTTCAAGATATTTGTTTATTATTGGGGCCATAATTATCAACGATTATTCTAGCTTTCGCAGGAAAAATATGAAAAGCTTATGTATCGGTCACATCTCGGTACCTTGAATGTGCTAATATGAGCGGTTCAGGATTTGAGACCTAATCTCAGTTCCCCGAAAGTAGGTAGTTGATGAATTCAAAAACTATGTGGTTTTTAATTGGAAAAAAAATGCAGGAGGAAGGATTCGAACCTTCGAAGGCGCTGAGCCAACAGATTTCCCAAACCGCGTTTGGATTAGGAAATAACGCGACTAAATGGCCAAAGGCCTCTTGAGTCTGTCACGTTTGACCGCTTCGCTACTCCTGCGTGAAAACAGATGTTTCACGACAGCAGGATGGCGATTCTTGAAACTTGTTTCAAGTTCTTCGCTACTCCTGCGTGAAACTTTTGGAAAAGTTTCATCAAAACTCTCCAAAAGGAGAAGTAAGTATGAAGAATAAGAAATAAAAAGTTAGTATTCAACTACGACTTTGCCGGATTTGATCTTACAAAGGCACAAAAGTCTCTCATTGTCTCCGGTACCAAATGTTGCAAGGCCTGCTTTTTCCTCTTCACTTGGCTCTTCAAGGTTTTTCATTCCCTCAAGAACCTTTACTTTGCATGAGCCGCATGCTCCTGCTTTGCATGCAAACAAAATTGAACATTTTCCATCTAGTTCAGTGAGCAATGAGTTGTCTGCTACTTCAATTGTCTTTCCATCGTTCTTTACTTCTACTTCTGCCATATTCTCACCTTTTCATATCACTGTAAACAAGTTATAAATCTTTATTTTCTTGAATTTTCAATTATTCGAGCTAAAAATCTGGATGCTCTTTTGTAATATTTCTCGTTTTTTATCTTCCCATTTTCATCAAACTGATCCTGAACATTTGGGAAAAATAACGTTTCACAACTCGGATGCATGCAAAATGTAGTGCAGATAAGTTTCAGCTCCTGAGCAGCACGAACTCCGCCAAAGTCTCCTGCAGAGACGCTTACAATTCCAACAGGAAGTCCTGCATACTCTCTATATAGCATATCTAGCATCATTTTGAGCTCTCCTGGGATATTGAAATTATACTCAGGAGTAACTACAATTAGCGCATTTGCCTTCTTGATCTTCTCCGCAAATTTTACTGCCTGGGAGCTTTCTCCAGAATTGTCTGTTGCACCAATCCTATAATCTCTAACATCAATGATCTCACTATCCAGCTCTGCCTTTTTTGCTTGCTCAAGAACAAAATTTGCTACTTTTTCTGATTGTCTTCCTGCCCTTGCAGTTCCAAGAATTATCGGTACATACATTTCATCACATCTATTTCCTTGCAAATACTAAATAAGCTGTATGAGTCAGTCCGAAATGCTTTGGCCTAAAACCAAATTCACGAACTTCATATTCTCTGAGTATGCTTTCAATTGTGAATACTTCACTAAATACTCCCTCAAGTGCCAGATGAAGTGCTTTTGCCTGCTCTGACTGGAGGCAGTGAGCTGCAACATATCCGTCTTTTTTCAAGGCCATATTTGCAGAATCTACTATTTTATCTGCTTCTGCAATATCGGAAAACACAAGATCATAGCTCTCATCCTGCTCATCAATTCCCTCGAGCACATCCCTTAATTTGAATTCAACATTCTCCAGTTTTGCTCTCTTCACATTTGATTTTGCAAGATCCAAAAATTCTTCTCTCTTTTCGTAGCTTACAACTTCTGAAACAATGTTTGCAAACTGCACCGTCATAAATCCAGAGCCTGAGCCTAGTTCAATTACTTTTGAATCCCTTCCAATTCCGGTATATGCGATGATGTGCCCTGCATCCTTTGGCTGAGTTACTGCAGGTCCTCCTCTCTTCAATTTTCTAAGAAGGGGCGGAAAATGGAAGTCTGGTTTTTTAGAAAATAATCCTTTTTTCATATATCTTCACTGTTTCATTTTTTCTTTGAATTCGAGGAGCTTTTGTGCAAGTCCGCTGTCACTTAGTGCAAGAATTTGTATGGCAAGCATTGCTGCATTTTTGCCATTATTAATCCCAACTGCTGCAACTGGGACATTTGGTGGCATCTGTGCAATGGATAAAAGAGCATCAAGTCCATCAAGTGCTGCATTTACAGGAACTCCAATTACTGGTTTTGTTGTTCTTGAAGCTATTACTCCTGGAAGAGCTGCACTAAGGCCTGCAACTGCAATGAACACATCAGCACTGCTTTCCTGAACAAGAGATTCAACCTTGTCCGGATTTCTGTGAGCCGAAGCAACTTCATACCTGTATTCCACGTCAAATGCCCTGAGCACATCAATTGCTTTATTCACAATCTCCTCATCACTTTTGGATCCGGATATAATTAGGACTTTTTCCATAGACATAAATTCCCAAGAAACTGTTTAAAGTATTGCGAATATATCGATTCTGGTAGATTTTATGGATGATGAAAAATGTTGCGAGCTCATCAGCAAAAAAGACTGGGATAACAAAACAGTAAAATGGAAGAATAAGTTGTTTGTGAAAAAGCATTATTTTGCATTTTTCTATATGCCTCTTGGCCTTGACAAAGCACTTGATACCATCATGAAGCATCTTCATGCAAAGAACAATCTGGCAGAAGAAGCTCCTATTATGGTCTGGAGAAATGAGGGGATGTTTGGCGGGGATGTTTACATTGCTGTCAAAGAAAAAGATTCTAAGTATGAAACTGATACAATTTCTGGAACATTTGTAACTCGATTTTATGAAGGAAAAGACTACAAGGATGTTGGAAATTGGTTTAAGCTTTTCAAGGCTGATGTGAAGGATACAAAAGAAATAATCTCATTCTATGCTCTTTGTCCTGGATGCGCCAAAAAATTCGGCAAAGTTCAGGGAGCACTTTTTGGAAGAATTGAATAAGGTGAAAACTATGGAAGACGATGTAATGGTCGTAACAATGGACAGTATCCCAGGATACAAGGTGAAGAAAGTAATTGGTCTTGTTTCAGGACTTACTGCAAGAACCCGTGGAGTTGGTGGAAAGTTCATTGCTGGCATAGAATCAATGTTTGGCGGAGAAGTTACTGCATTTACCTCTGAGATTGAAAAATCAAGAATGGAATCTCTCTCAAGACTAAAGGAAAGTGCAAAAGCAATGGGAGCTAATGCTGTTTTGAAAACAGATTTTGAAACCAGTGAAGTTTTTAGGGCAACACTATTATTCTCATCTACAGGAACTGCTGTTATTGTTGAAAAAGAGTGAATGCATGACCAAGGCAAGAGCACTTCACAAAAGATATGTCTTATTTGAGTATGAAGGCAAACATATTGATGAGAATACCCTCAAGCCATTGCTCTATGCTGAAGCATTGAAGTTCTTTGGAGAACTTGGACTTTCTTATGCAGCACTAAAGCTGGTCAGTTTTGATGGAAAATCCGGAATCATCCGCTGTGAACGTGATTATAATGACAAAGTGCTTGGGTTCCTGGCGCTTTTGAGTTCTTTGGATGGATCTGATGCTCGTTTTAGGGCTCTTAGATCAAGCGGCACTCTCAAAGGCCTTGGAAGTACTGTTGAATCCATCCAGCTCAAGTAATCCTTTGATCCGCCTTTTATTTCAATATAAATAATCTCTGGTACTTCATGAGGGTGTGTTTGTTTGATAAATGCCTCAAGCTGGAGGTATGCTTTTTTTCTTGTTTTAATCAGAAGCTGGTACTCTGGATGTCTTTCTATCTTTCCTTTCCACCTATAGACCGACTCATCAATTTTGATGATGTTTACGCATGCTGCAAGTTCCTTTTCAATTATTTTTATTGCAGCATTATCCGCACTTTTTCTTGTCGGGTATGTTGACATGACCAATATCATCAATTTTATCTTTAGGATGTATGATTTAAGAATATTCAGAATGACAATTTTCTTATGAAAGAGGATAAGGAAAACTGTGTTTTCTGTAAAATTCTAGAAGGCAATTCTCCGGTCAGTATGGTATATGAGGATGAACTGGTAGCTGTTTTTCCACCATTAGAACCTGTCAACCCCGGCCACCTTTTAGTAATTCCCAAGATCCATATCCCTTATATGGCTGATCTTAATGACGAAAGCTTTGTGCATGTCATGAAAATTACAAAGCTAATGGCTGCTGCTATACGAAAATCTACATTCAGGAGCGAAGGGATAAATCTCTTTCTTGCAGATGGAGAATCTGCAATGCAGGAAGTTTTTCATTTCCATATGCATGTTATTCCAAGATACAAGGGAGATGGTTTTGGATTGAAACACGGCTCAAACAATTTTGTTAAAATGTCCCGTAAAGAATTGGATGAAATTGCAATGAAAATCCGAAAACAACTGAAAACTATTTCTTGAAGACAATTTCAATTACATCTTTTTGTTTATTCTGCGGAAATGAACTAGGCTGCAAAAAATAGTTAAATTTCAAAACCTAAATTTTCTTATGGGTTGTAAAACTCGTGGTGGGAGCGTTAAGCATTTTCATATTTTAGAGCTAGATGGTACAAAACCAGAAACAATCAATTCTTGTTTTTATATCCAAGGTAGGAACCTACGATCTATCTTTGATGAAATAGTGAATGAAATTTGTAAACGAGAGAAAATTAATCAGTATGAACTAAGTCGTGAGATAACTGTCCAAATTGGAACTGAAAAATCAACAATTCTCAAATATTTTCGGGAACATACCTTTTTTCCTGTTTTTTTATTAAATGTCATGTTATCCAAACTTCCTCAATACAGGAAGGATTTTTTCTGCAGTAAAATCCAAATGGGTGTGGAGTTCTTTAAATTTGGAATAAGCAAGAACTGGGTTAAATTTCCAAAAAGACTGACTAAAGAACTTGCATGGCTCATAGGAGCAATTGCAGCTGATGGGTGGATAAGTAGAGATAAACAAGGAAAAGAAAGACTTGGGATTGTTGATCAAAATGCATGTGTCCTAAGAATGGGACAAGAAAAATTCGAAAAGATCTTTGGGATAAAATTTTCATTAAAAAAGAGCAAAAAAGAGAATTGCTGGCTTTTAATTGTAGACTGCAAAGCAATTTCTAGATTTTTTACTATGTTCCTTGGTTTTTCCTATGGTTATAAAGCAAAAAATATACACGAACCCGAAATATTAAAAAAATCTCATTATCGTTTTGAGTTTGCTAGAGGTGTGATGTCGTTCGACGGATCTGTCGAATTAGATAGCACTGTTACCATAGGACTTAAAAGTAAAAAATTTATTAATGATTTAAGCGAAATATTCTATGAAAACGGGTTTGAGTTTAAGTATTCCTGCTCAAAATCTGGCTTTTTCTTTCTTAAATCCCAGTACCTTTCTCAATGTACAGATAGTAAAAAATGGATTTCCATCTTTGGGGATAAAACTACTAAAGGGAATAGACTTAACTTTTTAATAAATGGGATTGGATATCCACCAAACTCCGAAGAAAATGCATTGGCCTCATTAGAGTATTTCACAAGAAAAAGGGCAACATCAAAAGTTTCCATAACCTCGATATTTCACTTTGCTAAAAAGAAGAAAAAAATCACAAAACATCAATTAATGACAGAGCTTGGTATATCTCATGCAACTTTATGGAAATATTTATTACTGTTGAGGCGAGCGAATATTATAAAGAATGAAGAAAACAAAGGCAGAGGAAAAACGAATCATTATCTTTATATTTCGAATATTGGAGACTGGTGCGTGCCATTTATGGTTTCTTGAAGACAATTTCAAGAATATCTCTGTGTTTTAGAATATGTTCTTTTCCAAGTGCTTTTTTGGTTCTAACATCAATAGCTCTTATGAATCCATTTCCCATATCTGAATGCAATGCAAATGCAAAATCCAGGGCAGTACTCTTACTAGGAAGCAATAGACAATCTGCTAATGTTCGACCTTGTGAATCTTCAAGTTTCTTAACTCCGCCCGGGAATACCGCAATATATTTCAGATAGTCAAACACTGCTGTATTCAGGCATCTCTGAACTCCAGTGCCCCCATATTTCTCAAGGATTTTTTTCAAGATGTCCATTGCGCCTTTTTGTGCTTCATTCAAATTTCCTGTTATTTCAAAATCTCCGTCTCCTGGCAGGTATTTGATGAATTTGTTTTTTGCTGCATTTTTCAATGTGATTTCCGCTTCACTTGAACAAGGCACTACAAGGTAATTAGGAAATTCCTTTTTCATCTTCTGATAATTCTCCAATCCAGCAGACAAGTCACATTTATTTGCTGCAATAATTATGGGTTTTCCAAGTTCGCGAATTTTCTTTCCAAGAGTTTTTTTCTCATCCGGAGTCCATTCTTCAAGTGGTTTTTCCTCAAGTCCTAATTCCTTCAATATCCTGGTAACAACTTCTTTTGCAACTCCAAGTCCTGTAAACTGATCTCCAATAACATCTTCATTTTTGTGTAATCTAGCTTCTCTAATTAACTTCTTCCAGTTTCGATCTAAAATTCCTGAAATCCAGTAATCAAGTTCATCCTCTAAAAATCTAACATCATTGCATGGATCATAGCTGCCAGGAGCAATTTTTTCTCCAATTTCGTTGGTTGAGCCACTGGCATCAACTATGTGAACCAGGATATCTGCCTGGCGAAGATCATCAAGAAATTTGTTTCCAAGTCCCTTTCCTTCATGCGCTCCTGGGACAAGTCCAGCAACATCCAGAAGCTCTACAGGAACAAATCTTCTCCCATCAATACAATATCCTGTTCTTGGATTGCACTGTTTTTCAAATTCTTTGTCCACACATTCTACTTCTACGTAAGCTACTGCACGGTTTGGTTTTATTGTTGTAAATGGCCGCTCTGATCTCTCTACTGTAACTGATGTTGCTGCCATGAAAAAGGTCGATTTGCCTGTAGATGGTTTTCCAACGATACCAATAAGCATAGATTTTGATTTGTTTAGCTGGCTTTATATTCACTTCTTTATTCTGACAATACTTTCTCTCGTCTTTACTTTTTGGGGCTTAACATCTGCAATTCTGTAAGATCCCACAATAATTTCAACATCAGAAAATCCGATTCTCTCTGCCATTTGTCCGAAAATCTCATCAACTAAAATATGATTTTCATGTATTACTGAATTTGCAACAACAATATCTGCATGTCCGCCAGGCTTTAGCGTCCGAAACATCTCTTCAATAGCCAGTTCCATGTCTTTGAAATATGTTCCAACAATCGGAATTTTCTCTCCGATTTCTCCAACTTCTGGGGGCATTTGCGAAACCTCCATCTGCTTTCCAATAAATGATCTAATTGCCCTCATTCTAACCTCTTGAGCAAGGGCCTTGCTCATTTGAAGCAGACTGAGCTCCAGTCCATAAACTTTGGAATAATCAATATTGTTCAAATAAGGTGGTGATGTCAAAATAAGATCAACACTGTTCTCTGGAATATCAAGTGCTCTTGCATCTCCAAGAAAAACTTTAGGAACATGGCCAAATGTTTCTCTTGCTTCAAGTTCTCTTACAATTTTCTTCACTTTTCTCTTGAATATCTCTTTTGCTGGAAGGGCTCGTTTATTCTTTTTAATTTTCAAAACACCCCCATCCTTGACCATTATACTTGCCTGTGGAATTACAGATAACAATGCAAGTAACAAGAGGTTTCGTACTCTTGGCACCTCTTCTTCAATTGAACTTCGAAGAGTAAGAATCTGATTTAAGTTTCTTTTTGGGAAAACTGCCCGAGGATCAAAAAGTTCAAATTCCCAGCGAAGCTGTTCATTACTTTTCATTCCTTTTGATCTGTGAAGAAAAGCCTTAAGCTCATCAATGTCATCCTGGCCATAATCTTCTGTTTTTGTTTTTGAAATAAAAACTGCAAGAGGTGAAGCATCGACTCCAACAGAATCAATTTTCTGTTCTTTTGCAGCAAGGAGCGTTGTTCCAACCCCGCAAAATGGATCAAGTACTACGTTTGGTTTTTTATCTTGCGTTGAATAATCCAAGATTCCTGGTGCAAATCCCTCCTTGTACCAAAACCACCCATGAACTGGGTCGTGTTTGGGCAGTTCAAAAGTCATCAGCTTCCCGAGCTCTAGGTTTTCTGAAATTTTCATAATGCTCACAAACAGGTTTGGTTCCCACGTCCTCTTTTTGCTGCTGATTTTGAGAGTGCATCTGCCTCATCATTTCTCTCTCTTGGTATATGCTCGAATGTGACCTTCATATTGGATCTGATTGCGTCTATTTTCTTTTTTATTTCTTTGAGTTTCTCATCTTTTACCTTGTATTCGTTATTGAGCTGCCGAACAACAAGCTGACTGTCACTTTTGAGATGAACTTCATTCTCTCCCATGCGAACTGCAGTCTCAAGTGCCCGAAGTACTGCTGTATATTCTGCAATATTGTTTGTGCCTTCTCCAAGATATTCGCTCAGTTCCTCTGCTCGGACACCACCCTTGTATATGACGACTCCGATTCCCATTGGCCCCGGGTTTCCAAGTGAAGCTCCATCCGTATAAATAGTAAGCATACACTAATCCTTGGCTCACGCTTTTTATAATCTTTGGCTCTGCTATGTTCATGGCATATTCCTTTAATCCAAATCCAATAATTGGTGGATCTAGGATCATTATTCTTTCAGTTATACTATCCATCGCAGCATTTTTCCTGCAGTCTTATATGGAGAGGATTTTCATTCCTCTTGTTGGACTTGTTTGGCTCGTCGCAATAATCTATGTGGCGCTTGTTTATGCTGCAGCCAAATTCGAAGTTATTACCTTAAGTGAGACTTCCGTGACCCATACCAAAGGCATTCTTTCAAAGAGAAATGTGGTGCTTCCATATACTAAAGTTACAGAAGCAACATATACTCAAACTATCATGCAAAGAATCTTCGGAGTTGGCACACTTCATCTTGACAGTGCTGGCGGTTCAATGGTAGCTATAAATGTTGCAAACATCAAAAAACGCGATATTGATATGATCATAGCAGATGTTAATAAAAAATCAGGAAAGGGACAAAAACAATGATTTTCAAAGACAATTATCTTGTGATCACGGACAAACCGTTGATACTTAAGCTTCGTAGCCTGGGCGCTGGAGTAGAAGAAGCAGATGAAACAAAAATCACTCTTCTTGAAGCTGCATATTTTGCAGATAGGGGCGTTCTTCCCATGGATAAGGAAAAGATTTTCCTTGAAGCTGCAAAAACAGATCCACTATACAAAGAGCGCTTTTTCGTAATCAAATATCTACGTGACCGGGGCTATATAGTTCGTCCAAGTCTTGATGGAACCCCATATCTTCGGCTTCATCGCAAGGGTTATCGTCCTGGAGAGGATAAGACTTATTATCTGATTCAGGTAGTTTCAAAAGACTGGAGCGCAACAACAGAAGCTCTGATGCCTCATCTTATCACTGCTGGAAAACTTAGAAAAGAACTGACGATGGCAGTTGTTGATCTTGCTTTGGAAAAACCATTTTTCATCAAATTTGCTCGGTTGAATTTTGATTAATTATTAAATTTTCCCTGCAAAATACTGTTTATGCTAGGAACTATCATAGCTACAGATGGATCTCCATCTACTTCAGAATTTTCATTTGTTCTAAAGAGCCATGCAAAAAAAGGCCAGTATGTACAGCTTAATCATTCACAAGGCCTGCTTTTTGGTTATATATCTGAAATATACAAATCCAATCGGTATTTTGAGCGTGCAGAAAGTGTTGCAGAATTTGAAAAACATTCAAGTATTGATTCTCATTTTCCAACTTCCTCTTGGGAGTATGTAATAGGCAATGTGAAAATACTAGGAGTGCATGCTGATGGGAAATTTCAACGTGCATTCAGCCCTCCGTCTCCAGGTCTTGCTGTTTCAAATGCAGATTCGGATGTTCTTCGATCTTTTCTAGGTTTTACTGATGAGGGCCTTCTACTAGGTTCAATCGAACATCATGATGTTCCAGCAAAACTATCCTTAACCAGGCTTCTGCAAAAACATTTTGCAATTCTTGCTATGAGCGGAGCTGGAAAATCCCATCTCTCAAGCGTTCTAATCGAAGAGCTTCTTGATCGCAAACGCGAAGATGGAAGAGTGGCAATTATTGTTATCGATATTCATGGAGAGTATCTTGGATTTAAGCAGGATTCAAAATATGGAAATCAGACAACCATTATCGAAGGAAATGACATTTCAATTCCTCTAAAGAAAACTGGTCCAGAAACAATCTGCCAGTGGCTTCCAAATCTTTCCGTTCCTCAAAGAGATGTTCTTCGCCATGCAATGAATGAACTTCGCTCAGAACCATTTAGCTTCAAGCAATTAATCGAAACAATTGATGCTTCTGAAGTTTCAAGAGATGAAGTTAAGCGTGCACTTATTCGCAGCCTTCGGGAGCTTCGAAGATATCGTTTTCTCTCAAAAACAAAGGAAAATCCCATTCTCTCTAAAGATGTCAAATCCGGACATCTTATGGTTATGGATTTCAGTGATATTGATTCACTTCGAAAAAAACAGATTCTTGTTTCTCTTGTTGCAAGACGTCTTTTTATGCTTCGCAAAAAAGGCAAGATTCCTCCATTTTTGCTTTTAATTGAAGAAGCGCATAATTTTGCCAGGCAAAATGCAGAAGAGCGCGAAGCAGTATCAAGAAGCATCATCGAAACAATTGCAAGAGAGGGGCGAAAATTTGGAGCATCCATTTGCCTTGTTAGCCAAAGGCCGGTTAATCTCAGCACAACCGCACTCTCACAATGCAATACCCACATTATCCTCAGGGTAACAAATCCAAATGATCTTGATCATATTCAAATGAGCTCCGAAGGAATTGATTCTAGAACTGCCAAAAGCATCACCGGGCTGAAAGTTGGAGAGGCTATTGTTGTCGGAGAGGCTGTTAACTATCCAGTTTTTATTAGCGTTCGGGACCGCAAATCAGAAAAACGTGAAAAAGGAGCGCCACTTCATAAGCAGGCAATAGATTTTGAGGAAAAACAGGAGAAAAAGGAAAGTGGAGCAGAAGCATTCCTTTAGTTTTGCAAATTGGCAGACTTTTTAATTCTTAATCTTGATATACTGCCATGATCCGCTCGGCTCTCGCATTAATTCTTCTTGTTTCTCTATCTTTTTCCATCTCACTTCTAACGCCGTTTGAAGCTGAAATTGGCAATGGCGACTCCATAGATCTTGGTACTATAGGTCCTGGACAGACAGTTCTAATCGAGATTAATCCAATAGTAACAACTGGCGGAATTCATGGAATCGGAGGAACATATGATACTGCCGAAGCACAAGGACTTCCAAGTGGTTGGGCTTCCAAAGAAAGCAAATTGTATCAGAACCCCCTTCATGTTACTCTAACAGCTGATCCAGATGCTCCAGAGGGAAACTATACTGCACAAATGGTAGTAATAGATGAATTCAATGGAGAGCAACTTGGAAATATTACCTTTGATGTAAATGTTGAGATAACTCATGATGTGATGGATTTTAACGTTACTCCAGAATCTCTTGAAGTTGGTCCAAATCAGCCTGCCCGCTTTTCAATCACAATTGCAAACAAGGGCTCTACAAGCGATGTTTTCCAGGTAAGTGCTCTTGGTTCCAAGAGATGGGAATTCAAAAAACCTGTTTTTGTCCCAGCACAAAGCTCCAAGACAATCACTTATGAAATTGTTGGAGAGGAGGAGGAAACTTACTATACAACAATCTCAGTAGTCTCTCTTGCAAGCAATAATATTGCAAGTGAGAAGAATGTTACTCTGTTTATAAAACCAAGTCTTATTGGAGATTATGTTGCAACCAATAATGGAGTTCTTGTATTCCCAATTTTTCAAGCTCCAATATATGCCATTGCGGGTCTTCTTTCAAACCTATTAGGCTAAAAACCAAATCCTGCACATTTTTATTTCTATGAGAGAAGAGGCAATTGATTTTATCATTAAAGCAATTCTTGCAGGCTCAAGCAATATTGAGCTGGTCAAAAGAGAAGCAGCAAGAAAATACAAACTAGGCTCAATGATAAAAAAACCAGAAATTCTAGCAAGGTTCCCAAAAGATCAGCTTACTCCGAAGATCAAAGAGCTTCTTCTAAAAAAACCAACAAAAACTCTTTCTGGCGTTACTCCTGTTGCAGTAATGATAAGGCCTCAGGATTCTTGCAATCATGCTTGCATCTACTGTCCATTTACTGGAAAAGCTGCAAAAAGTTATACTGGTCTTGAGCCTGCTGCTATGAGGAGCATTCAGAACAATTTTGATCCATTTTCTCAAACCTCTGAACGTATTTCCCAGTATGTTGCAGCTGGCCATAGTGCAGACAAATGTGAAGTGATTATTATGGGGGGCACCTTCCTTGAGATGGATGAGCAGTACAAATATTCATTTATCAAAGGAGTTTATGAAGGCCTGAACAATAAAAGATCAGAAACACTTGACCAGGCAATCTCTGAAAATGAAACATCCTCTCATCGTGCTATTGGCCTTACAATTGAAACTCGTCCAGATGCCTGTCCAGTTGACGAGATTCTAAGTTTTGGAGCAACTCGAGTTGAGCTTGGAGTTCAGCATCCTGATAATGATATCTACAAAAAAATAAATCGAGGTCATACTGTCTCTGATGTTATACAATCAACTGCAAATCTGAAAAATTCTGCTCTCAAGGTTCTATATCATATAATGCCGGGTCTTCCCGGGTCTAACCCTCAAAAAGATATTAGCATGGTAAAACAGCTGTTTGAGAATCCGGATTTCAGGCCAGATATGCTAAAGATCTACCCAACTCTTGTTCTTGAAAATACAGAATTATTTCGAATGATGGAATCTGGAAACTATTCACCCTATCCTGCAGAGGAGGCAGCAGATATTATATCAGAATTCTACAGATATATTCCCAAATATGTTCGTGTTATGAGAATCCAAAGGGATATACCTGCAAATAAAATAGAGGGCGGAGTTCGCAAGAGCAACCTTCGTGAGATGGTTGAATCAAGACTCAGAGAAAAGGGAATTGTTCCAAATGAAATTCGTTATCGTGAGGTTGGATTGAATCTCAATTCAAAGACCAATCTTGATGATTTTATCCTTGAGAGATTTGATTATGAAGCGAGCAAATGCAAAGAAATTTTTCTCTCGTTTGAGAAAGATGGTTTTATTGCTGCGTTTCTCCGGCTTAGGCTTCCAGATGAAAGCTCCAGGCCAGAAATAGATGGTACGACTGCACTAATCCGTGAGCTTCATGTTTATGGAACCTCAGTTCCAATCCATTCTCCTGGGCAGGTGCAGCATCAGGGCTTTGGAATTCGGCTTCTTCAGGAAGCAGAGAAAATAGCGCAGAATTATGGCAGGAAAAAAATGGTAATAATCAGTGGGGTTGGAGTGCGGGAGTATTATGCAAAACACGGATATTCACGACTTGGTCCCTACATGTCAAAAATTCTTTGTTAGTTTTTTATTTCATTATGATACTCATGCAAAAGTTCATCCTGTTTTTTTAGGAGCTCGAGGTATTCTTGCTGAAACTCAGCGTATTTCTGCTCTTCCTCTTCACTGAATTCCAGAACCTGTCTCTTTGCGTTTCTAACTTGCAATTCAGATCCAATTACTTCAATTCTCTTTAGATTGTTTTCAAGATGCTCCATTGTCTCTTTGTTTACCCATACCTTTCTGTTTTCAATTTTTATTGAAATTTCATCTTCTCCTGGATCAGTTGGAACAAGTTCTGCTTCGCTGACTGTACACTTTATTCCGCATCTATTGAGGGATCTGGCTAGTTTTTGCCTCTTTTTCTCATTCAGAGACCCTATCTTTAGTTGCCCTTCAAATGTACCTTCTACAATCGCCTCTTTTATTTTGGCCTTTTCAATTTCATCCATTTTTGAGAGAATGTGTGCAATTTTTGCAACTTCATATCTATTTTCGTAATTAGTTCCTGCAATTTCTGCTCTCTTGCTCAGAAGGTCAAATGTTTCTCCGCTTTTGCTTGCGATAGCTTCTTTTTTTTGCTCTGGAGTTGTTCCCTCCAGCATTTTCTCAAGATCTTCCAATCTATTTTGATTTGGAAAAATGATTTCAATTCCTGTGGATTTGGCAATGTTTGATACTACCTCTGCCTCTTTGCGAACTCGCTCTAGTTCATTATCGCATTCAATTCCAATTGCTTTTTTGAACTCAAGTCCTGCCTTTCTTTTGTTTAGGTCGATAAGTTTTGCGATCTCGTTTATTTCCATTAACTCGCCTGGCAATAAGGATTAGTAGAACAAACAATAAAAACATTGATATTGTTGCAACAAATACCACAATCATATCATCAGTCTCCTCAATCTCTTCACTTCGCTCTACAATTAGATCATCCATTTCAAGAACTGCCTGCTCAAGTCCTTCTGCATAAACAAGTGTTCTGTATGCTGGTACGCTTTCATTGAGTTCATAAAGAAAGGCTCCATGGGATTGATAGACATTAGCCCAAAGCGAAGTTCTTTGCTGATCAAGAAGTTCTATTACCTCATCTTCAACCTCAAAATTTTCAGCCAAATTAGTATCTGCTTCTATTGTTTTTATCACGTAAACCGAATCAAAGATAGCAGCTCCATAAAGTTCTTTTGAATACGAATCCTCTGCAATTGAAAGTCTTGAAGCAAGAGCTCCGGTTGGGCTAAGTGAACGTGCTTCTGAAATTTTTTGCTCTGCAAGTTCTTTCCAGTCTCCCTGCTCAATGACAGTTCCCTCCCTTGGAGCTGCATTGCTCAGTTCATTTGCAACATGGCACCATGCATGTCCATACATAAGGTCATTGTAAACAACGAATTTCTCTTCCTGTAATTCTGGAGATTCAATATCAACGTCCAGTTTATCTTCTGCCCATTGGAATCTTAAATCACTTCCAACAACCCATTCAAAGTTCTCATCAGTAATCTCTGGTGTTGATATTCTGCTCAGGCAAATTGATATGTCTCCTTTTTTTCTTGGAAGGTCCACATTATCATTTAATATTGCAGATATTGTTGATAAGTCAATCAAGTTGAGAAACGCCTCATTGGCTGCACTAAACATATATCCCTGCTCTATGAGACTGCGCTGGCGTATAACTTCGTTTTCAAAAAAATCTCTGATCTCTTTATTATCGTCTCCAATAGAGCTTACTACATTCTCTTCTAAATCCACCATTGTGCTTGAAATCTGGTCGAATTTTGGCATTTTAGAATCATCATATTCAGTTAATTCTGGAATTTCGCGAGCTCTTGAGGAAATATTTTCTTGTTTAATTGTTTTATTTTCAATCATAAATCCAATAACATCGCTGATATGTTTTGCCTCGATAATCTCAATGCCATAATCACTTTCTACATTTTTTAGGATGAGCATCTCATAAAAATTTTCTGTTGGTGTGATGAAATATTTTGCACCTGCTCTTGCTGCTTCTTTTGCCTTTTCATAGAGCCCACCAACAGGGCCTACTTCCCCATTATATTCTATTGTTCCTGTGATTATTGTGTCGTTTCTAAGAGTTTTATTTTCAAGTGCAGCATAACTCATCACCGTTAGAGCAGTACCTGCACTTGGGCCTTCAATATATGAAGCATCATCCTCTGCAAATTTTATTATTACATCGCAATTCTCTTTACTATTGCTTATGATCTTAGCATAACCAACTGCACTTTCAATTGATTGCTGCGTGTTAACTCCAGTTCTTGGAAATACACTAACATAAATTTGCCCGTCTCCAGGTATCAATTCAACTGTCACATTGACAAGGCTTCCGCCATTGCCCACCACTGCTGGGACCTGCTGAGAAATACTAGTGTTGCAGGCGATTGAAGCTGTTAGTAATAACACAAGAAAAAGAAAGACTCTCATAAGCCAAATTTCCTCTAACTACATTAAAAATCTATTCATGGATTGTTATAGTTATGGATAAAACCTTAGAAAAAAAGCTTGAAATGCTTCGAAATAGTATCAGAAGGCTTGATACTACTATCGTTGCATTTTCTGGCGGTGTTGACAGCAGTTTTCTCATGCGCATTTGCAGAGAAGAGCTTGGTGAAAAAGCAATTGCAGTTACCTTTTCTGGTAATTATCCAAAGTCTGAATTAGTGCTTGCTCGAAGAGTTGCCAAAATTATTGGGGCAAAACACATAACTATTGATCCTGAAAAAGAACCCTCTCCAGTTTGCGATGGCTCAAACATTTATTCATCTCTGAAAAGCCTTGCAATGAGGATGAAAGTACAAACTGTTTTAGATGGTTCTCATAAGGATGATGAGATTGATGGCAGCGACAGCTATATTGCAGCTCAGAAAGCCGGTCTCTCTAGCCCGCTGCTTGAGAGCAATCTCACCAAGGCAGAAATTCGGCTACTTTCCAAAGAGCTTGGCCTTCCTAATTGGGATGAACCATCATCTGATACAAAAAAGAAAACCACTCTAAAACCTAATCTTGAGAAGGCTGAAAAATACCTTGTTCGAATTGGGATAAAAACAGTTGTAGTAAAATCCCGCGGTAAAAAACTCAATATTTCTTCGAATAAGACTGGTATGCTAAAACTTGTTCGTCAGCTTGATAAAATCAAAAAGAAAATGATATCTCTTGGGTTTTCAGATGTTCTTCTAAGTTCAAACTAGTTTATTGAGAACTTTGCACTATCTTCTCTTTTCTCTATTTTCTTAAATGCCAAAATTCCTTTTTCTGTTCTGAAGAATTCATAACCTTCTGATAAGTAGAGCTTTTCTAATTGCGAACCTGCTTCAGTAATATAATCTCCTATATTCCCCTTTGGTATATCCTCATAGAGGTATCCTATCGAATAACTGTAAGATGATCGTCCAACTTCTTTTTCTCGCTCTTCTAAAAGTATTCTTCTGATTCCCCTGCCTTCATATGCAAGAAGCACTGCGGGGTCTTCCATATAAAGAGCATTTGCCTCTCCGCCGGTAATGTTCTTTTCTTCGAGATCAAATCTGGCTGGCCAGGCAAGACCAACCCCAATAATCATTCTGTTAACAGTTGCACCAAAACTTTTTCCATATTTGATAATATTGCTTACTTCTGTATCAGTCACATCAAATGCGCATTTTCTCATGACCTTAACAGATTCTTCAACATCTTCTTCTGTTAGTCTTTCTATTTCAACTTTTTCCTCATCAAGAAGATGGGTGAATTTAACCTTTGGTCCGTCTTCACCTGTTTTTTTCTCTTCTGTGACTTTGAATGATTCCATTGTTCTCACATAAAGCGTCTATTGCATGCAGGACAACGTGTTAACATTGCCTCCATCTTATATCCACATATTGGGCATACATAATAAGTCTTTTTCGCACGCTGAAGTTCCGCTTCGAAGCTATATCCGCACTTGTTGCATTTTTTAGCATCAAGCTCTATAAGATTTTTGCATTTTGGGCACTTGCGTCTGAACATGCTCTTGATTCGAACCCCGCATTTTGGGCATCGTTCCATGCTAAGGTCTACTGTTTCACCGCAATTGGGACATTTTTGCTTTTGTCCTTTGCGGCCAGATGATGATTTTTGGCTCTTAAAAATATCCAGCAATCCCATTATCAGCTTACCTCACATTCAAGATCATAGTCCTTTAGCGGCAGCTCGTTTAGGTTACAGAAACTAGTGAGCTCTCCTATTGCAGCAGAGTCTCCCATACCACAATCTACATTGGGGTCTCCACTTCTTGGAAATACAACTGGCTTGTTGATTGCACTTGAAGATGATTGTTTGAAATACGAATATCTTCTTCCGCTTGAATCTTCAAGACAGCATTTTATTGGTTTTTCAAGGGATCCAATGACATCCATGTATAGGTCAGTTTCCAGCTCGCTCATACTGCCACTGATTGTCTCTTGTGTCCCATTAGTGTATTTAATAAGACATTCCCAGTTTCCAGAAAGATCTTTGCAAAGATCACAATCCTCAACAACTGTATTGACTGGACATTTGTAATCTGTATCTATATCCCCAACAGCTCCCTCTGGAAGCAAACATTTAACTCCATTATCACATTCTGGTTCGCAGTTTCCACCTGGCAGTTTATCCAGGCTGGTGCATATCTCACAAGTTGCGTTTTGCACTACCAGCGCTTTACTAAACATTGCAGTTGGAGGAGACTCCGACATTCTCTGCATGGCTTTTTGGAATGCACAGAACTTTTCTGATTTTAATCCAACTCCGCTAGAAACATCTACAAGTCCGCTGTTGTCTACGCCTGAGCCTCTTGCTGGTGAATATATTATGCCAACTACTCCAGAATTAATCAGTTCATCCTGGTTTGTTACAATTGCTCCAAATATTTCATCATAATTTGTCTCGTCCCAAACTCCATCATTATCCTGGACATTGAATCCAACTACCATAACCGGAGATCCTCGGCCAGGGCTTGGCGTTCGAAGTGAGACTCTCCCATAGCTTGCAATATTTTCAATAACCCAATCCCCTCCACCTAATGATTGTATATGTTCTGAGGGCGAATAATCGAAAGTTATTAGTTCAATGTTGTACTCCCCGCTTGGATGGCTCATAATAGGCGTAATTATGTCTTCAAAGCTGCTGTTGCTATCTGGACTATCAACATGGAATGCTGTCAAACAGCCATAACAATTTTCTCTGACAATAGCTGCTCTGTCAATAATAAGATCCACATTTGCTTCAGCTTCTGCCTTACTGCTTACATGATCAACAATCACAACAGACGCTCCCATATTGCCAAGTAATCGCTCAAAGTCATACTCCACAAAATTATCCGGAGATCCATAATTGATTGTCCAGCCAAGGAAACTTGTCTCATTTTGTGAGTCTGGATTGTCAATAATCCAGTTGCTATCATCGCTCATATCAATTACTGGCAGAATACCTGATTTCATGTAATCCCCCATTCTCTCCTTCATTACACTTGCTTCTGGGGATGTTCTTGGGGACCCCATAAATCCAATTGAATCCTTGTATTCTCCAATATCTGTGATTCTTGGATGGAAGCACGAAACAGTATCTGATATGTCAAATCCAGTCCAAAGTTCCCATTCTGAATTATAAGCACTTTGACAGATTCCCTCATAATTCGTTCCTGTTGTTTGTTCGATCTTTGCACTGTATGCAGGCATGTATACCCTGCCATGTGCAGCAATGCTTTGGAAAGCTAGGGTTGAGGTTGTGCATGAATCACACCAGCCAAATGTTTTGACTTTTGGAAGATAGGTGCCATCATCTACTACGCACTTTCCTATGGTCATGTTTCCTGGTTTGTATTTGAATAGGTAGAATTTCTTTGCTATTGCGAGGTTATAGTAGAAATTAGCATTGCTCCAGAACCACCAATATGTGCTTCTTCGAAGTTCACAGCTACTTGTTCCTGGATTACTATATGGTGCTAGCATAGGTTCGTCATAAATATTTCTTTCTCGAAGTTCCTGGGCGGTTACTGAATTAACGTGGTTGGATATGGGGTGGTAATAGTCATCTCCAATAAATCCGTTATCACGAAGGCCCTTTTCATATGAGAGTACCCATGGCATTGCTGAAATTACAGGGTCTAGTCCATTTATCAATCCGCCGCATCCATCGTTAAATCCATTTTTGGTTATGCCTTTTAATCTGTCTCTGAAATATGGTCGGAATGCATCTCTAAGTGCCCAAAAATCTGGATCATTTATTCCGTCAATAGTTACAACTTCATAGTCTTCTCCTTCTTCCATTTCGCAGTTTTTAACTACAAGCATGTTTTCAAACTCAGTATCATCCGATGCAATTCCATATCCTATGATCGTTGAACCTCCGTATTTTACTTCAGAATCATCAACAAGTCCAAAGAATGTTACTCCGGCTGCTGGAGGCGGGTTTCCTGATTGCTCAACATGCGTACATATGATGCTATCATTTTCCTTTGATTCAACTGTTGGGAAATCCTCTGTACAATACTTCCTTAGTGTATCATAAGAACTAATTGAGGATGGAACATTTGTGATGGTCCTTGACTTTCCTCCACCGTCATACATATATGATAGATATCCCTGAAACTGATCCCATATTGGATCAAGCAGCTCATCATCCTGTGATAATGAATTATAATCATATACTGAATTGTATAGGCTCGCAATCTGGGCTGTTACTACGTTTGCTGTTGCATAGTCAAATGCTGGTTTTACTCCATCAGCTGTTGTAACTGATTGAGTTGGGGCGCAATAAACAACATTATGTCCTGTCGCATCTGCTCCCTTATTACAATCAGCAACTACTTCAGGCTCTGAACCTGTTCCAAATCCGGTTTTAAGAAGTACTCCCCTGTTGTATGTTTCAATATTGCACATTCCAGAATAGCAGTCAGATCCTTCGATATCGCATTCAAATGGGGCTCTTGTTGTATCTTCTGCAGTTTTTCCATATATCCGATCAGCGTGTGCAATGGAAAGATATTTTCTATAGTATTCCGAGTCAATTTTTTTGTAAATGCTAAACTGATCTATAAACGGAGATGTGTATCTGTAATATCCTCCATCCTCATTAACAAATTGTGCCCAATAATCTAATCTTCCATAGTGAGCGAATTTATAGTTGTGAAGGTCTGGTGTAACTGGGGCATAATTAACTGTGTAGAATATTGACGATGATTTGACTGCAGCGCTTTCCTCAAATGTAAATGGTTCTGGAACATCTCCTTCATCAAAGCAATTTTCTTCGATTAATGTTGGATCTGCATCAGTTACTTTTCCTGCTCCGGAATCCCATCCAAGATAATTGATGTATCTATCTACTCTCTCATCACCTGGCATCCTTTTTGGATTTGAGGTGCAGAACTGGTCTGACATCGGGAAATAATATCTGTATTGTTCAAATTCATCAAAGCTTCCTCCAACACCAACTCTAAAGACATTTATGCTTGATTTTGAATTTTTCATTACCTGTCTTAATGTTGCATCCATTTTGAGGAACCTGCATTGCGCTTTATAGAAATTCATCGCACCACTCTCTTCCTCATCTGGAGGAACATCGCCTGAAGATTCTTCCGGGCTTGAGAATCCTGGTGCAATTTTTGGTTTGAACTTAAAGTCTCCACAAACCATAGCAGTACAATTCGGTTCAATACAAGGAACTAGCTGGTCTTCAGTACAAATCGGAACTAAATGGTATTCTATATAATCACTTGTACCATTTGGAATGGTAAAGCTGACATTGCAGTTGCCTGCTGTTGCATTGCAGGAATCCGTTTTATCGAAATATTGCGGCATTTCCTGGTATGTTGTTGTATTATACAATACACATCCGGGATTAGTTTCACTAGTGGCATTTTCTCTTAAACAGCAGCCTATCTGCTGAACTGGTTTAATGCAACCAAAAGCAAAAATGACCAGGGCTAATACAAATATCCATTTTTTCATCTAAATCACTTTGGAGACCATTTTAGTAAGTTCGTAAGTATCTCCTCCTAAAATTGTCATCATGTATTTGACAAAAGTAAGAGTTAGGAATAATGCAATAAGCGGATGGAGCATGAGAGTAACATATGATTTTGATAAGTTTTCTTTTACCCCTGCAACAGCAAGACTCGATGTGCTTCCAACCCCGGCAGTCTCAAGTGATTTCATAACTGAAACAGTGCTACTCATAGTAGCATAGCAATATGGTTGTGGAATTGGCACATCCAAGGTTGCTGGAAGCGGAGATGCAGTAAATCCTGGGTCAAGCAACACAAAGAAAATTGGGAATAAGAAATACATTCCAATTCCCAGTGAGATAAACAGTGCTCCAACTGACCTGGTAAAGTATAAGCTTCGAAGTAAAATTCCAACTGGGATAAACACATGAAGCATATTCATTCTAAGATATTCAAGTAGTGCTGATTGTGCATTTAGTCCAATTAGAAGGACTGTTGCGAGATTATTTGTAATTCTGTCCTGCTCTACACTTTCGTAAAGTGCTTCCACCCAATCTCCTTTGAAAACCTGGAGTCCGAATAGGGTTACCACTAAGTTCAGTCCAAAATACTTGAAATATGTATCTGCTCCACTTGTAACCTCGTCCTGAATTGCTGCAACATCTGATGCCCTATGCTGTAATCTGCAGCGGATTGCTGAGTATGCTTCATTCATTGTTGTCTCATTAGTAGTTCCGATATGTATTGATTCTCCTCCGCAGGTTAGATCACCATGTATGAATTCTCTTGAAATGCCCATTGCACTCTCAACCATAGTGACTAAGAATATGGCCATGAATGCAGTTGCAACTGCCTGAAGAATTTCGGATCTTGCAAATGTCTCGAGTTCCTTGATTGAAAATGCCCTTCCAATCATCATAAATGTGGCATTGATGATTACAGCAGTCATTACTGCTAGAATGGCAATTCCTTGCCATCCAATGCCCCATTGGCCATAAAAGTTGAATGCCGCGAGTATTGGAAGTTCCATGTTTTCACCATTACATTAATCGTGTTATACTTGTGAGGTTGATTTCCTCTCCGTAAAGTCTTGCAAGATAAGATACACTTGCAATTGCAGCTATGAGTGCAGTTGTTGGCAGAAATACTGCTGCTACAAATGCGTTTGCTGCAAACATTATTGCTCCTACGATATTGGGGTCATTTGGGAAATATGTATCCGAGACAGCACTATCTCCTACAAATGCTGCTGCTGCGCTTTGTCCTGCTGAACCTGCCCCCTCCTCATCTGGGAATACATCTTCATCCATGTAATTTGTTAATGCAGGACTGCTTGGGGGTACAAAACCATTTGATGCATCTACAACAATATTTCTCATCAGCCAGAATACTGAAAGCATGAGAGGGTAGACTATCAGAAAAGACATGGCAAGGGCTATTAATAGTGATCCAAACGAACGCATGTATGGCATTGCTCGAAGGAATACCCCCATTGGAAGGAACAAGAATACGAATCCCTTGTAAACAAACAATAGAATAAACAGGAAATTAAGTGAAGTGAAAAATGCCATTATTGATCCGTTGAAAAATATGTTCAAGGCAGCCATGCTAGCGCCGTGTCCTCCAAATGGTTGCATGTTTTCTCCAGAATATCCAAACAGGCATCCCCATCCAATTGAACCGGTTTTGAAATCGCATGCAAATGCATTAAGGTAAGCCATTACTGTATATGCCTCAAGATGGTATCTCACAACTGTCATTGCATTGTGCGCGTAAAGCGTTGATTCATGAAGATAATCCTGCGCAGCGCCAAAGATGCTATTGGAGCCAGGGCTTGGGAGGCCAAACATTACTGCAACCTCTCCTATATCCACAATGCAGAATGAATTGATAATAATTGAAAGTGTGAATACTGAGAATACTGATATTACCAGTTGAACTACTTCTGTTTTTGACCAAAGCGTTAATTTTGGATTGGCAGTTGCCCGTCCAACCATGAATGAAAGTGCAATCAAAATAGAAGTTACTATTGTGGCATATGCAACTAGTGGTATGATTGTGCTGCTGAAGAAACTATCAAATCCAGGGCCACATATTTCTGCGCTCATTATACAAACCTCGATAGTGCACTAACATCTACTTCTGAACCTGCTGCAGATGATATTGCCTTTATGCTTCCTGCCATCAATAAAAGTGCAAGGACAGGACCAAGAGTTCCACGGATCATTGCCTGAAACATGTACTTTCTAATATTGGATTTCATTATATTGAATACGTCTATCACATTCTCT
Source organism: Microcaldota archaeon (assembly GCA_018812625.1). GTDB lineage: Archaea > Micrarchaeota > Micrarchaeia > Anstonellales > Bilamarchaeaceae > Bilamarchaeum. Next base: position 10,993 of record JAHJDH010000042.1, on the reverse strand, counting down.
TCGTTTTCTGTTTTATCGGCAGTCACTGGCATTGTATCTCCTGCATTGCACTCATAATCGTCCCAATCAATATCCTCTGCAGCACCCGTATAAGCAGCGCTTTCTGGAGATGCAGCAAATGATGATGCAAGCATTTCAGAAAATATTATTCCTGCAGGAAGCATTATATGAAGCGAAATTCCAAGTGCAATAAGAAGTCCTCCAGCGCCCCTTGTGAGTTTTATTGTTCTAAGTACAATCCCAAGAGGCAGAAGAAGAGAAAATGCATATTCATTTGAAATTTGTATTAATCTGTGTACTGCACTAAGTTCTCCAATTGAGAAGCCTACAATACCACCAGCCATAGACATTGGGCTAGCAAGCATGCTGTAGCCCCCGCATCCGCTAACACTGTAACCTGTTCCCATAATACTGCATTGTGATGATTTTGATCCTTCTACCTGATTCTTTCTATCATTATTTTGAATTGTTGAAAGAATGCCTCCCATTTCTCCTATGGTATTGTCTAGCATTGCCATTGCATTTGTCTGCATTGTTGGCTGTCCTTCACTAAATGCATCACTTGTTGAAATCGCATTCAAAAGCCCATCAGAGCTTACTAAAACAACTACTAATATTCCTGTTGCAATAAGCTGGAACATCTCTTCTTTTCCCATCATTTGAAGTTCATTTATTCCAAAGCCTTTTCCGACCATGTAAATTGCTGCAACTATTCCAAGAGATATCATTATGGCTACTCCTGCAACACTTTGCCATGCCGCAAAGGCCATCGGAACTAAAAGCAAGAATATTAACAGTTTTTTCATCAGAACACCTTTGATATTCCTGGGATGTCAATGTCTCCTCCAAGAATTCCAGAAAGTCCTTTTATGAACACCAGTGTTGCGACTATGTTGAAGAGAGGCAGTAGATATGCTGGCAATATTAATTTTGCAATATTCTTTATCTCTTCTTTTCCGACTAATCCCTCTTCTCCTATTTTTGTGTACGACCCTGGTTCTTTTACTGGAACGTTGTTTGATGGAGCGCAGATGTCTGTACACCTTGCATTTATTGGTGGATCATACATGTATGATTCTTCAGTAAAGAGGCAAGTTTCGCAAGTATTTCTTGGAATTGTCATCCTGTGGTCTCCATCAAATGGGCACACACTTGGATCACAATCACCTGTTATGTATGCGTTTGGCAGTGATGGTGTGAGCACTCTTTTTTCATCAGGACACGCGCCACAGTCTTCAGGTAGATTCCCTAGGTTTTCAATTGTTATCTTGCAGCTTTCAACACATGAAACGCATGCAGGCTTTATCGCATCTCCCTCCTTACAATCTGGCTGCATGTTAGCTGGATTTGCTCCAGTTATTCTACAGTGGGCAGGACAATCAATACAAAGATCATTGCAATTTCCAGTTCTTGGAAGTACAAATACGCATGATTCTGTTGCAACTGTGCTGGCATTACAATGGCTAGCTAGTGCGCATCTTAATTCTATCTCCAAGCTTTTAGCTGTTTTGTGTGGTCTCCAATCCAGATCATCATTGTATGTTAATCTACAATCAGGACTTGACTGAACACAAAGCGGATCAATTCCACAGTTGCTATTTAGTGGTGGCGTCACTTTGCATGATGCTGGGCATTTATTGTATTCCTCCCAGTTTATTTGTGAATCTGCAATATAACGAATGACTTTGCATTCTACTGGAAGTTGTTGGCAAGCCATTTCAGTTCCAGCAGAAGTGTTGATGCAAGCAGAAACACTGGCAGGGTATGGGAGTTCTCTGCATAACTGTGGACAATTTGCATATGCTCCCGCATTACAGGATATAACTGTTTTTCCATTTGCAGTTCCATTTGATCCAGTTGCACTTGAAAGCGATCCGTCTATTATTTGCGCACCCTTTCCTCGATCTGCAACAGAAAATGCTCCATATACTTCTTTCATACCAGCAAGTCCGCCATTTTCTTCGCCAGCAATATATGCTAGTGGAGCTGCCAGACTGCATTCTCCAGGACAATGAGGTTCTTCACTTTCAAGTCCCTTATCTCCTGTAACTGTTGTTTCAAGAGTAATCCAGTCAAAAATATACATTCCTGGGTAGAAGAACATCACTCCGAGTGCTATTGCTATTAGCAGTCCTCCAAGTTTACGCGTAAAGAAGAATGCTCTTGCAATTATGCCTGCAGCAAGAATTATGGGGCCCATGTTAAATGAAATTTGCTCTACGAAGAAAAGCTGCGAGTTCATTGATGCGAGCAGATTAGTATAATATTCAAATATTATTGCATAGTAGTCAGCATCTATTGCATAGTTGCCTGCTATTGTTGTTGTCAATCCAATTTGAGCACAGTATATAGTAAGACAGTATAATCCCAATCTTCTGCTTGCCATTCCAGCAGCATCTACGTTGTTTTTGACAACATTTTTTGCATCATCCTCTGCAGCTGAAATATGTTCTGCTAAATATTCTTTTGTTACTGCCTGAAGGCAGCTTGTTGATGGATTGCTACAATCTGCAATGTTTATGTTACTGCTCATGACTATTCCAACAATCAAGACATCGATGAATGCAATGCTGACAATTAACATTATTACAATTATGGCATTTGCAACAATTTGCACCAGCTCATTTCCAGCCCACGCCTTTATCTCTGGCAATTCAAGTCCTATTCCAATTGTATATGCAATTGCAACAAGAACAATAGATATCATAATCGCTGCAACTGAAAGAATTTTCCAGTCTTTGACAAGCTCAAGAGGCGATGATGAAGTTGCTGATTCAAATTTTCCTTCGGTTACTGTTGTTGCGAACGAAAGTCCGATCAAAAGCAAGATCAATAGTAATTTTTTCATCCGATCACCCTCAAAGCCTTATTTATTGAAGTCATGAATGTCACTAGAATTACAATTGTTAAATTTGGCAGGAAGAATGCCTGCGGGATCAGCCTTCCAACATTCCAAAATCCATCTGAATTAGTGCAAGTGTTTGCACAATCGTAACTATCAACTACATAGTCGCATATAGCATCTGAAAATAAATGACAGTCTCCAGAGACGGCATCATTCATTGCATAATTGAACACATACATAAATGGGACAATAACATATAATCCGATTACCAGAGCAATCAATACATTGCCCATTGGACGAGTTGGGATAAATACTCTAAGTAAAAATGCAACAGGTAAAATCCAGCGAAGTACATTTTCATTGATGAAATCAAGTGCAAGTTTCTGCATGCTTATGCTCATCAATGCTGGGATTAGGAATGAATTGTTAATTATATCATATTGATTTGATATCACTTTTCTGAAAGCTCCGGCAGTTGAAGAGTATGAAGTAAGCAGAGGAATCTGGATATTATATGTGAATGTGGATTCCATAAGCTCATCGATATAATGGTCAATGTAACTTTCGGACATACCTGCTGCGAATTTTTTCATTTTATTCATGTAGCAGCTTGAAACAACATTCATTCCCTGTCCGGATGAACTGTAGCAACCTGCACTAAGTTCGCTGCTCAAATTTTCAAATAATGATTCATAGAACATATCCATGGCATAGCATGAGAATATAAGTACTCCTCCAATTGAGAGGAGCGCAACTAATGAGAATCCGAGGTGATATGCCTCGTCTTTTGCAAAAACGACAAAATCTACTTTGTTGATTGTTTTTCCAATCATGTATGCTGATGCGATCAACAGTGCCGTAATCATGAAAACTATGATAATATTTGTTCCTTGTTCAGAAAGTATGGTGTGCTCAGCATCGCCAAAATCTAGGCAAGATGCTTGGAATGAAATCGCAACCATCAGTAGCAAGAACAATGCGAGTCTCATATTAACCTCTGTACTCCTGCCATGTACCATTCTCCTCCAAGTACTGACGAAATGCTTCGCGCTCCTGCCATTGTCACTATTCCAATGAATACGAAATCCAGGTATCCAACTAATACGAGATTATTTACAGCTGTTAAGAATGGGTACAGCTCTCCCCAAACATCATCAACATAAACCCCTGATCCTATGGGCGTTCCGAAAATTCCTTCCCACGTAAGCATCAAAGCTGCCCCGGTCAATTGGAAGATGATGTTAATTATTGGATATACAACATTCTGTACAACTGGGAAACATGCAGCAAACAATCCTGGTCCTGCAACTGGAATGAGGTAAAGTGGAAGACATACAACAAGTGCAAATAATGGATCTGTTAGTGAGAGCAATAGTCTGATTACTTTTGTTTCGCACATGGGTTCAAACACTGTCATTGCCCACGGTTTTGCAGTTAAATTATCTGTATCCATACTCGGGTGTGGCATATCTATAGAACTATTGAGAACATCTGCGAAGATAACTCCAAATGGAAGGAATACCATTCCACCTATTACAATCGCAAGAAGTGTGTTTCCGGTTTTTCTTGTAAATGGAATGATTCTTGCAATAAATGCAATCGGAAGAAGCACTGTTGGCCCAGTTGCTTTCATAAACCCAATCATCATCCTTATTCCTTCTGCAATGAATATCGCATTAGTAAGTGCCGAAGTGGCCATATTTAAGCTACCTAATAATATGCCAATTCCTGCAAGTGGGTTTGTTGAATAATTAACTGAAACATACCACAGCGGGATGTTGAGGTATGGGGCGTATGTTGCAGCTGCCCTTATTCTGCTTGCTGCAATTATGATGTATTCAAATGCGCTGCTATATCCAGCTATCCATCCATCAAGAATTGTCTGGGATGCTGATGAATAATCTGCATTGCCAGTCAGTGCAATGCTAACTCCAGGGACTCCGCCTGTGAAGAACGCAATTACTATTGCAACAAGAAGAATTCCTACTATGAATTCCTGAATCTCCCTCTTTGACCATGCTGTTAATCTCGGATTTGAAGTTGCAGTTGCCATCATACTAGATATTACAAGAACTGCAATGACTATCATTGCAACTCCCGGTACTGCAACTGTAAGATCTATTGCCCCTATAGCAAAAACAGTAGGAGCCATCAAAAATAATAATACTCCAAGTCTCCAAAACTGCATGCTAAATCTTCTAACTCATACATTTAAACGTTTTCTTTATTTCAAAAACAGGCTAATTTATAAATTTACTAATTTCAATCTTCAGCATGAGACGTTTACTCTTCATCTTGTTACTGTTTTGCGGCGCGTTATCTGCTGATTGTATTTCTTGCAACGAACTTGAGAATGCATCTGATGCAAATATCCTAACTAGTATGGATGATGATGCGGGGATTCTTGAAATTTATGTCTATTATGAAAATCTTTCTGTAAGTCCATCAAGGCAGCCTGTTAGTGACTTTGTTCTTCTTGTTCAAATGTCAAATGCAACTGGACTTAACGATCTCTACAGGATTTATACTGATGATGAAGGCGCTGCCATATTTGATTTTAATTCCAGGAAATCTGGAGGTATAAATTTCAAGATTCTCTATTGTCCATTTTGCGATCCATCATCTGAAGTTTGTGGTTTTGAAGCCTGTCTTAATTATTCAAACATAGAAACATCTGCAACTTCTGTTGATGAAATTCCGCTTGGTCTTGGAGCGTCTTCAACAACAATTCCAGCTACTTTAAATCCAAAGAAATACTTTCCGGCAATTGATCAGCTTGAATATTCTCCTCCGCCAGCACCAATGGCTGCGACTCCTGGACTTTGCCTTCCTCTGCTTATTATTTTCTCACTTTTATCAGGTTCACTTTTTTTAACTGGAAGAAATCCATTTGCAGGCTTTAACATTGGCGGAATGAAGGTTGGAAAACACATCAGATACCAGGCTCGGGGAAGAGGATATTCCTTTTCAGGAATGGCTGCAATAAGTGCTCTTGTTACTGTGGGATCTGCAATAAAAACAGCAGGAAAAGGAAAAGGCGCTCTTTTAAAATCTGAAAAAGCTGCTGCAAAGCAAAGAGTTTTCGGTTATAGTGGAATCAAAAGAGCAAGCAAAGGTGTAAAGGCGTTCAAAGCTTCTTTGCGTGCCTCAACTGATACCAAGTCTTTCACAAGACAGATGAATGCAAGAATCAGTATTCGTGATGTTGAAGGTGGTGAGAGTCGTGCTAGCTCTGGTCAGGCTACTTCTCAGGGTATGGCTTTCCTTCCAGGTGGAGGGGGAGTGCGTGGAACTGAATTAGTCGGATCAGGAGGAATGAATACTCTTCTTAGAATGGCTCTTCTTGTTGCAACTCAAACATCCGTCGGCCGTCTTGTTGATGGTTTTGTTTACATACATGCTGATCAGGGTCTATTTGACATGGCATTTGTTGATCATGATCAGAGAAGAGGAGAGGATATGCAAGCTGCTCTTAGTACTATAGATGAAGAGACTGGCGGCTGCAGGATGGTTATTGATGGCAGGGAAGTTGTTGTTACTGCCGTTACTCGAAGCGAACCTGATGCTCGAGGAAATACTTTCATTGAATCCATGGAAATTGTTACTGGAGAAGTCGAGGGACAAGTTGGTGATAGAAGGACCCTACAACTTAATTCGGATGGAATCGTAGTTGGAATTCAATATCAAGCAGCTGGGGTTATACCTCAAGATCAAAGAGGTTCAGCTAATCCTGAGGGAATTGGGATTGTTACAATAACAGAAGCTGCCGAAGGTGGATTTACTGCAACAATTACGAATCGTGATGGATCCAACGTTGGATCTCCAATTCAACCAGCCGAAGGTGAAGCAGCAACTGGACAAAGAAATCCGCTTGTTGTGAGTGAGGGAAGTGTTGAAAGAGTTGAATGGAATAATATTGCAGGTCCGGCCATTGGAGCTCCTGGTGTCTCTGGTGATTTGGCAATTGGCATGAATGCATCTGAATTCGTAGGCACATACGAAACAATCATGGGAAATCCTGATCTTGCTCAGGATGATCCAGATCGTGCCGGGCAAAGGGCTATGGTTTTAGCTTCTGCAAGAAGTGAAGCGCAAATGATTCAAACACTAAGAGCAGACGATATGACCGATGATATGACTGCTACAGATAGAAGTACGGCTCGTGCACAGAGTGCTACTATAGCAAGCGAAGCACAACAAGATGTATTGGGAGCACACGGAGTTTCAATATATGCTGGCCTAACTCCAGAAGATAGTCCCTATGGTGGACAGCGTACAGTTCAGGAAACTGCTGCATTAAGAGCTGGCGATGTAATAACTGGCGAATATACTACTGATTCTGAGGGCAATCCTGTCTCATTAGCACGTCCTGCTACAGTAGTTGCGCATGCTCTTGAGGGAAGTGATCTTAGGAGTGGTGATCGTGATGCTGTTTCTGCTGTTATTTCAACAAGCAGTGCTGCTGATCTTGAAGTAATGGACCGGACCACACTTCGAAACAGGGTTGTTGACCACCTAATGGTGGAAGGTCAATTAGACGATGCTCGTAGAGGTCTTCCTCCTCTTACTGCTGAACAAACAGCAGTACGCATGGAACAATCTATCGAGCGAGCCAATACCATACTGGCCTCTGTTCCAGAGCATACAATCGAAAGACTCCAGGAAGCAGGTTCTCATGGAACTGGAGGATTCAGCGAGCAGTTCGCCCAAAGTCCTGAACTGGCTCGCGCATATTCCACTGCAGATATTTCTGCACTTGCAACTTATGCTGGTGACACTTCTTGTTTAGGTGATTATGAACATAACCGGGCAGATTTAATTGGTCGTGATCCATCTGCTTATTCATCTGATGTATCCTCAGCTGCAATGGAATATCGTGCTATTACTGGTACGATGCAGCAAATAGATCGAATCAGAACTGCTGACACTCCTGAGAGAGTACTTGCTGCAAGAGATGGATATCTTGAAATGAATAATGTTTATGTTGAAACCCGGCTTGTTAATGTTGCTGCAGACCAAGCAGAGACTGCTGCTGATCGGCAAGCTATTGATACTGCAAGACAGGGACTTGGTCATTTATATGAGCAAGCTGAAATGGCAGTATCTATGCACAATCCATCAGAAGATCAAATTCAGGCAACTGCTGCTGCTGAGGAAGCTGCTAGGCAAAGAGTTCGTCAACAAGCAGAAGCCGTAATTGCTGCTGAGACAAGAGTAGAGGCCAGTGCTCAAGAGCATGGAGGCACTCCACAGCAAGCAGATGTTCAAGCTTTAGAACGAGCTCGAGCCACTGCAATTGAAAGTGCTATTGATGCACGCCGTATGCACACAACTGCTGGAAATGAATATGCAGTTCACATGTACGACAGGGTTCTTGAACATTATGGAGTTACAATTGATTCAAGTGGCAGGCCCAATGTTGATCCTCAACAAGCACTTCCAGGAGATTCTCTGAGGGATAATGTTGATATTTCACTTCGGGTTATGCCTCCTGCTGCTGAGGTTGCAACAAGGTATGCTAGGGTTAGTGCAGAGGCTAGGGCAGAATCTGATGCATTGACTCGGATTGGAGTGTTAGCTACATCAGAGCATGGGTCTCATGATTATGGAACTGCTATGGCTGCTGCTGCTCAGCAGGCCCGTTATTTCCGAACAATTGGTGATGATGCACGCGCTAGTCAATATACTTCACTAGCTACTGATATCAATCGGGTGAGAACAGAATATCGGGCTGCAAGAGCAAGTGGCGGGACTATTGATGAGACTGAAAGAGCTGCACTTGAGCGCTCACGTGCTGAGCTCAATAGTCAGATTGGCCTTCTTCGCGGTGGTGCTCCTCTTGCTCCAGATCAACATGGACCAAGAATGCCTGGCGCTGCTGATGTTGCACGTGAAACTCTTGATCGAAGATGGCAGCATATGGGGCTTGGACACGAGGCTCTTATTCAAGCGTCTGGATCTGATACTCCTACTCCGACTGTTCTGGGTAAAACCAGACGTTCAATGCGTCCTAGACCTGGGGATCCTAGAGATGGGTCCTAATGAGCTCAAAGCCAATTAAGAGGCTAAACCGCCTCTTAACTTCAGGAAATCTTTGGCTCTATATTCTTTCTCTTACTGAAAAGTCTACTGTTTATGCATATGAGCTTGATTCAGAGATCGAAGCAAAATTTTCCTTTAAGCCAAATAAGATCATGAATTATGTTGTGCTCTACAAGCTTGAAAACGAAGGTTTGATCACTTCAAAATTCAAAGAAAGAAGAAAGTATTATACTATCACTAATGATGGAAAAAAAGCGCTGGATTCTGCCAGAGCTCATTTCAAATTCCTCTCTGAAAAGCTCTGATTTTTAAAATCTGTAATATCTAAAAAAGCATTTGTTCTATCATCTATCATATGAAAATTGTTATTACTGGTTCTCCAGGAACTGGAAAAACCACCATTTCAAAACTATTATCAAAACAGCTAAAGCTGGAACTTATTTCTATCAAAGAACATGTCGAGCAAAATAATCTCTGCGAAGGAGAAGAATGTGAAGTAGATATTCCAAAATTAAAAAAATCCCTTGAATTTCTGGAAGAAAAAAGTGATTATATCATAGAAGGGCATCTTGCATGCGAGCTGGAAGTTCCTGCTGATTTTGTATTTGTGCTTCGAGCAGATCCAGAAGTACTTCGAGAAAGATTATCTGAGCGAAATTATAATGCTGAAAAACTTCGGGAAAACCTTATGGCAGAAATACTTGATTATTGCACCCAGAGAAGCCAGGCAAGCTATTCTGTTTCTCCACTTGAGCTTGATACTTCTTCTAAAACTCCGAAAGAGTGTGCAGATGCTATTGCCAGTGCCATAAAGCTTAATAAGAAAAAGCTCGATGATGTAGATTATTCAGATTCACTATCGCGTCTTCTTGGCGCAGGACCATCAACAATAGACATTCATGGAGGCATTTCAGAATGAAAGAAGAAAAGAAGTTAATTGAAGCAGCGCTTTTCATCAGTGGCAGAGGAATGTCTCTTGAAGAGCTTCGGACCCTTACTGGTATTGGCGCTCTTGGTTATCTCCAGAATGCTCTTTCTGAAATACAATCTGAATATCATGATCGCGGAAGCGCAATAGAAATTACTGAAGCTGGCGGCAAATATGCAATGCGCGTTAACAATGACTATATTGGCAAAGTAAAAGAATTTGCTCAAGATACTGAAATTAGTAAAAGTGCTCTTCGAACTCTTGCATTCATTTCAAAACATGACGGTATGCTCAAATCCATTTTGGTTAAAAAAATCGGAACTCAAGCCTACATGGATGTCAAAGAGCTTGTCCAGGCAGAGTATATAAAATCAAAAAAAGCAGGAAGAAGCTCCAAGCTTTTCCTAACCGAGAAGTTTAAGAAGTATTTCGTCCAAGAATAATTCTCTTAACTCAGAATTAATTATTCTCGTGCCGAGATCGCATAAAGTCTTGTAGTGATCTTCACACAAGACGTGAATTCTGGTAGTGCGCCGGTCTTGAAAACCGGTCCCTTCGGGATTGCAGGTTCAAATGCGCTTTTTAGCAAAAAGCGCCCAAAGGCGGGCGTGCTAAAGCGATGAAAATCCTGCTCTCGGCGTTTTTCTTATCCTGTGAAGCTAGTTCCGATATATCCTCCAATCAGGAAAGTTCCAACAATGACAACAAGAGCAATTCCTATATGCTCTGCAATAACATGCACTGGATTTTCCTTGTTATTCCTTGCAATTGCATAGCTTAGAACTGCAAGCCAAGAAAGTCCCCAAACAATACTAACAATCATTGCAGTTGGAAGGTCCAGAATAAGCACTGGCACAACGAACGTTAATGCAAAAAAGAATTTTGCTGCAAACGTAGATAGAGTTGCTTCCCATACGGATTTTCCATCTGTTTTCTTTGATTCCTCGGAAATGTGAATACCAAGTGAATCTGAGAGCGCATCTCCGACTGCAATCATCAGGATCCCCCCAAGAACTACTACTTTGGAATGGGTTGTTGAATCAAGCCCAACCATTAATCCCAAAGTAGTAATGATTGCAGAAGTTAATCCAAATGCGATTCCTGTTCGGATCGAATTTTTTAACATCGGCACTATAACGTGGGAAAGATTATTAATTTTAAGTCAGAGCGAAAACTAC
>JAHJDH010000041.1 GCA_018812625.1 Microcaldota archaeon | reverse complement strand
GCTCCAAATCCAGTTCCTTCTGGAGGGTATGCATGTGTTGTGATTTCTGCATCTGATGTTGCCCTTGATTGTAATGGTTATACTATAACTGGCAATAATTCTCCTGCTGGAATTACTTATGGTGTTTATGCCCGTGGGCCATACTCCAATATCACTATCGAGAACTGTTTTGTGTCAAGCTATTTCGAGGCATCAGTATTCCTTCACGAGGTATCAGACAGTTTCATCATAAACAATACTGCATACAACACCTCATTCCACTTCGGTTTCTGGTTTAACCAGTCATTCCAGGATAACATTGTAGAAAACAATACTGCATATGACAACGAAGCATATGGTTTCTATGTATTCCGTGATTGTGATCGCAATAATTTCACTGGAAATACTGCATACAACAATTCATGGAGTACTGAATTCCTATTTGGCGGATGTGATTACAATAGGGTTGTCAACAACACTGCTCCATTTGGAACTGGCGGAACATCAGGATTCAAGCTGGATACCTCTCCATACAACACATTCATAGGAAACAATGTCAGCAACCGCGGCAGAGAAGGTTTCGAGAATTATAACTCGCGCAATGGAACATTCATCAACAACACAGTAGTCAACTGTCAGGGTGCAGGTTTCGAGGCTACCGGCACCTCAGACTATCTGACATTTACCAATAACACTGTTCAGGGAACAAGCACATTCAATTCTGCAAGCGGATTCGATATTCGCACAGATCACGTACTTCTTGAAGACAATACTGTTCATGGACAGCCAGCTAATCTCAACAGCTTCTCAGGATCATTCTATTTCAATTCTGCTGATGATATTGTAATGACAAATAACCATGTCTATAACAGTACGCCTGCTCTTAGATATGCTGCCTTCAATGGGCCATATATCCTAAATGTTACAAATCTCATTGTAGACAATCCACTTGGAAACTTCCAGAACTACACGAACCTTTCATACAATGACAGCCATACTGCTGTTGGTGTTGCAAACTATTTGATTAATTGGAGCGATGGACCCGGCTCTCTTCCTACTGATTACATTTCCTTTGAGAACAAGCACGTCAACATCACTCCAGTTACCAACAACATTTCCCTTGACAGGATTGTCTGGCACTGGAATGATGCTGAGCTTCCAGGCTACAATGAATCTGAGTTTGAGCTTTGGAAACACAACGGTTCTTGGAGTGATACTGGAGCAACTCTGAATACTGGCGCAAACACATTGTCACTTACAAACATGAACCCTGCATCGGAATACAGTATTCTGGAGCGGGATGTGGAAGAGCTTAGCAATTGTCCAATCATTACAGCTCCAGGTACCTACACTATGACATCTGACTTTGCCGGCGCTCCAAACAGTGCTTCTGAACTAGGTCCTAGCCGTCTTGCATGTGTTAAGATCGCTTCAAGCGATGTTGTATTTGACTGTGCCGGACATACAATACATGAGAGTAGTGTTTCGGATTCATTCTACACATATGGTGTTCTTGTAAATGGTTCAAACAGCCAAGGAGTACTTCGCACTAATGTCACTGTTCAGAACTGTGTCATTGCCGAATATTATCAGGGTGTTCATCTGAGAAATTCCAGAACAACCAGCGTGATCAACAATACGATAGCAAACAGTACTGGACCTGGAACTATTCACTATGGTATCCAATCTTTTTCAACAAATTGGACTGGGGCTAATGAAGTTACAAACTACTATGCCCATAATACTATTACCAACATCGGTGCATATGGTATTTCTTCTTTCGGAAGCGGCAACAGTACATTCTACAATAACACTATCTCGCTGTTCAATAGCTATGGAATTTCTGCAAGTGACCATCTTCACAATATTACCGACAATCTCGTGAGAGATGGAGGAAACGGTTATTCAGCTGGATTCAATATACAATCTGAAAACGCGACTGTCCACAATAACACTGCATACAACATTTCAGGAGATGGATTTAATGCAGGTGCTGGTCGTGATTACAATAACTTCACAAGCAATCATGCGTACAACAACAGCGATGATGGATTTGATTTCAGTGGCATACACGGATATCTGCTTGAAGAAAACCTTGCACATGACAACGGCGGAAACGGATTCTACATTTGGACAATGGTTGGAGGATCCTACAGCAATATCAGCAATAACACCGCAGAGAACAATACTCTCAACGGATTCCACCTCAATTTCGAGCCTTACAATACTCTTGAGGACAACTATGCATTCAACAACTCCCTAAACGGATTCCTCTTGAATGCATCCAAGTACAATAACCTCACAAGCAACATTGCCCTCAACAATAGTCAGTCTGGTTTCATGCTTACTGATGACTTCCTTTGGGGAAGCTACAACACCTCAGAGTACAACCGCCTCATTGACAACAATGCATCAGGAAACGGAGTTGCAGGACTTTCTGTAATAAGCTCAAACCACAACTATGTTGATCCGTCATACTTCTGCAACAATACCAATGGTCTTATTGTATTCAATTCTACAAACGTCACACTCTTTGACAATGTGCTTTGCAATAACACTGACTATGGTCTCAACATGACCCAGTCAAATGTAACACTCTCCGAAAATCAGATGTATAACAATGGCCATGATCTTTTCGTTGAAGGAGATACTAACTACAACATGAGCGGAAGCTTATTCCTAAATCCACTTGGAACTCTGGTGGATTACACTAATCTATCTATTAATGACTCACTAGCAGCAAGCACTTCATACACCATCAACTGGACAACAAACTCCTCAACATTGCCTACTGATTACAATAGCTTTGAGGAGAAATTCGTTAACATTTCCACAGTAACAGGCACCTCCTCAATAGGATCTTTGGCATGGCACTGGACAGATACTGAGGCAGGGTCTTATGATGAGTCCAAACTCCAAGTATGGAAATGGAATGGTTCATGGAGCAATACAGGAGCAATACTTAATGCTGGTGCAAACACCCTCACATTAACAGGCATGAATCCAGCAAGTGACTATGGCATTCTTGAGAATGCTACTCCAAGTAGTGGCATAACCGAATGTATCTTGATAGATGCAGCAGGAACATATCAGCTTGCAAACAACCTTGTGGGCGCTCCAATAGATGCAACAGAGCTTGTTTACATTGACTGGGCGTGCATCAAGATTGATGCATCAGATGTTCTTTTGGACTGTAATGGATACAACATCACAAACAACGGAACTCTAAATGCAGGAGCAATAGTGACAAATGCAACATCCACTCTGGACTACACCAACATCACGCTGCAAAACTGTCCAGCAATATCTGACTATGAAATCGGAGTCTATTCACAGTATATGAATTCTTCAGTGATAAGAAATCTTACTGTACACAATAGCACTGATGGAGTCCAGGGCTTTGGTTTCCTTATGAGTTATTCAGTTGATACAAATATTTCAGACAATGAAATATCTGATTCGGGCAGCTATGGTATTCGGCTTCGAACTGGCCAGAGGAACAGGATAACCAATAATATTATCTATGGCAGCGGATATACTGGGTTTGAAATAGGCTCAACCAATGGATATGTAATCAATAACACCGCCCACAGTAATGATGCTGATGGATATAATTTCATAAGCGGAGGATATAATCTCATAGAGAACAACCTTGCATATAATCATTCTCGCACTGGTTTCGATACAAATACTGACAATTCCCTTTTCCTCAACAACACTGCATATGACAATGTAAGAGATGGTTTCTCAATAGGTGGTTCATACTATACAAACTTCACCAATTGTACTGCATCAGGAAGCCAGAGGTATGGTCTATATACCAGCGAAGCAGATGAAATCCGGCTCGAAAATTTCCATTTCTATGACAATGGCTATGATCTCTACTGGGATGCATATGGATTAGTTGAAGATATCTACGCTACAAACCTTACCTTTGACAATCCTGTTGGGGACTTTGATGATTACACAAGAATAGATTTCAATGCAACTCTTGATGCATCGGGTGGTGATCGTACAGTTTCATTCAACTGGACAACAAATTCAAGTGCACTTCCAACAAACTACACCAGCTTTGCACAGAAATTCGTAAACATCACAAACTATACAACTGAAGTATCATTTGACGAAATAGCCTGGAGATGGTCTGATTCTGAGCTTGGATTTATTTACGATGAGAGCAGCTTCGAGCTTTGGAAATGGAATGGCTCATGGAGTGATACTGGAGCCACTCTAAATACTGGTGAGAATTCACTTTCACTGACAAATATGAATCCTGCAAGCGATTATGGTATCTTGCAAAATGGGAGCATTGGAGAGAATGCAACTCTCTACGCTGCAGAGGTCAACGAGACCAAACATGAAAGATACAACGAGAGCAGCTATGCAGGAAATGCATCAACAGCAGGAGGAAACTTCACTAATATGAACCTGAGTGCCGGACAGCTTTCTGAAAGATGGGCTGCCTTGTATGGAACATTTGATGGCAGTATCCTGCTTTCGGACACTGCTGGCATCAACAATGTCTACAGCTGGATCTGGA
Organism: Microcaldota archaeon; assembly: GCA_018812625.1. Lineage (GTDB taxonomy): Archaea > Micrarchaeota > Micrarchaeia > Anstonellales > Bilamarchaeaceae > Bilamarchaeum. Next base: position 7,587 of record JAHJDH010000041.1, on the reverse strand, counting down.
ATGCATCTGCCGGCGGTGTTGTCTGCGTTTCAACTAATGACTCGCTCTTCACATTCACTGTATTCCCTGCAGAAGCAAGCGACATTGATACAGCATGGTCATTCTCACCAACAGCAGCTGACTCTGCCAACAATACATTTACGCAGAGCAATTGTACTTTGGATATTGGAACAACCTCAGTTCCAAATGCCAGTTATGCTGATACTGGTCTTGAAGGCGGATATATAACATGCGCAATCAAAACTACTCTATCCCCAGTCAAATCTAATTTGGCATTCTGCGCTGAGATAGAAGAGGATGGTCCAATTTGGAATGGGGATTCTGGAGATTTTGAGATCATTGTGCCAACGCCAAGCGGAGTTGGAACCACGGAGACGTATTACTTCTACGTGAATCTTGACTAATTTTTTTTATTTTTCAAATTAATAATATAAATCTAATCTGCCAACTCACAACATGGCGCTCAAAAGGGAACTTGGTCTTGTTTCAACAATCCTATATGGAGTAGGTATAATTCTTGGAGCTGGGATATATGCCCTGATAGGTGTTGGTGCTGGCCTTGCAGGCAACATGCTCTGGCTTGCGTTTTTAGTTTCTGCAATCATAGCAATTTTTACTGGTCTGAGTTATGCTGAGCTTTCAAGTCTGTTTCCAAAAGCAGCAGCAGAATACCATTACACCAAGAAGGCATTTGGGTTTGAGACATTCTCATTTGCCATAGGATGGATTCTAGTAGTTGGAACTGTAATAGCAGCATCCACAGTTTCACTTGGGTTTGCAGGATATTTCGTCAATATGTTTGGCGGAGATAAGGTCATAGTGGCAGCCGGACTGATTTTCCTGATGTCTGCTTTGAATTATGTTGGCATACGCGAATCTGCAAAGTTCAACAATTTTGCATCAATAATCGAGGCTTCTGGTCTCATACTAGTTGTTGTAGTTTGGTTTTTGTTTCCTCCAGAGGTGCCTGGAGATTTACTTCAGCTTCCTGAAACAGGCATTGCAGGAATAATGGGTGCTATTGGTGTAATCTTCTTTGCATACATCGGCTTTGAGAACATAGCAAATCTTGCTGAGGAAGTAAAAGACAGCAGAAGAAATATTCCTCTAGCATTGATCATCTCATTAGTAATTTCAACAGTTCTTTACATTTTAGTATCAATGGCAGCTGTCTCTGAAGTGGGTTCACAGGCTCTCTCAGAATCAGATGCACCTCTTACTATGGTGGTTACGCGCGGTCTTGGTGAATATGCATCAATACTTTCAGTGATAGCTCTTTTTGCAACAGGAAATACTGTCCTTATTTTCCTGATTGCAGCATCCCGAATTCTTTATGGTATGTCAAAGGGCAAATCTCTGCCTGCATTTCTCTCAAAAACCGATTCTCATGGAACTCCGATGTATGCTATTCTTGCAGCTGCAATTGCAGCTTCTGTTATTGCATTTTCTGGCGACATAAAGACAATTGCACAGCTTACTGATCTTGGAGTATTCATTGCATATGCAGCAGTCAATGCTGCTCTGATCGCTCTTGCAGGAAGGAAACTGAAGCGTCCGTTCACAAGCCCAAGACTTTTTGGAATTCCAGTGCTTGCATGGTTTGGAATAGCATCATCGCTCTTCATGCTCATCACTTTTGAGCTGAACCTTTGGCTGCTGGAGATAGCAATAATCCTGGTAGGGTTTATCTTCTTTACACTCAGCAAGAAATGAGATAACTATTTATTTTCTTCTTACATTCAAATATCCTACTTGGGCTCGTAGTCGAATCCCGCTTTTTAGAAAAAAGCGGGGCCAAAAACTGGCTATTTAAACGACAATGGTTAAGACGTCCGCCTCACACGCGGGAGATTCCCAGTTCGATACCGCCTTTTAGAAAAAGGCGGCCCAAAACAGGGTCGCTATAAAGGCAGCGAAAACCTGGGCGGGCCCATTTCTCATTATTTTCAACTCTGCAAATCATGGTTAATCCTCAGGAGAAATGAGAGAGAAGTGAACGAAGTTCACAACGGGCCCATTTCTGTTAACTTTTTTGAGAATATGAATACAGCAAACTGATTATTGCCAGTACAAAAGTCACAATGCTGATAGTTGCTAAAAAGTTCTTAGACAGCAAACAAAGATTTTCTAAACATCCAATAATGCAACTGCTGCCTCCGAGTTCATTACACCGAGCTCTTGCCTCTGCACAATAGTCATAACACACCTTATCAACATCTTGGTTCGTCAAAATGGCAAATATGTGGGCGCTAGGAGGAATAATATTACACACAATGCGCTTAAGCAAAGAAATCCAATGCCTAATTTGAAGATAATTTCTTTTTTCTTCATAATTTATTTTTTCTCTTGACATTATTAAACGTATCAATTAGATTTGTGTGGCGCTTGGGAGGAAGGGTACCTCCGCAAGCAACCACATAGCTTACGCCGTGCTCTAGTGTCTCAGCCTGCAACAAGTTGCAAGCTGGTAAGTATTATTTCTGTGCTATTATTCATTCTTCCCCACTATTGCATAACTATCAACACATTTTATCCTAATTAAACCATCGATCAATTTTTTTTACAAAATGACAAATTTTATATAAATTTTGTACTAATCTAAGGTTATGGACTTGGAATCTCTTGATGTGAAAGACAGGCGCCTTCTTCTTGCTCTTGATATGGGCGCTAGGAAAACAGACAGTGCAATTGCAAATGAAATTGGCCTATCCAAACAAGTCACAAACTACAGAATCAAAAGACTGGAAAGCAGGAATATCATCAAATCATATTATGCAATAGTTGATCATACTAAAATCGGACTAAAGCTATATCGCGTTGGACTGAAGCTGGAGAATGTTGATAATGATAAGGAGCGCGAAATAATCGATTATCTAAAATCCAGAGGAAGCTGGATTGTAACTGTTTTTGGGTCTTGGGATGTATTCATGGGAATCTACACAAAAGATGAATATGACCTGATGGATTTTTGGAAAAAGTTTTCTGACAAATATGGCTATTATGTATCAGACAAATGGATCTCTCTTATGACCAAATCGTGGAAATTTGAAAAATCATTTATCTTTCCAAAAAAGAAGGATCGGAAAAATTCATTTGTTCTCGGACACAAATCCTCTTCAGTAAATATCGATGAGATCGACCATGCCATCTTGCAGCAACTTACAATAAACGCCAGACAATCCACTTTCGATCTGGCAAAAAAAGTAAAGCAAACAGAAAGAATAGTTCAATACAGAATTAAGAAATTGGAAGAGAATGGCGTTATTTTGGGATATAGGGCACTTATTAATACTGCACTGCTTGGATTAAAATTCTACAAGATTTTTGTTCAATTAAAGAATGCCGATTCAAAAGACCGCCAGCAAATTAGGGGATTTGTTATTCAGCATCCAAATGTTGGTTATATCACAGAAGCAGCCGGAGGTTCTGACCTGGAATTCGAAGGGCATTTCACTGATTCAAGGGCTCTCTTTGAATTTATAACAGAACTTAAGGATTCTGCCCCAACCCTGATCAAGGATGTTGTTTATCTTGAATATGTCAAAGAACACAAAATAACCTACTATCCAGTATCATAATCACCTTTTTATTTTCTTATTGAAATTAATTAAGTCAATGAATAATTATCATATACTGCGCGCAGTTGTACTTTCCCTAATTGTAATTGTCCTAACATTGACAATAAATTTTCCAGTTTCCTATGCACTGATTTTGATTCTTTTCTTTGGAATCAGAGCATTCAATATTACTGCTATTATTGAAAAGAAGATTAAGGAAATCTATCCTGATTTTATCTCACATCACAACTGGGTTCAGCGCGCAATTCCATTTATCATTTACCTTGCTCTTCTGGTTGCAATAAAGTTCATGATAATAGACATATTCATGATTCAAGTTTTGCATATTCCAGTAAGAGCACAGCTGGATGAATTTGTTACAAGCTATTCAAAATAAAAATAAAAAAAGAAAAAATTATTTCTTCATATAGATTGTCCTTGTTGGGAACGGAATTCCGATCTTGTTCTTTCCAAGTGTGTTGTAAATCACATCTGTTGCTTCAAGTTTCTTTCCGTAAGCTTCTCCATAATGCTCGACCCAGAATCTAAGCTGGAAGTTCAAAGAGAAGTCAGCCATTTGCGTAAACACAACTGATACTTTAGGTTCCTCAAGTATGCCCTCGATATCATTGGTAATGGTTTTTTCAATCAGTTTGATTACTTTAGCCGGATCACTCCCATACTCGACAGTAAATGGAACAACCACTCTTACTTTCAAGTCTGGCTGTGAATAATTCTTGATCTTTGCACTTGCCATGTTGTTGTTTGGAACTATGAGAAGCTCATTGTCATACGTCAGAATCCTGGTGCTTCTGAGTGTGATCTCATGGATTGTTCCAACTTCTCCAGAATCAAGTCCTATCTTGTCTCCAACTCTGAAGGTTTTGTCCATGATGATGGATATTCCAGCAACAACATTCGACAAAGTACTTTGAAGCGCAAATGATATTGCAAGGCCGGCTATTCCAACTCCTGCTATAAATGGAGCAACATCGACTCCCCATCCTCCAAGAATCATTATCAGTCCAAATGCCCAGACAACAATCGCTGCTGCTTTGTGGAATATTGGAATTATCTCATCATCCATGTCGCTGTTTGTCTTGGATGCAAGATCCATAAGTCCATAATTCACGACTGCCGAGAGTACCTTCAGAACAAACATTATGATGGTCAGGTATGCAAGAGTCAGAATCACTCTGAGTATCAGATCCAAGACTCCATCTCCTACTCCCAGATTCGCAACTGCAAGGTAAAATCCACCAATAATAATCAACCTGAATATTGGTTGCTGAATTGCCTCAAGAATCTTGTCATCAAGTTCTGTTTTTGTTCTTCCAGCAAGAACTTTTGTTATAATCTTAAGAACTGTAAATATCAACGTTGCCAGAATAAAAGATATAATTATTATTCCAATTGACACCGTGAGAGTATCTGCTGCCATCATCTGACTAACCAAATCAGAGCCAAGATATGGTTCTAAAATAGTAAGATCAGGCAACGTCTGAACTGTTGTTAAATTTTCAATAGAATCATTTGCCATGGCAAGATTCCTACGGTTATATTTAAAATCCAAACTGTGGCATTTGGAAAAATAAGATTAGAAAATAAAAAAATTAAATTCCAAGAAGGCTCTTTACTTTTCCAAAGAAGCTTCTTTTTTCTTTCTTCACTTTGGAAGCAACAGCTTTTTCTGCTTGAGGTTTTTTCTCCGTAGTTATTTTTATCTCGGCTTTCTTTGTCTGGCGTTTTTTCTTTGGCGCAGCTTTCTTCTTCACAACCTTTTTCTTTGCAGCTTTCTTCTTTGATACAACTGTTTTCTTTTTCACAGCTTTCTTCTTCACAGTTTTTTTCTTTGAGCTCTTTTTTGTTATCGTAGCCGTTGTTTCTTTAAGAAGCCTCATGTGAATTGATTCGTGGTTTTGATTGTTTATCTTCAAAACTTCACCAAGCGCTTCAAATTTCTTGACATAGTCCTCGCTAAGCGATGCAATTATTGGAGTGTCTGAATCTAAAACCTCTTCAAGGGCTTGTGCAAATTTTTTACTCTTGAGTTCCATTCTTCCAATTTCGTCAACAACAATAACATCATATTGTTTGAATTTTTTCATTGCAGGAACTGCAACATCTTCAAATGATTTGATATTGACATGGTATTTGCTGACCTTAGGTCCATCTCCATTAACATCTGCAAGAATTGCGTTTTTTCTGGTCTCTACATCAACTACATAAAAAGCAGTTCTGCTTCCATGGTGCTTTTCATCCGGTGAAATAAATCCTCCTACTTTCAGTCCGCTTTTTCTAAGTTCTTTGACAAGTTGCCAGAGCACGCTTGTTTTTCCTGATTTTGGCATTCCGGTTAAAAAATAATTCTGAGGCATAGTCCTAACACGCGAATATAACCATTAAAAAGGTGTCGCTTGTCCAATTCCTACACATGTTTAGAATTACTTTTCTTGGAACTTCTGCAAGTGTACCAACACTAGAGAGGGGACTTCCTTCAATTGCAATAAAATATGAAAGTCAACTGCTGCTTTGGGATTGTGGTGAGGGAACACAAAGACAACTTATGAAATACAAAGTTGGCTATGGTAGCATCAATGCTATTTTCATAACCCATCCACATCTTGATCATTATCTTGGTTTGTTTGGCCTTCTTGAAACATTAAAACTTTCTTCTCCATCTCCAAAACCAGTCCAGCTTTTTCTTCCAAAGGCTATTGAAGTTCGTGATTATGATTTTACAAAAGTATCTGCTGTAAAGAAGGGAAAAATCTTTTCTGCAAATGGATTTACTATCCATGCATTTCCCGTAAAACATACTAAGGGATCATATGGTTTTGTTTTTCAGGAAAATGCAAAAATTAAATTCAATGAGAAAAAAGCACATGACCTTGGCCTTGAAGGAAAACAATTTAGTCAGATTCAGGAAAGAGGATTTGTGAAAATCAAAAACAAAGCAATAAAACTCGAAGATGTTTCTTGGGTACAGTCTGGCAGGAAAATTGTTTATGCTGGTGATTGTGCTCCTTCTAGTAATATAATAGAAGAAGCAAAAGATGCAGATTTGCTTATCTACGAATCAACATTTGACAGTTCACTTGCTACCGAAGCAAAAGAAAGATTTCACAGTACTGCCGAGGATGCAGCGAATATTGCAAAACAAGCCAATGTAAAAAAACTAATACTCACGCATATAAGTCCAAGGTATTCTGATATTGATTTATTGCTTTCTCAAGCAAGAAAAATATTTCCAAAAACCGATGTTGCTACCGACGGTATGACCATTGATATAACACAATCAAAAAAAGACAAATAACGCTTATAGACGTATGTCTATTTCGTTTATTGACTTACTTAAAACTGTCGTTTATAAACTGGAGTTTATATGTAAAACTAAGTTTTATAAAGATTTTCCCAGAGACAGTCTGTTAACGATAGGGCGATAGATATTGTCCTATCATTTTATCCGAGGGAAATTCTCTCTTGGGTATTTTGGGCCTAAAGCATTTGCCGTCGTTAAAAATTTTTCAACGGCCCATTCAGGCGGTAAAAATTGAGGTGAACGAATGAAAGTAAACCTAAAGAAAATGGGAGCCATTGTTGCAGGTGCAACAATCTTGGCTAGTTCAGCAGCGTTTGCAGGACTTATGTTTGGTTCTACAACACTTGTTGACGACAATGGAGCACCAGTAGCAAAGGTAGTAGTTGGTACTAACTCTGCCCCAAGCGATGGTGTTGCGGCAGCTTTGATTGCCGGTAGTATGGCAGGAGCAGCATATAAGAGTGAAACTCTTACTGCTTCAGTATCCGGTTCTGCAACTTGCAGCGGAGATGATGAAGGAAACTCTTCAGGAACTTGTTCAATCAGCAACGAAAAAGCAAGACTGGAAATTACTGTTCCAGGCTCAGTTGCAGCAGGAACATGGACTGGAGATAACCTCATTGGTGACTTCCTAAACAGGGAGCTCTTTGACAGAGAACCAAACGACGACAATACAGATTCTGACCAAGCATATGAAAACGGTGGATC
>JAHJDH010000040.1 GCA_018812625.1 Microcaldota archaeon | reverse complement strand
ATTGCAATCGGAGCTGCATTTATGGCTGGAAAAAAACAGCCTATAACAGAGCCAGCAGTCGTTCCAAGATGTGATGATCCAATAACTTGCCCAACGCCTCCTCGAGCCGGAGATCGTTTATGCGAAGTTGCAAAAGGAGAAGCTGATCCTTATTCAGCTACTTTTGATCCGGAGAGTTGCGGTTATTGCGGAGATTTAATCAGACAGGTTAAAGCACCCCAATGGTCAACTCCAACTATCAGTTCATCCTTTAGGACTCAGAACGTTACTGAAAGGCCTTCAGAAACCCCAGAAAATTGCCCTGTTGATTTTCATTGCGGAAATGGAAGCGTTGATGTAAATACTGCTTTTGGAGCAATAGTGGCCAATACTGGATCCTCAGATGAAGCCACTACGTACTCACTGGAAACCATCAGAATAACAGAATCCTGCAATTCCAGGTCTCCACACGTGTGCGACTCTGATTGTGGCCGTGTAATTAGAACATTGGCACCTCCTGATGCTGGCGAAGATCAACTTCCGCCAAGATTTAATTCTGCATTTACCTGTCCTGGTGCAGTTGCACCAACAGATCGGGTTGATCTTGCAGCATCGCTTGGAACTGGAGAAGTTTTATCCAGACTTGGAAGCTCTTTGAGAACAGCATCATCATCATTGCGTACTTCTCTTGGTATTCGTCCTGAAGATACACTTGATATTCATGTTTCTATTGTAGTTGGTCCATCCGGCCTTCTTTCACTAAGAAGTATTTCAGCTGTATGTAATGGACAATCTTGTGGTGACGAATCAACAATCTCTTCAGTATTGTCTTTGAATCTTGCTGGACTTACTGTAGGAGCTCCTGGAAGGGAATGCTATTGGACAGTAATATTGAGAGCTTCCTAAAGAAATTTATTTTCTTTCCATCTTTATCATGCTTATGAATATTTTTTTTGATATTGACGATACACTTTTTCCATCATCGGAGTTCTCAGCACTTGCTAGGAAAAATGCTCTCAATGCAATGATCGCTATTGGACTTGACTGTGAATATCAAAAATTAAATGATCTGCTTCTTTCACTGATAAAAGAAAAAGGCTCAAATTATCCAAATCATTTCAATGACTTGTGCAAGATTCTCAATGCAAATGAGCCTGCAAAATTTGTTGCAGCAGCAGTTGCAGCATATCACCATACCAAATCTTCCATAGCACCATATCCTCAAATTCCAAAAACTCTTCTTCGTCTCAAAGATGATGGCCATCATATCTATGTTGCGACTAACGGCGATTCTGTTAAACAATGGGACAAACTAATACGGCTTGGCCTCGCTCTTTATTTTGACAATGTATTTATCTCAGAAGAAGTGGGAGTTGAAAAAAGCCCTGAATTCTATTCTAAGATTCTCAAATCACTTAACGTTGAGCCTTCGCAATGCGTCATGATAGGAGATCGTGAGGATGCTGATATTGTACCAGCTAAAAAAGTTGGGATGAAAACAATCAGAATTCTAAAAGGCAAACATTCTCATACTCCATCCACTGCTGATTTTACTATTGAAGAACTTGGCAATTTGTATCAAATTATGCAACACTTATAAATCCATCAATTCAATTATTTTTCATGAGATTTCTTCTATTGGGACTTGTGGTCCTTTCTTTGATTTTTGTAGGCTGTACGGGCAGTCGTGGTTCTACTGGTTGTAGTGATAGTGACGATTGTCAAAACTGGCAATTTTGCAATTCTACTTCAAGTACATGCGAAACTCTTGCTGGATATTGTGATTCTGATGATATCTGTATCGAACGTGATCCTTTGATGGTCTGTGATGCTGCAGGTACTCATACCTGCCAATTCCAGGGAGGTTTCTGTCGTACTAATGCAAACTGCGAAATGTGGCAGGTTTGCGATGCATCTAATGCGTGTCAGGCAGCACCCGGATACTGTGATGAAGATTCTCAATGTGATCCAGATTTTGAATACTGCAGTCCAAATACGCACCAATGCGGCCCTGCACCTGGATACTGTGTATCTGATACTGATTGCGATTCATGGGAAAAGTGTGATGCAATTAGTAAACGATGCTATACCCTTGAAGGGAAATGCGATCTTGATGGTGATTGTGAAACCTGGCAGACTTGTAATCTAAAAACTCATATCTGCGAGCCAAAAAAAGGTTTCTGTAGAAATGATGGCGATTGCGATAAATGGGCCAAATGCGATGATTCTTCAAAGAAATGCATTGCAAGGCAAGGCTATTGTACTGGCGATAATGAGTGCAATGTTTGGGAATACTGCGAAATCAAGAAAACCCATCTTTGTACTCCAGAAGCAGATCGCTGCGGTGCAGATATAGATTGCGGCGATTGGCAGGTTTGTACGAGCTCTCATTACTGTAATGCCAAGCTTGGCTATTGCAATGATGATGATGACTGTGTAAGTGGCGAAGTTTGCAATCAAAACACCCATCTTTGCCAATAATTTTTTCTTTTTAATTTTTTTATCAACTTCATTAGCATTTAATCTCTTTTTCTTCTAAGTCTAATTATGGATATACGTTTTGGACCTGCAGGAATTCCCATACAATGCAAAGGATCTTCAACTCTAGAGGGCGTAACCTGCTGCAGGGAACTTGGCCTTGATGCTATGGAAATGGAATTTGTCCACGGCGTTCGTATGGGCGAGCTGGCTGCCAAAGAAATTGCAGTAGCTTCAAAAAAACTCGATATTTCTCTTTCTTCACATGCTCCATATTACATAAATCTCTGTACTGATGATGAGCACAAAATCAACAACAGCAAACGCCACATTTTCGATGCCGCAAAAATCACTTCACTTGCAGGAGGAAACATAACTGTTTTTCATCCAGGATTTTATCAAAAACTTTCTCCAAAAGAAGCATATGAACGTGCAAAAAAAGTTCTTATGGAAATTGAAGAATCCCTTATTCAAAACAATATCAAAATTCGTCTTGGTGCTGAAAATGTTGGGAAGAAAACTGCTTTTGGTAGCCTTGATGAGAATATCAACTTATCATCTGAGCTGGAAATGGTAGAGCCAGTAATAGATTTTGCTCATCTTCATGCCAGGGGAGATTTCAAGATACGTGGCGAAAGTGATTATCTTGCAATATTTGAAAAGCTTGAGTCAAGGCTTGGTGACTATGTGAAACGTTTTCACTGCCATTTTTCTGAAATAAATTATAGTGATAAGGGGGAGCGAAACCATCTGGTTCTTGGATCAAATAATGAGCCTCCATATGAACCTTTTATTAAAGTGCTAGCCGAAAATGGATATTGTGGAACAGTAATATGTGAGAGTCCACAAATTGATATTGATGCCATGAAACTCATGGATGAATACAAAAGGATGAAACTATGCTCCTGATAGACTACCTTGAAGAAGCAGCGGAATACCTCCGTGTGCAAATAGAAAACAGGCATAAGCTTGAAGATCAATACAGGAGAATTTATGACCGCGATATCAAAAGGGAAATCTCTATTGTGAATAGAGATATCAAAAAGAAAAAATCTGAAATTACCACTCAGCTTCTTCTCAATCTTGATGAGTTCAGATATCTGAAGGTTTATTTTCCAGAGCTTCTTGATGCTTTTATGGAGGATGAATATATTGGAAAAATAATTTCATCCAAATCCTGGCTCCTGTATTACAAACCACTTCCTCCAAAAGAAGCAGCGATGAAGATGAATCAGCTCAAAATGTTTAGGGCGCAGCTTAAGGAAGCAAAAAAATTCACTAAAACTTGGGTTGGTACTGTTAATTCAAAAGCATTTGCTGCAACTTTTCCTATTCTAAAAGGCAGAATTACTGGCAAGCTGACCAAAGGAGAAGTAGTGCAGGCAATAGAAAAGGCAGATAAGGAATTAATGAAAGAAGGGTGGCTGCTTTTAATTTCTGATTCTTTAATCAAGATCCCTCTCTCTAAATTTTCAAACAAAATAATACGGCTTCGTGTTGCCAAAATGCAGGCAGATGCAAAGGTAAAATATTCGCGTGGAAGAGGAACTGTGGCTGAAACTAATGCTCTTCGAGAGTACAATAAAATTGCTCGTAAATTAGCGCATTATGAGAATCTTGTGATTCAGATACTCCTTGCCAATCCCAATTTTTTGCGCAATATGAAAAAGAACCATACCTGGCTTTCTCGAGACAAGCTTAGCATTATAGAAAAAGTAGCTGAAACTGTCACTCCAAGAACTGTTAAAGAGCGTGCATGGCTCAATGAAATGAATGAAAAACTTGCAATAGATATACCTGCTGAAGAGTCTCACAAACCTTCTGCGAAGAAGACAACTACTTCTGAGAAAAAAAAGAAAACTAAAAAGTCTAAGAAAGTTAAAAAAACAAAGAAGAAAAAATCTAGCTGATCTCAGATATATGTTCTTCCATTTTTCTTTTTTGCGCACTGCTTATGCTTGGATCATTTTTCAGAAACATTGTAAAGAAATTTTTCAAAAGCTGTTTTGTTTTTTTGCCGTTTATCTTTTTTGCAAGCCTCATATATTCTTCTGCTTGTGGGTCATCCAAGAACAAATACCCTATTGAAATAAAGAAAATTGAAACTACATCTTTTTCATCTAGAGCAACAGCCTGCTTGAAATTTTTAATGGCGTCTTCAACCTCAAAAAATTCAAAATGTGCAATTCCATTCATTCTGTAATATTCTGGTTTTTTTCTGATTTTAATCGCATTCTCAAAATGTTCATATGCTCTATCATAACTCCTTAATTTCACTGCAGCTATGCCCTTAAGATACCATATTTCAGAGTTTTCTCTGTCGTTTGAAAGTAGATTATCTAGTATCTCAATTGCTTTTTTGTATTTTTTTTCCTTTATCAGTACTTTTGCATCCTTAATATGCATGTTTTTTCCTCTCTCGCTAACTTTTTAAACAGTTTTATACAATTATGTTAATAAGTGGGATTATGGTACAATTATTTAAGGAACGGGAATCGCAGGAGCAAATCACTCTTCCAGTGATAACTCCGTCAATGCACAATCCTATTGAATCAATGGGCAGAATTGCCTCACATTTGCGTTTATCTCCAGAAGGGACGTATAGAAGGCCTTCTGATGCTGATTTTGCTTGCAGAATATCTTCTAATGTATCTTCGCTTAGGATTGAGAGTTCATTGCCATTAAGGTTTAGCAGACTTCTAGAATCTCTCTAGCTATTCCATTTCAATTGTTCCAGGTGGTTTGTTTGTAATATCATAAGCTACTCGTCCAACCTCTGGAATTTCATTTGTGATTCTAGTTGAAATTTTTTCTAAAACTTTGAATGGTATATGCGAAAAATTTGCCGTCATACCATCAAGACTTCGAACTGCCCTTACAATAACTGTGTACTGATATGATCTTTCATCTCCGCGCACTCCAACTGTTTTTGATGAAAGCATTGCAGCAAAATATTGCCATGGCCTTTCCATATCTGCATTGTCTATTTCTGTTTCAACAATATCGCATGCGTTCTGGACTATTCTTATATTTTCCGAAGTTATCTCACCAACGATCCTAACTCCGAGCCCTGGCCCTGGAAACGGCTGTCTTTGGTGAACTGTTTCTGGAAGTCCCAGTTCTTTTCCAAGTTCCCTTACCTCATGCTTGTACAATTCTCGAAGAGGCTCACACAATTTTAGGTCCATGTTTTCAGGAAGCCCCCCAACATTATGGTGGCTTTTGATAGTATCTCTCCCCATTCCCCCACTTTCAATCCAGTCTGGGGCAATGGTTCCCTGAACTAAGAATTTGACATTGTGCTTTTTTGCTTCTTCTTCAAAAATATTTATGAATTCTCTACCGATTATCTTCCTTTTTTCTTCTGGATCAACAATGCCTTTGAGTGCATCTAGAAATTGATCTTTTCCATCAATCACATTTAAGTTTACTCCGAGTTTTTCTGCAACTTCTTTTACTTTTTCTGTTTCATTTTTTCTCATAAGTCCATTATCGACGTATACTATGTGTAATTGATTTGGGATTGCTTTTGATGCAAGTGTTGCAGCAACAAAAGAATCAACTCCTCCTGAGACTGCAATAATCGCCCTTTCTTTTCCTATGGTGCTTTTGATCTCTCCAACTGACCTTTCAATGAATTTCTTTGCTTCAAACATAGTTATGCCCCACCTATTTCATAATATTCCGGAATTTCCAAGGCGTTTCCTGCAATTGTCATAACAAACGTGATTATGAGAAGCCTTGGAATAAGGAAGACGAGTATTGCTATTAGCGCATATGCAAATGGTATCTTATGAGCTATCTCATATGCCCTTGCATTGACATACAAAATGAAATATAGCGTCAAGATTATTATTGCAACTACTGCAGTAACACCAAGGCATGGAAGAGGTGCGAGAAGCCCTAGAAAAGATACCATTGCAAAAGCCATTGCCATAATAGCTGAAACGTAATAGTGCTGTGCAAATGTGGCCTTTCCACCGACCATTTTGAAAATTTGATATATAACTCTTTCATATCCGAGATGGAATATAACCCCAAATGGAAATGCGATGAGAAGCTGCAACATTGCAAATTTTATAATCGGCTCAGTATCAAGAGCAACTGTTCCTATTTCAGCAACCTCTGAAAAAGTATTATATGTGTATATCCCAAAATGAACTTCCTCAAATTTGCTAATAGCAGCTACAGAAGATCCTATGAATCCTGCCATAATAAAAGCTACAAGTCCAATGCGAAAATCAGCATTAGGAAGTGCTTCTTCGAATGTTTTGTTGATTTTTTTATAATCGAATAATAGCTTTGCACTATTCCAAACTTTCCCAAGCTCTCTATACATGATTTGATATTGGAATGGCACTTTAAAAAAACCTTGGAGTTTTTTCATATGTATGAAAATTGTAGCAGATCTTCATGTTCATACCAAATATGCCCGTGCAACAAGTCCAAAAAATGATATTTCTGGCCTTTGCGAGGGGGCGACTGTCAAAGGCATCAACGTCATGGCTACTGGGGATTTTACCCATCCTGTATATTTTGAAGAACTGAAGTCCCAGCTTACTGAAAACGACAATGGCCTCTTCCCATACAATAACGTTCATTTTATCCTTTCTTCTGAAATTAGCCTGATCTATAGTCAAGATGGCAAGGTTCGAAAAATGCATCATGTTATGCTCGCTCCATCTCTTGAGATCGCAGGACAAATTAATGATGCGCTTTCAAAAATAGGAAATCTTTCTGCCGATGGCAGGCCTATTCTTGGCCTCTCAAGTGCAGCTTTTGCAGATGAGCTGTTTTCTATCTCAAAGGATATAGCAATCATTCCAGCGCATATATGGACTCCGTGGTTTGCAATATTCGGCTCTAAGTCAGGAGTTGATACTGTAGAAGAGGCATTTGAAGAGCATTCAAAGAGAATTTTTGCACTCGAAACAGGCCTCTCAAGCGATCCTACTATGAACTGGATGCTAAGTGCTCTTGACAAATACACTCTTGTTTCAAATAGCGATGCACACAGTCTGAATAAATTAGGGCGCGAGGCAAATGTTTTTGATCTAAAAACACTTTCTTATGATTCCATCATGAATTCCATCAAAACCCGGGAAGGATTTGTCAAAACATTTGAATTTTACCCCGAAGAAGGGAAGTATCATTATGACGGCCACCGAAAATGCGATATAAATTTCTCGCCTTGGGAATCAAAAAGCAGAAATAATATCTGTCCAGTATGCAAAAAGCCTTTGACCATAGGTGT
Organism: Microcaldota archaeon; assembly: GCA_018812625.1. GTDB lineage: Archaea > Micrarchaeota > Micrarchaeia > Anstonellales > Bilamarchaeaceae > Bilamarchaeum. The sequence continues at coordinate 4,409 of JAHJDH010000040.1, read as the reverse complement.
TCTTCATCGGATTGCTGATCTTGCTGATAGGAAACTTGGATTTAAGCCAGAGTCTGCTGTTCCATTTGAATATATTGTTCCACTTCATACTATTATTTCAAAAACCCTCAAAAAATCAGAAATAACACAAGCCGTACTTGCAGAATATTCAAAAATAATCAAGTATTTCGGAAATGAATTCTCTGTTTTTGAAGCAGATAATGATCAGATAAAGCTGGCAACAACCCCTCAAATAGCAGAATCGATCATCAGGGTAAAAGAGGGCAAAATCAAATGGATTCCTGGCTTTGATGGTGTTTTTGGAGATCTTATCCTGGACAATTCAATGCCAAAAAAAGCAGTTGATAAAAAACAAAAAAGCCTTGATGATTTTACTCCTTAGAAACCATATTTATGAGAAGGGGCAGTGCATAAAATGTTGCAGCAAAACCAGCAATTGTGCCAGTAGCTAGCCTAATTATGTTTGTACTTTCGTATACAATCGGAAATAATCCAAGTTCTGAAATAATTTGCACCCCGCCATCAAGTCCAATTGGAACTAGTGCAACAATAAGGAATATTGATGGATAGAGCGTTTTATCTTCAAGTTTTCTTACAAATGGGTAGATCAGTCCTGCAAGCAGCATTGCGCCATAAAGTCCAATATCTCGCGAGCAGAGGGGCATTTTAAATCCAATTGCGTCTCCTTTTATGACTTTGATCAGCTCCCTGTCAATATTACTGTTTATGAACTGGCCATCCTGCGGGCTACAATTATCTATCCACATTGAGCCCTCCTCCTGGAAAACGCAGAACGATCTGGATAATTTCTGATGACAAAGCGGACCAAAAACATCATATGCAACTGTCATATCATTCTCAAAAGATAGTATGGGAACAGCCAATGTAATCCCTATAAACATTAGAAAAACTATGATATACCCTGCATATGTAATTTTTGTCCAGTTCATTAGTAATACGAACGAGAGAAAGGTTTTTTAATTAAATTCACGAATAAGTGACAAGGTGACTAAAATGAGCACAAAACTCTCAAGACTATATGGAATGGACATTTTCACAGACTCTGGTAAATTCATTGGCAATGCTCAGGATTTTATTATTGATTTGGAAGCTGGTGAAGTATCAAGAGTACTTATTGAGCCACTTCCACAAGGTAAGGAAGATGCACGAAAAGCACTTCGGGAAAAGAGCATTCTTTATACGAATGTAAAATCAGTCGAAGATGTAATTGTTGTATCAAAAGGCCCAGCAGGCAAATCGTGATGGGGTATGGGAACTTTAATCAATATCATCTTATTGGCAGTTTCCCTCGCTATAGGCGTTGGAGTTGCCATGTTTCTAATTCCTGATCTGCTCCCATTTCTCGACGAACAAACAAGAATTATCATTGCAGTTGTTCTAACGATATTCTCGTTTGTTGCTCTGTATTTCATATCAAAAGGAAATTCAGGCGGATAATAACTTGTTGATTTTTTCTTTAATTTTTTTATCAGGATTAACAATAACAATTCCTTGTTTTGGCTGTCCATAAACTATTATGTCATTCTCATCTGCGTTTAATATGAAAATTAGGGCAGTCAAATCCTCTTCTCCGTCTATAAGAATACTTCCGCCTTCTTCAATAAGTTTTTTTGCGTCTCTGCTTATTTCATCCGAAATTGTTCCAGCCGGATTAGAATATTTTTTTGGGTCTTTGAAATACCTCTTAAGAATTTCAATACTTTCAGTTTCAAGTGGCATTCTCATAAATTTATGGTCAAATACTGCCAGGTGAGGGCGTATTCCCATTACAAGAAGTCCAAGAGTGCAAACATCGCCAATAGAGATTATTCTGTGGTTCTGGCTCAGTTCCTTTATTCTTTTGAAGTCTATGTGAAGCTCTCCAAGAGGTTGCTTTAGCTGCTCCTTTACCTTCTGGGATATCTGCATAAAGAATTCTACGAGCTTTCAGTTAAAATACTTACTCACCCACAACCCAAACACTGACTCGTGCTCTGGTTGCTGAACTTGAATGCGCTGCAATAGTTACATCCATATTATCTAGTTCAACAGGAACTGTAACCTCAGTATAAAGTTCAATAGGAACTCCACCTTGTACTACTGCACTACTTGCATCACATCCAACATCAACAGTAATTCCTACTGATGTCTCGTCTGTGTATGTGAATGTATATCCACCAACAGTCTCAGGAACTCCGTCGTATAAATAGAATGATATTCTTGTTTCTTCAAAAGAACTGCTGCACTCTGGTGTAAATGTGCCTCCATCAGTTGTTCCACCATCTACTCCTGCATCAGCATCTGGATCAACCCAGCCCGGCATGTCCTCAACAACTATTGAAACCCTTGTACTAGTACTTGAGCTTGAGTGATTTGTTATTGAAATTCTTTTTCCGTTTTCATCGTCGTCATATGTTTTTAGTGTGTAAATTCCAACAACCAATCCAGATACCACAGAGCCCGTTCCACAAGTTATGTCTATGAGGTCATCATTAGTGCTACCTGCCTGTCCTGTATATACAAATGTGTATCCGCCAACTATTATCGAATCGCCTACATCAACCGTCTCGCTGTACACCGCATCATTGTAAAGAAGTCCAGTACAAACTGCACCTCCTTCTATCAATCCACCATCAGTGTCCGCATCTACATCAGCATCAAGATCAGGACCGCTATCCAGTTCAGTATCAGCATCTGTGTCTGCGTCCAAGTCAGGACCAGAATCCAATTCTGTGTCTGCATCAGTATCAGCATCAAGATCAGGACCTGAATCAAGTTCAGTATCAGAATCCTGGCCGCTATCTAAGTCCGTACCTGCATCCATGTCAGCATCAGTATTACTACCACCATCAGCTGTTTGCTGGGGATTGTCTGGAGGAAATGGAATAACAAAATCATCAGATGCCTGGCTGCATGCAAAAATACTTGCAGCACTAACAAGAAGCCATGCTCCAAGTTTAGCTCTCATCCTTCTGCCACTTGTATCTTTCTTTTTGGCAGGTGCTTCTGGCTCTTCTCTTTTTCTTAATGTCTTTTGTTTATCCTCATCCATTTCAATCCCTCAACCTTAATCAGTAAACTGTTATGCTCACTCGTGTTTTCGTTGCCGAAACAGCGTGCACTTCAATATCAATGCTCTTGTCAGGTGCTGCAATTGGTGTTATGCTATAAATTGCACAATCATAAGCTGTTTCTACAACTGCACTATCTGCATCACATGTAATATCAATGAGTGCGCCAGTACTGCCTTCTCCAACATATGTGAAGCTGTATCCTCCAACAACAACTGAAGATCCAAAGTATACTTGTTCACTACTTATGCTACCATCCATAGCACTTGAACAAACTAGTCCACTATCAGATCCACTGTCACTATCTCCGGCATCTTCTTCAACATCTGCATCAGCCACATCAGCGTCAGCTATGTCTGCATCAGCCACATCGGCATCTGGAATTCCAGCATCTTCTTCAACATCAGTATCAGCATCTAAATCAGGACCGCTATCCAATTCAGTATCAGCATCCGTGTCTGCATCTAAATCAGGACCAGCGTCCAATTCTGTGTCTGCATCAGTATCCGCATCAAGATCAGTACTTGCATCCATGTCTGAATCAGTTTCCTGACCTCCATCACTGCAAGTGTCTGAACATGACGGACATGCTGGATAGTAAATATCTTTGCTTCCATCGCTACAAGCTACTCCAAGAGCGATTGCCGCAGTTCCAGCAGCAGCTAAAAACCATTTTCCAAATTTTGCTCTTCTTGAATTAGTCTTACTGTCATCTGAACCTGGTTTTGCTTCTTCTTTTTTATCTTCTGATTTTCTCAGATTTCGTGTATCATTCATATTCCCACCCATTATCAGTAAACTGTAATGCTCACTCTTGTATCACTCGCTGATTTAGCATGCACTTCAACGTCAATGCTCTTGTCTGGTGCTGCAATTGTTGTTACGTTGTAGAGTGCACAATCATAAGTTCCTACAACTGCATGGTTGCTTGCACATTCAATATCTATGATAGAACCTGTGCCGCTTTCTCCTTGATATATGAAGTCATATCCTCCAACTGGAGTTGGTGTACTGAGGTATGCATACTGGCTTGATATGCTGTCGTCGAATGCTGTTGGGCATTGAGTTGTTTGTCCTCCTGCTCCTGCAGATCCGCCTTGTCCAGCGACACCGCCTTGGCCTCCTGCTCCTGCAAAGCCACCTTGGCCTCCAAGTCCGCCAGCTCCAGCAGAACCGCCTTCACCTGCGTGTGCTCCTTCACCACCAAATCCGGCAGATCCGCCTTTTCCAGCAACTCCGCCTTCTCCGGCATATGCTCCTGCGCCACCGAATCCTCCTGTGGTTGTTTGACCACCAGAGCCTCCAACAGCACCAGAGCCTGCTTTTCCTCCGGTGTTT
>JAHJDH010000001.1 GCA_018812625.1 Microcaldota archaeon | reverse complement strand
TTCTCCTTTTGCAACTTCGCATAAACGATCTCCGGCTCGAGGAGGCGTTGGGCAAGTTATTGGATCATCACATCTTGGAACGACTGCTGGCTCTGTTATAGGCTGTTTTTTTCCAGCCATAAATGCAGCTCCGATTGCAATACCAACAACTGCTGCAGGCACTATGAATTTTGCTCGAATATTGCGTTTTGGATTTGCCATTAGTATCATCCACCTACTGGAGGCCTCACTCTAACTGGAACAGTTATGACACAAGTTTCGTTAGGCGCTCCGGTTGTAACACCGCTTAGATTAAGACCAGTAACTTGAATTACATTTGCTGATGAAGGGCACCCTTGACCGCCGCAAGATGCATTTGCACCAAGTAAAGTTGGCACACCAGATGTATCTACGCTTACAGATACAGAAACATCAATTGCAACGCTCGATACTCCAAGTGCGCTTCTAAGTTGTCCACCGTTGCCTGTAATAGTGCTTGTGATTCTCTGGACCAGTGTCCCCATACCAGGAACACGATTACCAGGACATGAAGTTACTTTTGTTGGTTGAGAATCCTCACATTCGCATGAAGTATTGCATGTTTCTCCGCTGCCGCATCCAGAAGGAGTTGCTGCGTGATCGCATTCTTCGCCTGTTTGAATTCTTCCATTTCCGCAGACAACAGGATCATCTACAGCAACAGGTGGAGGCGCTGATTTAATGACACAACGGCAAGATCTTGTACAAACCTTGCTAGTTCCGCATGCTACTCTTCCAGCTTTGCTGCTTCGATCACATTGTTCTCCTGCAGCTTTATCCCAACTGCCATTTCCACAATTTTGTGGTGGTGGGGGTGCGCATGCTTCAAGATTTGGACATGCACATGGAACTAAGCTTTCAGGGGTACATAGTGGATGTGTTTCTGAAACTGCACAAACAGCTTCATCGTAGTTGACATCTATACGATAATCATTATCATCAAGCGAAACAGTTGCAGGATTTGCATGCATCTGCTCGATCTCAGAAGGAGTTCTCCATCTTTCGAATTGAATTGCAGTATCGCCAGTCATTCTTATTCTTGAGGTTTTAAGAATTTCATTGCTTCCATCTTCTGCACGTTCTGCGCATGGATGATCAGCAACTTTTTGTATTTGACAATCTGGAGAATTTTCATCTTCAAGTGGAAGTTTGATTGGCCTGCTTTGGTCTGGAGCCCAGCTTCCATCTTCTGCTCTTTTAACATAGTGGCTCATAAGATCTGGCACTGGACGTCCTTCACGATCCCTAAGCTTTGCCCGTTCGCTTTGATCATCGCATTGATCATTTCCACGATGACAATCTTCAAATGAGAAGTATGGATTGAATTCTAAACATTTGCCATCTTCACTTCTTTTTTGAGTGCCATTGGAATTGAATTTGCATTCATATGCTTCTACTTCCATACAAATGCCATCTCCACGGATTGGCTCTACTATTGGCCGGGTTGTATCGCATTCTTTTGCAAATAGGAATAAACTAATTCCAGCAACCATAACTGCTGTAGTTGCAATTGATGATGCGTTATTCTTGAATTTTCCAAGAGCTCTTTCCTTTAATGATTTTTTTCTAACGTTCATAAATGTCACCTTGTTTGTATTCCGCTTTCTGCTAGTATGAGTGCATAATCCTCCTCGAGATCTGTAATAAATTGTCTTTGTTGATCTGATGGAACAGAAGTTTCGTATTTGATATCTGCAAGTCTTTCTCGAAGTGGACGGTTTTTGTACGTCCCGTCAGCTTTCTCAAATACTTCTGCCATTTTTCTGGAAAATAATTTATCTGCCAGCAAAAGTGCTTTGAGTTGTGTTTTTCTTCGTTCTGGATGATCAATATAAACTACAAGCTGGGCAAGTCTTTTTCCAACTACCACCCGCTCAACCTGATCAATAACAGTTGGAAGTTCTCTTCGAACCCTTTCATCAAGCCTCACATCATCCATAAGATCGTTCCAAACAATTTCATGTCTGAATAAGACATCAACAACATCAAAAAGTACTTCATCAGTTTTCATAACTGATTTGATGTTTGCAAGTTGAAGGCCAAGATCAGCAGATGTTCTTTTGATCTGAGTAAACTTTTGTACAATATAATCGCATGCTTCCTCTTCATCTTTGGAAAGATCAGAACGCCTTTGCAAACGAACAAGTTCTTTTGTAACTTTTCTTCTTCGAATAAGCTCGGTTGCTGCAAGGGTAAGTACAAGTATTCCATAAGGAATTGCCTTATCTGAATGTTCTGGAAGCTCGAATGTCGGGAGATGAAGTGTTTGCACCCAGAGTTTTGTAAATCCAGTTAACATTGTTTGATAAGCGCCAGTTAGATGTGCTGCAGTAGAGAAACCACCAACACTAAGAACTGCCCAGGTCATTGGACTTGAAACCCTGTTTTTGAACCATGCTTTGAAAGACCATTTACTCTCTTTGTTTTGTGGACTTGAGGTAGACTTTGGAACTTCCAGAAGTACTGGCTCTTGAGGTTCATTAACAGTGCTTTTAGGCTCTTCAATTGCAACATTGTTTGGTTTGCCTGGAATAGTATCCTTGGCATCTTTTTGCGAAAGTTCAGGTAAAGACACTGCTGGCATATCAGAAGTTCGCACACTTCTCATTTCATCCTGAATAACATTTGCCTGGGAGTGTTGTTTTGATGCCTTGCCGTATGCAGTAACCAGTCCTCGCAAAATAAGTAAGCGATTAACGTAAATTTCCTGTGGCTCCATCTTGGATTCTTCTTTCTCAGGCTTCGTCTTAAATTCTTCTTTTTTTGATCGTACAGATTCTTCAATTGCACTGAGCCTTGCCTCGCCAAAACGACCAACAAGTTTTTTGACTTCTGCTGCATAGCGAACTTTTCCGCGCTCAAATTTTTCTTTTGATGACTCTGCAGAATTTCTAAGATTATTGATAAAATCAGAAAGATCTCCTGCGGTAATAGTAAAATCTCCGCTTTCAACTACGCTTGTTGGCTGATGTGAAACTGGACCGTTGTCAATTGCCCTTCTCATAGATGGAGGCAGAGGAGGCGCCTGAGAGCGGCTTTTAGGAGGGGGTGGTGGAGGTATAGAGCGCCTTCTTTTCAAGTCAGGTACTGGAGGGGGCTTGGCTTTGTTTTGCTGTCCATTTACCATCCTTGTAGCATCTTCCAGCTCTTGTACAATGGGTGCTTGTGCAGGCTTTGTTTCGAATAATGGACCAAGAAGATCTCTTTGTGCTAGTACAACACCAATCTCAGGAAGGATACTGAATAATTGCTGTGAGGTTGAAACATTATTCTCAGTACATTTCCCTCTTGCAAATTCAAGAAGAACTGATGCATCCATTTCAAAAAGTTGTTCTTGAGTAGGTACTAAAGAATCTTGACCAACATCCTGAGAAGGAGGAAGATCTAAAACAGGGATTGTGCTACTTTTTGGTTTTGAGGGTTTAACAGGCTTGGATCTTAAAGTTTCAACAGCTCCGTCTTTATGGAATATGCTTGTTGCTTCTGATTGGGCCCTCTCAAGCTTTTGCCTTTTCTCCTCTCTACTAAGTCGTTTTTTTGCCATTACACCCACTCAATAATATGTTTGAATATATATAATTTTGTGGGAACTCTTTTTAAATGTGTTGTTTTAGAAAAAAAGATGTAAAGAAACGGGACAGTTTATAAGATTAAAAAATATAAAGAGAAAAAAATTATCTAAGTTTCACTGGTATAGAAAGAGTACATGAAGACTCTGCACCAGCAACAGTTATTCCAGCAACCGATAAATTGGCAACCTGAGCCGGATTTATGGAATTTGGACATCTTTCTCCTCCGCAAGTTGCTGAAGAACCAGCCAGTGTAGGAACACCTGAAGAGCTAATTCTTACAGAAACTATAACGTTCATTGGAACAGATCCAACACCAGCTGCACTCTTAATAGCACCGCTGCTGGAAGAAATTGAAGATGAAACTCTGCTAATCAAGTCACCTGCGCCAGATCTAACACCAGCACCGCATGGGCCGCCAGGTGTTTCTCTTGGAGGCCTGTCTACTGTGGCTACTCCTGCAGTTTTGCTTGGAGGTCTTCCTGATCCTGCTCCTCTTGCATTGCCGCCTGCTCTAGGTCGGCAGTCGGCTTCACAATAATTATCTGAACCGCTTCTGCATGATTCAGCAGGAATTGTTTTAGTTCCAAATGAATAAGTGGCACTTTCACCTGTTCCGGTTTGAACAATTGCACCATAAACTTTAGCACGATGCTGAACTTCTCCATCACCACAAGTAAAATCAACCGGACAGTTTTCTGCTGTTTCAAAGGGTTGTCGTACTCCGTCACCGCAGAATCCACAGCTTGCTGGATCCCAGCTTTCAGAAAACACATCATGTTCTCCCTTTGTAAGTTCACAATTATTATCGCCAACTGCAGGTTCTGCTGGACAGGTAACTGCTGTTGGACAGTTAGTTGGTGGAGTAGTTATTGGACCTTCTGTTTGCGGTCCGCAGCTTCTGAAAAATAATGTTGCAACCATTGCTGCTGTTGCAAGACCAGCTCCTACTCCAAATTTCCACCCAAGGCGCTTTGCCTTGTTCTTTTTATCATCAACTTTAGTTTTTCCAACTGTTTGTTTTTGTTCTGCCATAATAATCACCTACTCCTGATGAGCTGCCTCCGCAACATTAAGCTCTTTTCTTTGATTTCTTTTTTCGAAAAATGACCATGTAGTAAGACCAAGCTGAACTACTGCATATGCAGCGATTGCAACTTTGTGCCAGCCCTGAAGACCATTTGCAAGATATGGACTAGTCCATGCAACAGCAGATGTTGCTGCAGCAAATAAACCTGCCATAGTAAGCTCAGGAAGGTAATATCTTACATTTCCAAGGAATCTTCCAACTGCAGTTGCCTTATCAATTGCATGTGCAGTCTTTGTTTTTCCGCCATCGATTGTGCAGTAAACACCATCACCATCTTTGTATTCAAAAGTTAGTTTGAGAGGTCCGTCTTTTGATGGAACTTCAACTTCCCTAGTTTGTGATGGCGCGATATTTAATTCTGCAAGAGTATTTTTACTTGAATCAAGAACAGTAAGTGCTTTCTTTCCTCCTAGTGAACCTTCGAATCTAACTTGAACGCCAGAGCGAAGAGCAGTCAGATCACCATAGGTTACAGTAGCTGGTTTGCCGTCTTTAGCTTCTATTTCTTCAGATCCCACTTCAGTCTTTACATAAACTTGTCTTGAACCTGTTTTTGGTTCTGCTGTTGAGATTATAACTGATGGCTCTGCTGCTTGTGGAGCTGGAGAACTGGAAGGCTCTAATGGTTCTGGGAAAAATTGTTCTTCCGGAGTTAGTGCTTGTACAAGTGCTGCTGGAGTCTCCTGCCTTGTTGCTGAACTAGAAGGTGCTGGTTCTGGCGCAAGTGCTTCTGGAGTCTCCTGCCTTGTTGCTGAAGAATCAGGGGGTTCTGGAACTGGTGACGATGATGGAGGCGGACTGCTTCCAAGAATATCATCAAGTAAACTTCCACTGCCAGATGGACTTGAAGCAACTGGTGCTTGACCATCCACTACTACAGAATCTGACACGATCTGACTATCAGAAAGATCAATAGTTTCTTCTTTTGCAACTGGTGAAGAAGCTGGAGAAGAATCAGCAGGTTTTTCTGCTTCATCTTCTCTTTGATCATTTGACTCTTCATGAGCTGGAGCTGATTTAGGCTTTGGCTCTACAACTGGTTTTGGATCATTTTTTTGTGGTGGCTCAACTGCGCCTTTTCCGCTGAATAGACCGGCAGCATTTTCCTGCGCTGCTTTTAGTTTTTCTGCCCTCTCAGCTCTGCTTAATCGTTTTTTCTTTGCCATTATGAATCACCTGTTTGTGGTTCTTGAGATTTTCTCAAGAAATCCTGTGCAAGCCTTATTACACGCTCAGAAGATTGTGCAACAAACCTGAATTCATCAGAATCTGCTCCTGAAGTTTGTTCAAGCTCTGAATATGGCTGATTATAATGCAGGAATGAAATCTGATCCTGAATATAATTGTCTGGGTTAGCAGCAACCAATCCGAGCTGATCAAGAACGCGGGTTTCCCCATGCTTTTCTACAAATGTAGATAAATCTGGATTTTCCTGCTGCAGATACTCAACTACGAGCCTGCATACAACATCTTCATGAACTTCTACCATGCTCTCAAGGCTTTCTCCGGCAGGACCGGTCAATTCTTCAAGCATTTCACCCTGATCATTAAGATCTTCACGAAGTAGATTGAATACTTCAGAAGATACTGCCTGACTTTCAAGAACTGCTGTTCTGTTTTCAAGAAGACCAATAGATACTGAAATGCCGTTTTCACCATCAATAAGATCGCGAAGTCCTTTAATATCACTTTCAAGGCCATCAACTGATGTTTTTAAGCCTTCAACTTTGGCTACCCTTTCTTTAAGATCTTCAACTTCTTGGTCTGGCTCTTCATCTTCCTCTTCATCTTCACCTAGGAAGGCAATTTCAAGACCAACAACCTTTTTTCCAAGTTCTTCTAGTTTTGCTTCAATAGGAGCTAAAAGTTTTGTTAGTGCTGCCTGGACTACTGATTGTACAGCATCCATATCCAGCTTTTTCTCATCTTCTTCTGGTTCCTCTACTTTTGGAGTTGCTCCAGTTCTTAGAGGCTTTTTAGGAGCAGCTGGAATAGGAGGGGTAGATTCTTCTTCTTCAGGAGTTTGAGAAAGATCTGCTTCTGTAGTTAATGGATCAACAAGATCATCGTCGACTGCATCAAGTGCTTCCTGCAATTCAGCAAGAACCTGATCAGCATCTTCTGAAACACTATCAGCATCAGAACCTTCAAGAGCATCAGCAAGACCTGGATCTTCTCCAAGACCAGTTCCGCTATCAAGATCTTCAAGATCTACTTCTCTTGTTTCAGCAGCCATAGCTTCTGCTGCTGGAGGCCTTGATTTTTTTGCTAGTGCCTTTTGTTCTTCAACATCAGCTTCCCTTGTTAGATCATGATCTCCTGGATTATTTCCTGGAGTTGGTCCACAACCAGCTCGAGGTTCCTCTGGTTTTGGATCAGGTAATTTTGGAGGTGCTTCCTTTTTCTCAGCTCCGCCTTGGAATTGTTTTCTTAGGTTTCTTAAAGCCATTATGAATCTCCTCCTTTATCTCCTTCTTTTGGTTTTGGAGCTTCTTGTAAATCAAAGCCGCTTTGTTTTAGTGTATATATAATATCCCCAAATAGTGCTTCGACTTCTGGTACATCGGCTTTTAGGTCCTTAACATCAGTTTCAACTTCTGCAATTCTTTCCTGGAATCTTGCAAGTGTATGTCCGAAATTACTGACAGACTTAACCAAATGAGAAATTGCATCACCGCCGGTTATTTGCTGTGCTTCTTCACCGACTTTTCGAACTACTTTGATTGTAAGTGCTTTCAAAAGATCAGTAACAGAACTTTTTGCAGATTCTGCCAACTCTTTTGCTGCAGTTGATTCAGATGTAACTTTTGCAACATCATCAGCCATTGCAGATGCCTTGTCAGAAGTTTCTTCTGCTGATTTTTGAGCTGCTGCTGCTGCGGCTTTTGCCTCGGTTGCGCTTGTTGCTGCAGTTGATGCAGACTTTTCAGCAGCTGAAGCTTTTCCTGCTGCTGCAGATGCTTCATTAGAAACAGAATCAAGTCTTTCCCCAAGCCTTTGCTCCATGGATTCTCGACCAGCTTTAGCGCCGTTTTCGACGATTCTCAAACCTTCCATTAAGGTTTGACCCAAACGCCCGCCCATTAAGTTGGTAACGTTTTCAGAATGTGCTGCAAGTGCACGACTTTGTGTAATAGTTTCAGTTTTACTTTTTTGTTCCGCCAAACTCATCACCTCGATGTAAATAATATAAAGTGTTTTAATATATACATGTGTGGGATAGTATATTTAAATGTTTCGATAGATAAACAAACGTGGTTCATTATGAAACCTCCCAGGTGGATTCCAAAAATGAAGCCACATCTCTACCATCAAAAGAATACTCATCTAAAACCACAGTCTTGTCATCATTATGCCCTTTGATCTCCTCTGAAGCAGAGCCATTTGATGGATCAGGAGGTATTGATGAAGTATATCTTCCTTTTTGTTTCCTTGATTCCGCAAGCCTCAGCATAGCATGACCAGCATCATCCAAATTAGGATATTGACCAAGTATGCTCACAATCTCTGCATCCAGCATAAGATCGCTAATTCCATCCGAAGAAACGAATATTTTATCCCCATTTTGCAGCTTGAATCCATTAATATCAATAAAGGAGGATAATGTACCAAGAGCAGAAACAATGACATTAGTTGGGAATTTTCCATTGGACTCCTGTCCAAGAGATTTCATCATATAACCCATATTATGAATTGGACATTGGAAGACAACTTCTCCATCTCGAATAACTTTGTATTCACTATCGCCAGCATGGATTCCATAAAACTGATTTCCAATTCTTAGAGTAATTGTTGCAGTCGTACCCATATCGTTTTCCTGATAAGTACTGTCTGGATCTTTTTTCTTTGCGATTTGTTCAAAGACTACAGCAAGATCAGCAATAACAATTGCACGGCGCGCTTCTTCAGGAGTCTGAATCCAGCCTGCACTTGCACAAAGTTCTACTGTTTCTCTTGCAACATTGCTTGCAACCTGACCATTGCTCATATAACCTGGAACAAGACCTTTCATCGTATCATGGCCGCCCATACCATCAAATACTCCATTCATATGAATAACCTGGCCGTTTGGCAAAGTTATTTGAACACCAGTAAAGCAATCATCATTTGTCTCGCAGTAGTTATCAGTTACACGCAAGCTTTTTCTGCCATTATCATCAACCTGACGGGTTTGGAATTTAGGAGCAGTAAGTCCAGCAACTTTAACAAACTCTGCTTGTACTGCCAGTTTTGGACCGCCTAAAAACTCAAGCAGAATATTGAATTTTTCATTCTTGGAAACTGTTTCGCGAAGATTTTTCGGATCGCCTGCGATTTTAAAGAGCCTCAGGAGCTGAGGATAATACTCTTTTGCCCTGTCACCATATGTTTTGTTCAAAATTGCACTGGCAAAAGCAGTGATATTATCTTGAGGAATTTCTGCAATAGGTTTTTCATAAATTGCTTCGAGTATTTTTGTATCTGCTTCAGCATAAGTCATTGGTTTAACAAATCTTAAACGATGGGCAAAATCAGAAACAGAAAATAGGTTTACAGAACTGTTCATCCATTGCCTTTGTCTTTGCTCTTTTGTTGAAGTAAACCACTTGTATGCAAATGCATTCAATATGGAATATTCGTTAGCATCCCTCCAGAAATATGCATTATGTCTTAGTTTTTTCCTAAATGCAGTAACAGCTTCGATATTTACAAAATCCTGCGGGGTCATTTGCATTGGATCCTTATTTAGAATAAATGAAAGGAGCATGAGATTTTCTGATGAAAGTCTATGGTAGGGCGATGCTTTTGATGTGACCATGGATTGGGAAAGTGAAATAATATTGAAATCATCGAGCAAAGTTTGTTCCCAGTAACTCAGCAGCTCTGCATGTTCTCCGCTGACCCAAATTCCAAAACCAGTAATGTGTTTTCCAGTAACTTCAGAAGCATGAATTCCAAAAAGACTTGCAACCATATCTCTTTGAACTGAAGAAAGGTTTGCAGGATTTGTTATTGCACGCTCCTTTTCAGATGGAGATGGCAAAGAAAGGGAAAACATTTGATAGAGAGAACATTTAGCTTCTTTGAAGCTGGCAAGGTTTCTTTTGAAATCGCCCTGCGGCCAAACAGATGCAATGTAATTCTGCATGTGAAGCTCACGAACGCCAGAATCCATTGTTCTGAACTTTTCAAGATCATCTGCAGTGCAGTCGGTTTGATAGAGTGCTTTTGCAATCAGAATTTTTTGATGAGGTTGCAACCTTTGGAAAATGGTTTGATCGTCTTCTACAGGCGGCTGATCAAATACGGAAGATATTGGCTCAGTAACAAGTGGTGGTTGTGCAGGCTGCGGAACAAGTGCAGGACGTGCTGGGACCGCAGATGGAGGTGAATCTGGAAGCATTGCAGTCGATTTCTGGCCAGATGCTTCTTCACTGGCATTAACAAGACCTACTGCAAGAGGAATAAGATTTGAAAGATCTGGATTGTCCTTAAGTGATTCAACTGCCTTGGCATAAACAGGTGGAATTGTTGGATCGACTGGAGAGCCAGAGCGGACAGTGAGTAGCATTTGAACTTGTTCTGCAGATCTTGGATATTCTGAATTAAGGCCAAGATAAAGAACCAATGTTCTCGCAACTCTTCTTATGTTAACGTTTCTAGGATTTTCTACTCCGCCAATCTTGCGGGGGAAACTTTGATTCAGAGCTGCTTCAAGCTCATCATTAATACCAACGTTTGGAAGATCAAAAACCAATTCTGTTGAAACATCATCAGAAACTTTTGGTGGAGGTGGAGTTGTTGGAGCTTCTGATGGAAGCTCTAGCCATCCCATAACTGTTTTGTTTGAAGGAGTGATCTCCGGATGAGTAATTCGCTCACTTGGAGGAACAGCAGGTTCATCAAAATCAGAAGTTCCTATCTCAACCTCTATGCCTTCTGGCCAATCTAATTCAGTTGGATGAGGCTCTGGTGCACCGGCTTCACCCAAAACTGCTTCAAGGGGGGTTCCTGGTTTGCTATCTTTAACAGTGCGCTGAGAGTCCATCCATTTCCGAAGCTCAGATTCAGGTTCAGTAATTTCTTCATCCAGACTTAATTCTGGCACAGGTTGAACTGGCCGAACTTCGCGCGCTTCAGCATCCGCAGCTTCAACAGGAGGCTCAAAATGAAGGTCAGCTAAAGGATCGAGACTTGGTTCCTCAAAAAGATCAGAAGTTGGTTCCTCAGAAGTTTCAAGTAGTTCAGCCACTTGCATTCCATCAAGATATGCAATTGAAGGAGCATCCCATCCAGTTACTAAATGAACACGACTTGTGTTTGGATCAACAGAAAATTCAAAATATATTGCATCCTGAGTTATCTCCTCTGAAAGATCAGGATCATCAAAAGCAATGATAAGCTTTGTATCCGGATCATAATAGCCACAAATTTCTTCTGGAAGAGTTCCATTGCCCCATCCACCCATAACATGATTTCTGAAAAGAGCAGGACCATTCTTGAGCAAAATCAATGCATTTTCAAGAGCTTCTGAAGAAGGCAATTCATCTTCAAAATGATTAGTAATGAAAGATGGATCTGTTGATTTCATAGTAGCTAAAAGCGCTTCATATTCAGCTTGCTCTAAAGGAGTAGGAAATTCTGGATAGACATCAGAAATCATTCCCATTCCATGAGATATGGTTACAAGTGTTTTTGCCATTCGCACAGTACCAGCATGAGAATAATCATGACGAAGTGACGCAACAGATTTTTTGTAAACATCAGGAACATCCTTGTATGGGATACTGGAAAGTGAATATGTTTTCAGGGTTCTTGCTACTCTTTTGATTAGCTGGGAGTTTCGAACATCGGATCCTGGAAGGAGTGATTCAAATTCAGCATCAGAATCTGCAACATGTGGAAATGGAAATAAAAAATCAAGTCTTGATTTTGGTGGAGATGATGCCCGAACTGGAGTTGATTTTGAAATTGGAGGCGGGCGTTCAGTAGAAATTGCCTTAAATTCTGCTCGCATCTCATCAATAACATCAAGTGCAAGTTGAAGTTCGGTATATTTGGAACCGTGTAGTTCTACTAATTGGGCAAGGCGTTTTACTTTTGATGAGGTAAGTGAAGAGGAAATACTTTCAGCTTTTACTGCTCCGTGATATTCAGCTAGAGTCTCAATTGCAGCCTCAAGATCCTCAACTGCAACGGGTATTGCTAAGTCTTCGAGGAGTTCCAATGGCTTGGACATCAGCTCAGAAATATGGTTATTAAGAACTTCAAGTTCAGATGAAACCTGTAGTGCATCGTCCAATCTTGAAGTATGTTTTAATTGGGCCATGCGTCTTTCAACAAAACCCTCTTTGGTTAGATCACCAGCAACAGGATTTTGCAGCCTGTATTCGTAAATGTCAAGCACGCCTCTGGCATTTGAATAATCAGTAAGAGCTTGAGCCCTAGCCGATTCATCAAGAATCTGTGGAATTCTGGATTCGATCCAGCGCAAATCAGGAAGTAGTTGCAGCGCAAGAGTAAATGGAGCAGTTTTTGAATTGTCCTTCTTGAGAGCATTTTCAAAAATCGGAAGTCCGACGTACATGAAATTAAGTGGTGGTACTGATGCTACACCTCCTTTGCTATCTTCTGAATTCGGATCAGCCTGGTGATATAAGAGTATATCATTTGCCAATTCTATATCCGCTTTTGCCAAAGCACGCAATTCTTCAACAGATGCTCCAGACGAAGACCTGGATAATTCAATAAAATGGAGATTAAGATCAAGTTCTTCAAAAGCAATTCTAAGCTCTGTTGAGCGATCAGATTTTATTGCAGCTTTTTTGAAATTTGGATTTGCGAGGATACTCATTAGAAGACGTTCTTTTTGAGGAGTTACTGTATCTGGCACTGGAGCATCAGGATCTCTGGCCATTTGTTCTGCTTCAATAACAAGACCAATTGCAAATGTACGCTGCTGCTCGCTATAATCCCTGCCAGGCAGTTGTGGATGAGTATGTCGAAAATCATCTCCTGGACGAGATATTACGTTTGTCTCATTTTCAAGCTCAAATGCAGTTGAAAATTTAATGATGGGAATCTTTGGTGCTTCAAAATGATAGGTTGCTGGGAAAGTTTTTTTGATCAAAGATCTTGCGGTTGCTTCAGGGGAGGTAATCCGAGACCTTAAACTTCTCATAGATACATTTGGCTTAGTTGAAGAATTGCCAGTTGATGAGTTACTCTCGCCCAATGAATCACCTGTTTCTATACATATATACTTGTGTAAGTAGTGTTTATAAACCGTTGTGTGTTTTTGTGCCTACAACTGTATTAAAATTAAACTGCAGGGTTTTTCAATATTTCTCAAAGGAACAATAATGGTGGGCTTGTAGCTCAGTGAACTTTTTAGAAAAAAGTTTCCGATTGAACGCTTGTGTTCAATGGACCATAAAACGAAACATCGTTTTATCGGTCATCAAAAACTTTGTAATGAAAAGTTCGAGCAATAGTAGAGCGCTCCGTTCGCAAAAACTTTTTGGAAATGTCCAAAAAATTTAGGAAATCGGAGAGGCCGGGGGTGCGACAGCTATAAATTTGATAAAATAGCCGCAGATCCCCCCAAGTCCATATTTCCCAAGAAGGGAATTGGTTTATATTGATTTTGTAGCACTTTTGATTCAAACTGATGATTCTATGCTTCCTAATATATACAAGGGGGACTATAGATTGCTTTCTATAGCGCCTCTGATTTTAATGGCAATATCGCTCTTTTTCATTCCATCGATAAAGATGGGGGTCGACTTCCAGGGCGGAACACTTGTGACACTTACTCTTGAGAATGCAATAGATTCTGAAGGGCTTCAGGCGCAACTGCAAGAAGAAGGACTTGAGGCAACAGTCAATTCATATGAAACTTCTATTGGATATATTGCTGAGATCGAAGTTCCACAAAGCGATAATCTTGTTCGGGCAGAAGAACTCAAAGCAGAATTTAATGATAAAATTCCAGAAGTTTCGCAACTAGAAATTTTATCTTACCAGGACAGCGCATACATTTCAGAATTCAAAGAGAAAAAGACTGAGATTGATGAGGTTGCAAATGAACTGTTCATGATGGCAGGTATGGGAAAGGTTGCTACAAACAGCACCAATGATCTTGAGCGCGAATTTTCAACAGCATACTCAACAGTCTACTCAAATTATCAAAAGTCAATCTCAAAACCAATAGAAAAACATGTAAGCTATAACTCAATGTCAGTCCAAACAGTAAGTCCGGTTCTATCTGAAAAATTCATTGGAACGGTTGTTGATACAATAATTTTTTCAGCAATTTTGAGTGTTATTTTGGTGTTCATGTTCTTTAGATCAATACCGCCTAGCATCGCTGTTTTGACAGGGGCACTTGCAGATATTATAATTGCACTTGGAGCAATGGGACTCTTTGGAATTCCACTCACACTAGCTTCATTTGCTGCACTGCTTATGCTTATAGGTTATTCACTTGATACAGATATTTTACTTACAACAAGAATTCTAAAAAGAAAGGGAGATCCAAGAGAAAATGCATTTGATGCAATGAAAACAGGATTGACCATGAGCGTTACTGGGATTATTGCTTTTACTTCGTTATTCATATTATCAGTGTGGACACACATACCAACCTATTTTGAGATTTCAGGAGTGGCTCTCGCAGGGCTTGTTGGAGACATGTTTGCAACATGGGGAATCAACGCGGTTCTTGTATTGCACTATGCAACGAAGAGGGATGACTAATGGACATGTACAATGACAAAAGAATGCTTGCGCTTATCGCATTATTTGCAGTATTCCTAGCAATAATAGCGTTCAACAGTTCAACAATCAGTGGAATCACAATCATATTGGCAGTTATTGTCTTTGGGTCAATTTCTCTTATGTGGAAAGAATCCCACATAAAAATAGGCGCGCTTGTGCTTCTCGTCATACTTGCGATTTTGAATATTTATATTCATGGGATAACATTTGGCATTGACTTTAGCGGAGGAACACGAATACCAGTTGTACTGGATGAATCTGTGGACCAGACAACAATGAATGAACTTGTTCAGACCATAAAAAAGAGAGTCAGTGTCTTTGGACTAACGCAGGTAAAGGTACGTGCAATAGGTGACAATCAGGTAAATGTAGAGCTCCCAAGTGATGATGAGGCTACAATTGCAATGGTTGAAGATACTCTATCAAAACAAGGAGTTTTCCAGGCAATTGTTGATGGAAAGGAAGCTATTAATGGAGAGCAAATATTTTCGCAATCAATCAGACCAGCACCACCACAACAGCTTTCCGGAGGAGCTGCATGGGGAGTTTTATTTTCAGTAGATAATGAGGGAGCAGCACAGTTTGCTACAACTGCAAAAGGAAAGAATGATTATCCTGTTTATATGTTCCTGGATAGGCCACAAGATGCAGCAGTATTCTATGAAAAAGAAGATTTCAAAAAATACATATCTGCGGATTCTGGAGAAAAAGAATCACTTAGATCAATGGACGATGCACTTGCACTTGAGAATGATGATATCAATGTATACATCATAGAGGACATACCAGCAAACTTTACACCAAAATCCAATAAAACAAAAGCAATTGTTTCAAAGAACATGTCAACAGCAGCAAAAGCAAATCTCACAGGATTAGGCTTTGAGGTTGTTGAGTATGATGATGCCGAGATGGCAGCAGACTTTACAAGAACACGAACTGGTGTTCTTATTTTGGCAAGACTTGAATCCGTAGGACTTCTAAGTTCACCCCTTTTAAACAGCGGAATTACAAATGGAATTCAAAGCTACTCATACACAGTAACTGGGGGAGTTAGTGCAACTAACCCGCAAGAGCGCGCACTTGAAGCTCAAGAGCGGGTAAAGAGCATGGAATCAATCCTCAAAGGAGGTTCTCTTCCAGTACAAATTTCTCTTGGATCTAGAACCACTGTTCCGGCATCTCTGGGAAGTGAGTTCCTTAAGCTCAGTATGATGGCAATTGCGGCATCACTAGTTGCAATTTCAGTTCTTATTGGATTTAGATACAAGAATCTAAAGGTAACAGCACCAATCGTGTTAATTGGCCTTGCAGAGCTTGTGATTCTTATATCCATTCTTGGTTCATTCACAATAGACCTTGCTGCAATGGCAGGTATCATTGCTGCTGTGGGTGTTGGGGTAGATGCTCAGATAGTTATCACAGATGAAATTCTAAAGAAAGATAATAGAAAAGTAGTTGAAAAAATAGAACTTGCATTTGGAATAATCAAAACAAATGCAACAGTGGCCATATTTGCAATGGTTCCACTTCTTTTCTCAGGACTTGTTGAGATCATTGGATTTGCAGAATCAACCATTCTTGGAGCGCTTCTTGGATATCTCCTTACAAGACCAGCATATGCCACAATAGTAGAAATGATCGTCGAAACCAAACACGACGGAACAGCATAGCTTATAAATACTATGAAACATAAAGTACAACATGCAAAGATTTCGGTCCAGGGCAAATAGGGGAATGGACCTGAGAAGGCCTCAGAGAAATTTCCAGCAAATTCAGCAGAGCCAGGACCCAATAGTTAGCACTATAGTAAGAGGAAGATCAGAAAGAGGAGCACGTAAAAGCTATAGAGTAGTTGATATCCTTGGAAAAGGAGGAATGGGCAGTGTTTATCTTGCATATGATGAAAAAGGAGAAAAAGTCGCACTAAAGCTAAGCAACGCATCTATTACTGACGGCGATTCAGCAACGCGTTTTTTCAGAGAAATTAAATCAAACCTAAGGATAAAACATCCAAATGTTATCCGTACTCTTGACTACGAATTATACAAAGAACAGCCATTTTGCATCATAGAATTTCTTGACGGGCAGGATCTTTCAGAGAAGTTAAAGGCAAATGGAGGAGGACTGAGCTGGAATGAGGTAAAGTCATATCTTGTGCAGCTTTGCGACGGACTTGGAGCAGCACATGCCAGAGGAATCATACACAGAGACCTCAAACCAGGGAACATATTCATCACAAAAGAAGGAGTTGTAAAGATACTTGATTTTGGACTTGCAAAAAGATTGACAAATGGTGCAGATGAGGCTACGCATGGTGATGAACTTACACGAACAGGAACAATCATGGGAACAATCAACTACATGGCACCAGAGCAGACACTTGGAAAAAAAGACGCTTATGATCACAGAGCAGACTTATACTCAGTTGGAATTATCATGTATAAGCTTCTTACTGGAGATGTTCCATTTAAGGGAGAGAATCTCCTTGAATTGATTGAGAGTATCAAAAATGACGCACCAAAACGTCCCAGTGAAATAAAGCCAGATGCAGATATCACTCCTGGAATTGAAGCAGTTATTCTAAAGGCAATCAGAAAAAATCCAAGAGACAGATTCCAAAGCGCAGAAGAGCTGAAGGCAGCCATCATAGATACTGAAGTATTTTCAGATCAGCTTGAGAACCTTCTGTTGCTTCATACAAGAGAAAGTACAATCAGGCCATCAATTCATCCTGAGCCAAAAATGACGCCAGAGAAACCGGATAGTAGACAAATACCAACAGAAAGAGTTGTTCCAGAAAGACCAGCAACCATAGTCAGTGATCTTGGAAAAGAAACAGGGGGATTAAGGGACGAGGAGATCCCGCAAGTAAAAGCAGGTAGTTGGCTCAAAAGGATCATAGTAGTAGGAGCACTTGCTGCCATAGCTGGAGCTGGATATTATTATAGGGATGAAATAAAGCATAGAATTGATCCTGTCATAGACCAAATTCAAAGACGAGTGGAAGATAGGCAAGAACCAGTACAACAGCCAGTTCAATCAGTAAATTTCAGGGCAAGAATTGAAACAACTCCAACTGGCGCAGATGTATTTATTGAGAAAAACAGAAGATTCCACAGAATAGGAAACACTGAAAATCCACTTGAGCTGATGCTTGAGAGAAAAGAACACAGGCTAGTTATTAGGAAAAGAGGATATAGAGACGAAAGAATATCAATTTCGCCAGATGATGCTACAGCTTCAATAAGACTTAGTCCAGTAAGAAGACGACAAAGAAGATCTGCCATAAATATCGATGAGACTGAAATAGAAGCAGAAGAGGATAATTAAAAAATCTAATTGGATAGATTATCTCATGTGTAACCTGTATCTCGAAGGGACACGTGCCATTGTCGACCTGGCAAAGTGCCCATATGAATTTGCTTCTCCAGAGTTTTTGAATCTTCATCTTAAAGATCTTTCAACAACTGAATCTCCGATAAAAACAATTCGTTATGAGGAGGAGATTGTAGTCGAATTAAATGAGAAGAAAACCTCAGTATTGACCCAATATGCTGCCTTTATCAGGCAACTGGAAACAATACTTCTCAAAAATGACATTTATGGATTGAACCAGGATCCAGCTTCTCCTGGAAGGAAAAAAATGCTCAAAAGATTCTATGAATACGTTTTTCTAAATCCCATTCTGGCAGCAAACCAACTTGCGGATTATCAGGAAGATGAACCTGAGCGATCAATTTATTTTGCAGGATATAGAACATTCAAAGGATGGGTTGCAGGAATTCTGAAGAGATACAAATCAACTGCACTATATGACCTTGTTAAAGAAACAGGAGACCTTAGAGCTGCATTTTTGAATTTGGTCGGGCTTCGAACACTTTATTTTGTTCCATCTTTGGTTTTAGATATTCCCCCAGGCGCAAAACCAGTAAAGGCAGATGATGCAAGGTATGATCTTCCATTTGGTGTAAAGGTACAAATCTATGAAGTTCCAAACGCAGAAGCTTATCTTTATGTACAAGAGAACACAATAGAAAATCTTGGAAGTGACCTAAATAATCTTCTGAAAACAACGATCAATGAACAATTCAAGGAACAGTTCAGCAACGTAGACTGGGATATTTTAATGAGCATCAAAACAAGGGAATACCGCCAGTTTTTCATTGATCGTGCAATGATGGAGGGGAATAAAATCACCCCTCAACAGGCAATGGAAATGGGAAGAGAATGCGCTGCATGGGTTGTTGGTATGGGAGCGCATATCGAAAATTTGGCACTTGATAAGGAGAATATTACTGATATTTACATTGACAGTGAAAACTCGCCAATTTACATTGAACATGCGAAATACGGGCTTTGCCACACGCTCTACAGATACAATAGGGATCTTCTTGAGAGGTGTTTCAAAAACATTGTCCAAACCCTTAAGGGAACAAGAAAGTTTGACGAAAACAGCCCAATTGTAGATGTTGTTTTGAAAAGACATGCAATGAGATGCCACTTGCAAAGGCCACCAGCAACTTTTGGTGAGCTTCAGGGAGCTCTTAGAATCATGAAAGAACAGCCATTTACATACGCACAATATTTGAATTTCAAATCATTTACTCCGTTCTTTGCTGGGTATGATGATGTTATGGTAACTCTTGGATGTTCGGAAGCAGTTCTGGGACTTAAGGGTGTTGGTAAAACTTCATTTACTGCTGCAAAGGTAACTTCTATCGGTACAAGAAGAAGAATTATCCCCATCCAGGATATCGAAGAAATTCCTGTTCGTGCATTTAGAAAAAGAGGATTCCATATTGGTGCTGCAAGGGTACAAAGTTCTGAGTCAGAAGGAGCAGGAACAACCAAAGAACTGGATCTTGTTACAATGGCAAATGCACTTCTTCGTATGGGTGATGCTGCGCTTATTATTAACGAAGTTAGATCCCGTATTGCTGTACAGGGTATTATCAATCTCCTCAACACTCAGCCAGGTGTTTTCCTGCTCTATAACCTCCATGCAGAATCACTTCGTGATGTGCAGGACAGACTTGAACTTGTTTTCGGACTTCCAGCAGCAAGTATGTATGCAACAGACAGATACAGTTTCCTAAAGAAAATCAGGTTTGGTAGGAAGGGAAGAATATACAGAGTTCTTGGTTTTGAATATGAAACAGACATTGAAGAAAAGAAATTTGTCGAAATCTTCAGATTCAGACGTGGGGATAGTATCAAAGAGTGTACATGGGAAGCAAAATTCCTAAGGAATCCTGAAGCAACAATGACAGACTTTGAAAATGTTGATATTAGAAAACTGGAAAGAGAACTTGATATAGCATTTATTCCACCAGCACTTGGCAGAAGAAGTGAAGAAACAGGAATTTCACCAGAGCAGTATATTATCCAGGCATTCTGGAAAGGAAAGATGTATGATCAAATTTACAAAACAAGCCTAAAGCTAAATGATAAGCTGATGTTAGAGCTTGATTTTGTACTGAAAGTTAATACTGCTGCAACAAGACATCTGGTTGCAATGGAAAATGAACAGGGCGGAATTGATTTTGGTGATGCTTGGGACAAATGGGAGCCAATATTCAAACAGATAGTCCAGGAAGAGCTAAGCAAAAGAAAGCTTGGAGTAGTGCAAATTCCAGATGAACCGAAGATGATAAAAGAAAACAATGTTTCATCAGCACCAGCTTCAAAAGCACTGGATGATGTCGAGGAGGAAGATAATGATGATCCACCGCCAGCTCCGCCACCTTCAATTAGAGCTGCAACAAAACCAGCACATCCTCCAGCAGCAAAATCAAAACCAGAGACAAAAAAAGAAACTAAAAATACTGAAAAAACTACGGCAAAAGCAAAACTTTCTCTAAAAGAGAGATTAAAACAAAAGAGAAAGGATAATAAAAAATAATTATTGTGATGCTTCTTTCATGAATTTTTCAATTCTATTAAATGCATCATCAATCTGGTTGAGCTGGGGGAGAAGAACCATCCTAAAGTATTTTTTATCAGTCTTCTTTGGTATAAAGCCAGAGCCCGGAACAACAACAACTCCAGTTTTTAGAAGCTCATATACAAATTCAGTATCAGTTTTCCAAGGGCCCTCAACGCCAATAAATGCATAGAATGCACCTTTTGGAGGAGAGATACTTAATCCTTCGATTTCACCAACCCGCTTCACCATAAGATCTCTTCTTTTCTTGAGCTCTGAATTGAATGATTGGATATGATCCTGAGGACCTTTGAGCGCTGCGATATATGCCCGCTGCATTTCCCAGTTAACAGAAAGCCTTTGATTGCATAACCTTTGTATAGTATCTTTGATCTCATCCCAGCCTTCGCCAGAGAATGAGAGATATGCAGCACGAGCACCTGGATAAATATAATTCTTGGAAAGACTGTTTCCGGAAACAACCGGAACATCCTTGCACACTTTCTTTACCTGAGTAATCTCGCCATCAAAGACCATCTGGTCATAAACATCATCTGCAATAATCGGCAGGTTATGCTCTCCAGCAATATCAACTATTCCTTCAATCGTTTTTCTTGAATAAACTGCTCCGGTTGGATTGTTTGGATTGATAACTACAAGGGCTTTTGTATACTCATTGATATTCATCCTAAGACTATCAAGGTCAGGTTCCATATCCTCGTCGCAGTCATAAAAATCAACTGTTCCATAGTTGATTCTTTCCTTGGTCAGATAAAGTGGATATGTTGGGACAGGAAGAAGAAAATTGCGTCCAGGATCTAAAAGAGCCTGAAACAAAAAGTCGATTCCTTCGCTAAGGCCTGCAGTAATAAACACATCTTCGGGAGAAACTTTTTCATATTCAGCAACAGCTTCGAGAAGCTCCGGATCCCCTTCTGATGGAGCATAGCCAGAATAATTTTGTTTGAGCGCATCTGCTGCTGCATCAAGTATGTGTTGTGGAGGTCTGAACCCATAAGGAGCAGGATCGCCGATATTCAAATAGATCATGTCCGTACCTTGTTTTTCATATTTTTTTGCTGCTTGAACAATATCCCGGATTGGATATGAAACTAGCTCGCTTTTGATTGATGGTCCGATCATATTTTCACCTAAAATTATTGTCTTGATATATGCTAGAATGTTTTTATTGGTGACTATACGTCATAAGACGTGATATTTGAGCCCAACAAAAATAGACGAATAATAACTCCGTAAAATTGTAGAAAAAATTTAGGTTCCCATGGAAAATCTGATTGTTTTAGGTTCAGAATTGAATATGATTGTACGATATGATGAAACTGAAAGATCATGATCATTAACGCCGCCCCTGCAGTTTGTAGTTTCAATTCCATCTAAAAAAAAGCAAAGTCCAGTAACACTGCCAAGTTGATTAAGGTCAGCTTCAACCAACTGCATATCCGACAAATCCTCAAAATTACCCCGAAGATAAAGAACTCTCCAAGCATCGCTGGAAAGTTGCATCTGATAAACCTGATAGTTAAGCTCTGGAGCCTCAAAACTTACTAAGCTCAGAGTTAGCATCCATACAAAAAACAAAAGTGAGATTATTGCTTCGAAAGTTTGCATTTCAATCACCACACACAAAAAGTTTTGATATTTTCTTCGAGTTGCCATAGACAACCATCCGGTAGATGCACATTGAAGATTCCTCTGGAGTATCCAGAGAAATAAAGAGTTCATTGAGGCCATAGCGCATGCGAAGTCCTTCGGAATACGAAGAAGAGATCTTGCCTTCTTCAATCCAATTTGGATATCTTATATTTCCATCACGCACTGCTGCGCCGGATTTTACAGTATAATCAGCAGCCAAAACCAGCTTATCAAACAAGTCCTGATCCCTGGAGCTCTCTTCGGTTGAGAGACCAATAAATTGTATTGATTGAAATAACAGGACGAAGATCATCAGAATTGGGATAATAGAAAAAAGAGTATCAAAAGAGATAGCGCCCCTATAATGGCTCTGACTTTTCATAATCAAAAACCCCCTCAATTTCAATAACTTCCATATTATAAACGACTAAAAATCGATCATTTTCTATTCTGAAAAAAATATTTTCAGAACTAAAATCTAGCGGATAGATCCGTCCATTGTTTAGCCAAAGCGAAGCAGCAAAAGATGCTTGTTTTACTGCAGTTATTTTCTGAAGATCTGCATGAGCATCCTGCAATTTTTCTTGCTCAACAATTAGAACTGAGGCCAAAGTGGAAAACAGCACTAAGCTAATTGAAAACATCAATAAAAATTCAAGACTAATCTGACCTCTCATAAAGTATCACCCCTGATGGCACATTCACCTCTCCATAAATATCAAATTTTTCAGAATTGATTAAAATCGGAATATTATTTGTGATCTTTAAAGAATCCAAACTAAATCCATTTTTTGATAGTGGATCAGGACGAGTATATGCTTCCAATTGCACTTCACCAATTGAAACCTCAAAATCTGGATCAAAGGAATGGGATTTCAGTTTATTTAGTGATATAAGAGAATGTGTTTTTGCAGCGGCTCTGGATTCAGATTCTCTAAAGCACTTCTGGCATTTGAGCGGATCGCAAGTCTTTGGATGACAGGCAGGACAATGGACACACATTGCAATATCATGATCAAAATTGTAATTGTCAAAACCACTTTGAGCACCTTGCCAAAGTGACTCTAGAATAGCTTCCTTTATGTTCATTGAAAGAGAATAGGAACGCTCAATCAGAAGAGCTTTCGTGGAACTGTAATGCATATTGAGCTCCAGGAGGGTAAGGACTAGACCTATCGATAACAATACAAGAACAAAAGATAGATACCCCCTCATTCATCCCCCATAGATGAATTAAGGGTCAAAATTAATAAATAAAACAGATTAGCGAGGTTTTACTGCATAGTAGCTGCCAGGAACTTTTATGCCAATGATTTTCGCAATTTCAGAGCGCTCTGGATCAACTACTACAAGAAAAATGGAATATTTTCGAGATAAACCACTCTGACGTTTTACATATTCGTCTGAACTGATAATATCAAAGCCGCTCATCTATTTCCACCCTTTTTGCCCCTAATAGGCTTTTTTACAGGTTTTGCACTGATCCAATCATCCCGACCCAAACCATCTGGTCTCATTGTAAGACCAATTTTGGTATCTGAAGAAGTTGTTTTTAGACTAACAGTAGAAACCTTGACCAAAACATCATCCCCTTTCTTTATTGCACGTTTAAGTGTTTTAGAACTAAGAGTTTTGGACTTCTTTTCATAATAGAATTTTTCCCGGTCAATTTGTGAAACATGCAACAGTCCCTGGAAAGGACCAATTGATGCAAATGCACCAAACTCTACAATCTCCTTGATTTCAGCACGATAAACTTCGTTTACTGAAGGAAGAAACGCGAGTGCATCAAATTCAATTGTGAAATATGCTCCAGCGTCTCCTGGAATAACTGCACCATCAGAAAGAATTTTTGGATCGTCAATAGAAAGAACAATACCAAGATCTTTGTAAATACGTCCTTCATATCTCTCTCGCAGAATTTTCAGAATTGCATCCTCAAGAGTACTCCCAAAATAGGCAGGTGGTACTCTTATTCTATCGCTTATAGTTTTTACATAATACATAAAATTTGCCTCCGTCATTCGCCTGAAGCATATTGCAACAGGAGAGTCTAGTCCGAATTACAGACATACCAACTTTGACTAGGGCAATTTATAAAGCCTAACTCTTTTTCGCATTCTTCCTTCTTTTGTAAACTATGAAGAGCACCACAGCAACAAGCAGAATCAAAAGGAATAACCAGGAGAAATCATCAGTATCTTCTGCTGTTGGTTTTGTTTCATCTGGTACTTCGGGCTTTAGAAGAGATATTATAGATGCTTCTGCAGCAACTTCCCCATTCTCGTCCATAAGCGCAAGATTGTAGGTTCCCTTTATTGTAAGTGGAAGTGTAAAGTCTCCATCTGCATCTGTTTTTCCAGTGATTATCTTTCCTGTCGGATCAGTAATAATGATATCGCAGAAAGCGCATGAAATGTTTCCTTCAGTAGCGTGGAAATTTCCGTGGAAGCCAACAAAGGCTTCCTTTGTACCATTAATGTTACGTGAAACGCAAATATGATCTCTGCAAATGAAACCTTCGGGACAAGCGCAACCAGATTGATTGCTGCATTCATAAGGCTCGAAAACAATATGATTTGAGATAGCACCGCAGCCAGTTACAAGTATGCAGCTTCCGCTTTGAGCACCAGTATCTCTATTTGAACAGTATTCAGTATCAGCACACTGACTGTCGATAACACAGCATGAAGGTGCAACACATTGCGGCTCTGGTTCAGGCTCAAGTTCTGGCTCTGGAGCAGGTTCTTCTTTGCACTCACTGCAGGCAACTGTACTTGCTGTTAGGGTTTTGGAAACATAACCACTCTTGCTTGCCCGGATTATTATTGAAGAATCACAATCGGAGTCAAATTCAACTTCGCCGTTTGAATCAGTTGTTCCAATAACATCTCCGTCAATTTTGACTTGGGCACCTGAGATATCATCGCCTTTGCTTGTAACTGTTATGGTATTGCCATCGCAGTTACTGGTTAAAGAAACTGAAAGAGGATCATCTGAACTTTCTGATGATTCGTCTGGAGTTGATGGCTGAACTGAATCATCCTGAAGTATGCTGAAGACACTAAAGTCAGATAAAGTGAAATTGGACAATGTATTTGCTGTAGTATCTGGAGTTTCGTTTACAAGTTCCCAAACGCCGTCATATTTGTAGAGGACGAAATTATTCTCATTGTATGTAGTTGATTCTGAATCAAGCCAATGCCATACTAATTCATCTATTACTGGTGAGCCGAAATACCGAGTAATGTTCAAGTGCTTGTTTTCAAATGATGTATGATCTACTGGAAGAGCTGATGGAAGCGCACTCCATTTCATATAGAATGATGAGTCAAGCTCAAGAGTTTCTATTACTGAAAGGTTTGTAAAGTCAGTAAAGCCTGCTGATGGATTATCGAATATGACCTCAGTCATGGTAAAATCGAACGGATAAGTGAACGCAGATTCAGCATACAAATCCCTTTCATTCCCATAAAGATGATCGCTAGTAAGAGAGGAAGTGTCTGAATCAAAGATGTGAATTCCATCTCCATTATCAAACACTGTGTTTGATGAAAGTGCAGAACCGGTGCTTTCAGTTAGCAGGATTCCAACATCGCTTCCATTTACTGCGTTATCATCAAGAACAGCATTCTGGCTCTGATCTACTACAATTCCATATGTTGGATTTGTACCCGCAGGAATCTGAGTAAATCGCACTGCATCGCTTGAGAGTGAGAAACTTGCCGAATTGCGGCCAGTTAGTGTATAGCCAACTGTTCCATCCTGGTTTTCTATACCCTGAGTGTGAGACCCGCCATCAGAAGGACAGTTCTGGCAATGGACCTCTATGTTTCCTGATGTTTCAAAAAGCTTGATTTGATAGTACACTGGATTACCAGTTCCATAATGTTCGATTCCGGCTACCTCAACTACAAGAATTCTGTTTGGAGCAGTTCCTATTGTATCATAGCTTATCGTGCCACCATAGTTTGGATTCAGGTCTTCCCAATAACCTGCAACCAGATTATTTGGAGTACTTGTTGAGGGAAGAGATTGACCAGAACAGCATCCGCTTGATGAGCCGGATGTGAAAGTAATGAAACCATTGCTGCTGATGTAGAACTGACTGTAGTTGGTTCCAAAGAAGTTGAAATTGAAACCTATTGGAAGCGCTGAACTTACTTGATCATCGCCAAGACCAACACCCGTTCCGCTGATTGTTGAATAGCCGTAAGGTGCAGAAGCAACAACATAGGTCGTTGGAAGCGAAGGCGCAACACCGCCTCCTGCTGCATGACTTGACATTATATTTACATTGCTGCTCTGGTTGAGCACAAAGTCACTGTTTGATGAATTGAATGATGTCACAGAAGAAATGGTTGAATCATCCGAGTCCATATTATAGACACCAAATGAATAACCAGAGATTGATGGGCAGTTCTGCAAAGTAACATTGTTTATCGAACCATTGAGCACAACTCCCATGGTCGGGTCTGGTGTCCCGTCATTCGTTATACTGTACCCATTGCAGTCAAAGACAACATCTGAGGATGCAATTTTTACACATGCAAATGCTGAAGGCAGAACTTCTGATGCATCATTTGGAGCGCCAGTGTAATCAAATGGCTGGAGATAATTTCCAGGAGTTGTTATTATTGGACAGTTGACCGGGGCATTCATCGTGAATGTCCAGATGTCGCTTGCATCAGTAAGATTGCCGTCGCTGCAGTTGACATACCATGTATGTGGACCATTGGCAATATTTGATAGTGTAAATGGAGTAAGGGTTCCGTTCTGTACTGTGGCGTTTGTCTGGTTGAGGAGACTGTCCAGATAGATTGAACATGAAAGTGCTGTCTGCTCATAATCAGTTCCTGTGAAATTGAAAATCACAGTGCTTGATGTCAAGGTAGTTCCGTTTGCAGGAAGATTAAGCTGTACATCTGGAGGATTATTCACAACACCGCCACCTTGCAAAATACCAAAGGAACTAAGTGGAGATGCAGATGATAGAGTAAGGGTGTTTGCACCAGTATCCAAACTCGCATTCATATCAGTCCATGTTGAATTGTACTTGAAAATATCGAAGAGGGATTCATCATATCCACTGAGTTCTGATTCAAGCCAGTACCAAATTGCAGTGTCTATGGATGGAGTTCCTGATGAAGCTTCAATCCTGACAAATTTACCATGAAGAGATGCATATGGCGCACCAGATGGCTGATCAGACCAGTTGATGTAATATGTTTCACCTGAAGCCATGCTGTCATTCATGGAAAAGATACTAAGATTGGTTCCGCCCTGGCTGAAGTTGACCATAGTCAAATTGAGAAGCATTGATCCGAGAGTTGATGAGGCTACTATTGACCTGTTTGATTCGTTGAAAAGTTCTTCCTGAATTATGTTGTCATTTGAGCTGTTGAGAAGATAGTCTGCAAGTGCAACATTGGTCTTGATGTTTCCTGTGAAATGATTGCTTGATGCATTCCATGCAGATACTGCATAATCAACATCACTTATGTTGTTGTACCTTATTGCGCTCCTCGTAGTTCGATATGGAAGATCCAGAAGATAGAATGCTGTACCTGATGAATAAAGACGATTGTTCTGTATTGTATTCTGGTAGCTTCTATTCATGATGAAAAGAGGACTTGTGTTTGATGTGATGTTGTTTCTCTGCAAGTTGGCATACCTTACATATTCCAGGATAATTCCATTGAGACTATTTGCGTAGATGTTATTGTCATACATGTAAATGCCAGAAATTTCTGATGGGGCGATTCCTGCTGCACCAATTCCAGTTCCATTATTGCCATATATCTGATTTTGCTGGATAGTATTTCCATAGCCTCTTTCAGTGAAGATACCATGGCCATTGTTTGAATATACTGTGTTGTTTGTTATCTGGCTTGTGCGAAGATTATAGCCATATATGCCACTCAAACCATTGTCGTGGTATGTGCTGTGACGATATTGGCCGCCCTGAGGGCCTGTAAGATATGCTCCATACTCAGTGTTGTTGTATGATTTTGAATAGTCAATCCATGATGAGCCTCCAGACATGTAAAATCCAGACATGTTATTGTCAAAGGCAGTTGCGTTGTTGAACCTACTGCTAGTCGAACTTGAGGAATAATATCCATGCTCGGAATTGTTGTATGAGGTCACGTTGGTGAAATATGTAGAAGTGCTGGGAGAAGTGATATACACACCGGACTTGCCATTGTTGTATGTTACAGAATCAAAGAACTGGTTGATGCTCGAGCTGCCAATAACAACGAAACCATAATTGGAATTGTTAACTGAAGTGCTATTCCAGAAATTGTTGCGCGTGGCGCTGCTAAGGTCGAAACCAATAGAACAGTTGGCTGCAGAATTGTTGTAGAAATTACTTCGGGCATCGGAAATGAAGAAACCAGCACTGGTTTGAGACATGTTTCTCACGGTGTTATTCACCACATATGAGTAGGCTCCAGTAATCCCAAAACCGATTTGAAGCCCATCCTCAACAACGTTATTGGTCACATTGTTGTACCAAGAATTTCTGGAAGGATCAGTGATCAGAATTGCATAGCTAGTCAGACCTCCGCGAAACGTGTTGTTATCAATAATATTGTAGTTGCACCCGTTATTAAGTTCTATACAAAGTTCGCAGCGGTTGGTCATGGTGTGGTTCCGAATGACCGAGTAGTTAGTATCCTCCATGGAAATCCCATGCACCCAATTACTTGTTGGATTTTGCCATACATTATTGCTGATATTTATGTTGTTGGAAGTCCTCACCTCCGCAATGGATGAGTAATTGAAGTAGTTGTTTACGATGCTGGAATTGGTGCTGCTCGTCATGAATACTCCAAGCGAATCAACTGTTCCTGTGGAAGTGACGGTGTTGTCGTGTATACTTATATTATTCCCATAGTGCGAACCGAACCCGTTGAATCCTGTGCTGCTATGAGCATTAATCGCAGTTACGTTAGTAATAGAGGCATTTGTGACATTCCAAAGCAGGACAGTGTAAAATGTATAGCCATGCATATAATTGCAGTTCTTCACAGTGATGTTGTGAAGTTGCTCTGCGCTAGATCCCTCGGCAAGTATCCCGACTTCTTTAGTTGTGCCGCCCCTGCTCATGCTGTGACCATTGCACTCAAAGGTGACATCTGAAGAGGAAATCCTAATGCAGGATTCCCAGTATGCAGGGTAAATGGGCAGGCAGCTCTGATTCGCACCTACAAGATTTGTAGTCAGGTAGTATTCTCCAGGAGCAGTAATGTTTGTACATTCTGAAATCGGAGTTGCTGAAAAAGATAAACCTGCTAAAAGCAGCAATAGAAAAATTATATAACTGGATTTCATGCAAAAATATCTAGGATAATAATAAAAGGACTTGTGGATGTGGGATCAGTTGTTGAAGTCTGTAATTACAACAGATTTTTGAAAAAGGTTTAATAATTTGACACTATTTAATATTTGTTAAATAGTTTATGGTGAATAAATGGGAAAAATCAAATGTGCTGTCGTCGGAGTAGGAAATTGTTTTGCTGGACTTGTTCAGGGAATTGAATACTACAAGAAGAATCCTGAGCAACAGGTTATAGGAGTTATGAGCCCTGAAGTCGGCGGATATTCCATACATGACTTGGATTTTGTTGCTGGTTTTGATGTTGATTCGAAAAAGGTAAACAAACCTCTCAGTGAAGCTGTTTATGCAAAGCCAAACAAGGTTAAATGGGTGGAATCACTCTCAACTATGAATGATGTGAATGTTTTGCAGTCACCACAGCTTGATGGGGTCGGCAGCTATGTGGAGAAAGTTGTCACACCAGTTCCAGAAAAGCCTATTGAAGAACTAAAAGAAGCGATTGTAAAGGAACTTAAGGAGAAGAATGTTGAAATTCTTGTTTCATATCTTCCTGTTGGCTCTGACAATGCAACGAAATTCTGGGCACAGGTTTGTCTTGATTCAAATGTTGCATTTGTCAATTGCATGCCATCTTTTATTGCATCAGTACCTGAATGGGCAAAGAAATTCGAGGATGCCGGACTTCCGATTATTGGTGATGATATCAAAGGCCAGGTTGGAGCAACAATTGTCCATCGGACTATGGCAAAATTAGCAGATAGAAGAGGAACAAAAATAGAAAAAACATACCAAATCAATGTTGGCGGAAATACGGACTTTCTTTGTATGAAAGAACAAGACAGGCTAACATCAAAAAGGATATCAAAAACAGAATCAGTTCAATCACAGCTAAACCAGAGATTGCCAGATGATCAAATTTATGTTGGCCCATCAGATTTCATACCATTTCTTGGCAATACAAAGCTGATGTTCATGCGCATCGAGGGCAAGATGTGGGCAAATATCCCATATAATATGGAAGTCAGACTTGAAGTAGATGACAAAGCCAATTCTGCGGGAATCGTAATAGATGCAATTCGGTACTGCAAAATTGCCCTGGATAAAAAAATAGCAGGCCCATTGATTGGGCCTAGTGCATGGCTGATGAAGCACCCGCCAAAGCAATTCAGCGATGACGAAGCACAACGCATGGCAAAAGAATTTGCCGAATAATTTTTTTCCTCATTTTTTATTTCTTTGAGAAAAATAAACTATTCCTGCAAGCAATATCCCAAGTAGTACGATCAGGAATAATGTCGATGGATCTCCATCATCTTCTGCTGTTGGTTTTGTTTCAACTTGCAATGCAGGTTTTGGAAGAGATTGGATGATTGCCTCTGCAGCAACTTCTCCATTCTCATCGACAAGAATAATCTTGTATGGGCCTTCAAGACTAAGAGGAAAACTAAATTCCCCATTCTCATCTGTTTTTCCAGTAAATGTTTTGCCATCTGGCGCAGTTACCTGTATGTCACAAAGAGGGCATGGTTCATTGCCTATTTTGACCTTCACCTTTTTGGAGTCGCCAACGAATCCATCTTCTCCTGAAACATCGTTTTTCTCGCATGAGTAATCAACACATGTATAGCCTGTTGAGCATGCATCACAGTTTGCATCTGGACCGCATTCTCCAGGGCATTCGGGCAAATCATCTTCATCTTCTGGCTCTGGCTGCAGTTCGGCTTCAGGCTGCGGTTCAGGTTCCGGCTCGGGTTCCGGCTCAGGTTCTGGCTGCGGTTCTCCATCTTCACAGCAGGAAATGCTCTTTGAAAGTGAGACAGGAGAATATCCATTCTTGTTCACATATATTTTGACAGTCATACCACATTCATCAAAAGTGAACTTGCCATCCCCATTAGTTGTTCCAACTGAAAGTGAGGTGAGAGATTGTGCGTTTGATACCAATACCTTAGCGCCACTCACTGGCTCCCCACCATCAGTAACAGTAACAGTTGTACCATCACATTCGGATTTGACAGATACAGAGAATTGCTCTGCTCCACCATCATCATTAGACCCATCAATAGGAACAGGTACTGCGAATAATCCGTAGATTCCTTCGTAAAGTTCAAAGTCTGGTATTGTTGGGAACAAATTCTGAAGGAGTTGGTTCTGAGGAGTTGGAAGACCATTCTCGACATAAATCCAATTAGGCTCAAGCACCTGATCTTCAACAGGAACCCAGTCAGCTACTATTGTAATATTGGTTGGTTCAACAGATTTTGGACGGATTATTTCAGTTACATTGAGGTAATACAATCCCATTGTAGCAGGATCATATCCTAGAACTTCTGAATCTATCCATGAGACAGCAAACTCTTCTATCATCGGGGCTTTCTGATCTGTCATTACCATAATGATAAAATGCTTGCTATTCACCGAAGATTTATTCTCTGGTTTAGTGAAATTAAAGAACAGAGTTCTGTTGTATATACCATCAAAGTACTCAATACTATCAGTTGATCCAAGTATTGTCTCGCTGGTTATGTAGATTGCCTCTGCATTGTCTATAAGAGATAGTTCAATTGAAGGAGCTCCTTTTCCATGGCGTGCTTTTTCAAGCTGCCAGGTTAATTCTGGCACTTCTCCACCAAACATACTTGCGAGAAGATAATTTGCCTCAAATACTTCTGCCCAGATAAGTCCTTCTGGAAATTCAGGCATTTGCTGCTCTTCTATTTCCTCACCACCAAATGATGAGGACATGAATTGCATTACATCTTTTCCGTTGCGGTATAGATCAGTATTAACTACATTCATTCCAGGCACTCCGCCAGACATATCCATTATTCCAAAGAGATTATTGTCATATATTTTGGAATTGTTGATTGTCACGTTTGGAGTGAACATTAACATAAAGCCAAGATCGTTGTCATAGAATTGTGAGTCGTTGTAATATGTAAACTCAAAAAAGGTAGAGCCTCCCATGTCCATCCCTCGTCCAAATGGAAGAGCACTTATCTCAATAACACCTGCTCCAAGAGGAAGCATACCAAGGAAACCAGCTTCTCCCCCAAAGAGATCTGGAACTGAACCACTATTGCCACGAGCAAGGTGTTGATTAACGAAAATAGTTCTGGATAGAGTGAAGAAAAGACCTGCTATGGCATTCTCATTTGTATCAGTGTTATTGATAAGAACCATCTCAGAACCATAGAGCCAAACCCCCATTGCATTGTTGTTTGACTGTGAATTGTTGATTACTGCATTGTCAGTAAAGAAGAGTGCAAGAGCATTGTTGTCAAAGGCATCAGAACCATCAACAGTTACTCCATCCAGAACAGAGTTATCAGCATCACAAAGTATGATTTCTGAATAGATGCCACCGACCAAGTTGACAGGATCCTCAGAATAAAGAATTGGTCTTCCACCAGAGCCAGTATTGTTCTCAATTGTATTGCTGCATCCGGAAATATCAAATTCAAGTGTTCTTGGATCCCCTGCTACGAGAAGATCAGCATACTCATTTTCCTCAATCAGGTTGTCTACAACTAGATTAGAATCAGACATCTGATCAAGATTAAGACCAAGGTAGTTGTAGTAAATATGATTGCTGCTCAGATTATTATTATCATCAGAAAGGTATATTCCGTTGCTGTTGTTGTATGCAGTGTTGTTGATGAGCAGGTTACGAATAGAATTGATATCAAAGCCGGCAGTGTAAATATTAGCAATGCAGTTATTGCTTGCATTGTTTCCTATGAAAGTATTGTCAGGAGAAGTATCACTAACAAAGAACCCCGCACCCCCATTTTCTGCTGCTGTATTGTTTATGAAAAGATTATCAGTTGCATAATCAATATGGAAACCGTGTTTTCCAACTCCGAGAACAGTGTTGTTCAATAGAGTATTGTTACTGCTGAGCATAGACGCAGATTCTCCACGAAGATTGAGACCTGAGGATCCAGTGCTGCTCACGAAGTTGTTGCTGATTAATGAGTTTGATACCATGAGAAAGTCAAGTGTTGGATCTGCTGTGTTTCCGTCCACAATAGCTCCATCTACGCGATATACTGTCATATCAACATCTGTACTATTGAGAGTGTTGTTGAGGATGTTCAAGCCAGTGAGATTGCCTGATTGTGTACCCTGCATGTTAATAGCATATGCAAAGCCGTTTATTTCGCAGTTCTTGACAGTAACATTGTCCAAAGCCTGATTGGTATAGATACCAACTGAGGTTCCATTTGTAGAAGTTATTGAATGCCCCTGGCAATCAAGCACAACATTAGATGTGTTTATCCAATAACATCCATTCTCCCCGCTGTCAAGAGCAATAAGACCATCAACAAGATCTGTAGTTAATGTATACGTACCAGGATTCACAATCTGAAGACAAAATGAAATATCCCCGGGAGGAACGGGCGCAGCAAAAGAAAATCCACTCAATAATATCAGTAAAACTAAAGCCTGAAAAACCTTCATGGTATTCACAGGTCTGTTAGTCATATACAAATTTTATATACTTTGTGGAGTAAAACAACGAAAATGATAGTTAGAATTGGATATTTTCACAGAAATTAGAAACAAGCAAGCAATTAAATTTCTAGCATGCAAGCTCTGTATATGCTCCTTTTTGCTGATGTTGCTGCGGTCTTTGACAAGCTTGAGCAGCGCAGCGGCAGGCTTGAGATGACAGACATCCTGGCAGAACTCTTCAAAAAAACAGGCAATGAGGAAATTGAAAAATTAGTTTATTTTATCCAGGGGATAATTGCACCGCCATACGAAGGAATTGACCTTGGACTTGGTGAGAGGTTTGCAGTTGAGGCTATTGCATCTACTTCAGGATATACAGTTGCCCAGGTAGATCGAAATTATGAAAAAAGCGGAGACCTTGGAGATACTGCAGAGGCGCTTCTTGAGAAAAGAAAACAAACTGCTCTTTTCACAAGCGAGATGGATCTTTTGTATGTTTATGATGCCATGATGAGGATATCCATTTCAAGCGGAAGTGGAAGCCAGGAGCAGAAAATCAAACAGCTCACAGAACTTCTCAACAATGCCTCACCAATAGAAGCAAGATTTATTGTTCGATTTGTGCTTGGGAGACTAAGGCTTGGAGTTGGAGATCCTACAATCCTGGATGCAGTCTCAGTTGCCCATGCTGGAGATAAATCTCTTCGGGAATCACTAGAGCATGCATACAATGTTTCTGCTGATATGGGGCTAGTTGCAAAATTGTTCTACATAGATCCAAAAAATATTGAAAAATTCAAAGTACAGCCATTCAAACCATTGATGCCTGCGCTGGCAGAGCGGCTTAGCACTCCAAAGCAAATAATTGAAAAACTTGGAAAATGCGGAGTTGAGATGAAATATGATGGCTTTAGGCTCCAGTGCCATAAAAAAGGAGACCAGGTTGAGCTGTATTCAAGAAAACTGGAAAAAATGACATACATGTTTCCCGATGTTGTTGCAGCTGTGAGAAAAATTAAGGCAAATGAACTCATTTTTGAAGGAGAAGCGCTTGCATACAACACGAAAAAGAAGAGATATTTTTCATTCCAGCAAACAATGCACAGAAGAAGAAAACATGGAATTGAAAAAGCATCAACGGATTTCCCGCTAAACCTTTTCGTATTTGATATTTTATATCTTGATGGAGAGGATTTAACAGAAAGGAAATACAGTGAAAGAAGAGACATTATCAAAAAACTTTTCAAGGGAAAGATCCTCAAGCCAAGCAAAAGCAAAGTAGTTGCAACTGCAAAAACTCTCGAAAAAATATTTGACAAATCCATTTCAGAAGGACTTGAAGGTATCATGGCAAAGGATTTGAAAGCGCACTATACTGCAGGAAAGCGCAAATTTGCCTGGATAAAGCTCAAGAAATCATATGGAAAGGCAGTTGATACTGTTGATGGAGTTGTTATTGGCTACTATAGGGGACATGGATCCCGGGCAGAATTTGAATTTGGGGGACTTTTAATTGCAACATATAATCCAGACAATGGAAAACTTGAAACAGTTGCCAAGATCGGATCTGGATTTTCTGAAGATGAGATGAAGCAACTGAAAGAAATGCTCGATGAAATAAAAACAGAAAAACCACCAACTAATCTGGACTATCGGCTTGTGCCGGATTTCTGGGTTGAGCCAAAGTATGTAGTTGAAGTTGCGTTTGATGATATTACAATTTCATCAGTACATAGCTGCGCGCAGAAAAACGACAAAGGTTTTGCACTTCGGTTTCCAAGACTCGTAAAGCTCAGAGATGACAAAACGATAAAAGAGATTACAACAAGCCACGAAATTGAGCAAATGTTCCATCTCCAGCGATGAGCAATATTTTTTAATCTGAAGAGGATTAGTTGGTTCATGAAAATCGATTACAAAAATGCAGTATCAGGAAATCTTATTTGTATTTTACTCGCAGAAGGAGAACCTCCGCCAAAAGAACTTGTTTTGCATGATGTAAAGTTTGAGGGAAATGAGGGACAGAGCTTCTCGCTAAGTAGTGGAAAGAAGAACATTCTTCTTGTTGGACTTGGAAAGAAAATGAGAGGAGATGATTTCAGGATTGCTGCAGGAACGTGTGTAAGATATGCAGAAAAAATCAAAGAAAAAGAAATTTCCATATATTATCCAAAAGCAGATGAAAAATCAGCAGAAGCAATAGCAGAAGGAGCAATTTTGGCAGGACATAAATTCGATAAATACAAAACAAAAAAAGAAAATTTTGAAGTAGCAAAAATACATCTGGTCACAACAAAAAATTTAACAGAAGCTCTTGGAAAAGGAGGAATACTCGCCAGTGCGCAAAACTATGCAAGAGCGCTTGATGAAGAGCCGGCAAACATAGCAACTCCACAAATGATAGCAAATGCTGCGCTTAAATTGGCAAAGGAAAAGAAGCTGAAGGTCACAGTATTTGACACAAAAGCAATGAAAAAAATGGGAATGAACGCAATTCTTGCAGTAGGTCAGGGAAGCGCAGTTCCCCCTGTTTTGGTAAAGCTGGAATACAATGCAGGATCCAGATATCCGCTCTTTTGTGTTGTTGGAAAGGGAATTACTTTTGACAGTGGAGGAATCAGCATCAAACCATCCAAGGGAATGCATGAGATGAAATATGACAAAACAGGTGCAATTAATGTGCTTGGGGTTTTCAAGGCAGTAGCAGAACTGAAACTTCCAATCAGACTTATGGGCCTAATGCCACTTGCTGAAAATACTCCTGGATCAAAGGCTCAAAAGCCAGGGGATATTATCAGGGCGTATAATGGAAAAACAATTGAGGTTCTCAATACAGATGCTGAAGGAAGGCTTGTTCTTGCAGATGCACTCGCCTATGCCGCTACTCAAAAACCAGAATATATGATCGATATGGCAACTTTAACCGGAGCAATGATTGTTTGTCTGGGCAGGCATGCAATCGGTATGTTTAGCGATAATGATAAACTTGCCCAGATATTGATTGAGGCAGGTGAAGAAACGCATGAGAGAGTATGGAGATTGCCACTCTGGCCCGAATATGGAAAAATGATGGAATCTGGCATTGCAGACTTGAAAAATATTTCAGAGCTGCCAGAAGCAGGATCAATTACAGCAGCAGCGTTTCTCAAGGAATTTGTAGGAGATACCAAATGGGCGCATCTGGACATTGCTGCTGTTGATGCAATAAGTACAGAACATGGATACCTTGGAAAGGGAGCCAGTGGAATTGGAGTAAGACTTGTTACAGAAGCTTTTGAAAAGCTTGCAAAGAGCAAATAAAAAATAATTGTTGTAAGTATATTACAGGTGGATAACATGAGCGGATATTTATTTCGAGAATCAGCAATAGAATGGCTAAAAGAAAATGACTTTAACGACGAGGAAATTGAAGAGCTGCAGGAAATCCTAAATGTTGTTGCAAAGAGTGCAGACATGAGTCTTGTAAAACTGCCAAAAAATGCAGGAGTCAAAGTATCTGCAATGGTTTATCTTCTTGATTCAATTATTGGAGATAGTGGAGATCTTCTGTGTTTTGATGAAAAGGGATTTATTGAAATCCCAGATGAGGCGAAAATACATTATGGCGATGCAATAAAGATTGAGGAGCTTGAGGAAACTATTACAAGGCTCAGGAAAATCAAAGTAGGCAGGGATCACTCATCTCCAAGAAGAAGGGGAAGCGTGAAAAGTGAGAGATATTAGTTTCTTATTTCAAATTTTTTAAATTCTTTTTTTGAATCATGCCAGGAATGATCTATTTTTGAAACCACAGCTTCAGATGGACCGTGAGAAGCCCAGTTGAGTAGCTCTTCGAGTTTTTCCTTTTCCCCTTCTGCAACTATTTCAAGAGAACCATCTGAAAGATTTAACACATATCCAAAAAGACCTAGATCAGTTGCCATATCAAAAGTATTTGCTCGAAAAAAGACGCCTTGAACAATTCCAAAAACATGAATGTGAATTCTTGAATCCATAAATAGAAATAGAAAAAAAAGAATAAAAGACTACATATCCATTGGTGGCATACCGCCTGGTGGCATTCCTCCACCGCCTCCGCCTCCTCTGGAGCTGATGATATCATCAATTCTAAGGACGAGTCTGGCAGTTTCAGTTGCAGAAGATATTGCCTGGGATTTCACTCTCAATGGCTCATAGATACCTTGTGTTTTGAGATCAGAAACCTTTCCTGCAAGTACATCAACACCAAATGTTTTACCACCATTCTCCTTGTGCTTGTTCTTGAGGGTAACCAAAGTATCTATTA
Organism: Microcaldota archaeon; assembly: GCA_018812625.1. Lineage (GTDB taxonomy): Archaea > Micrarchaeota > Micrarchaeia > Anstonellales > Bilamarchaeaceae > Bilamarchaeum. The sequence goes on along the minus strand of JAHJDH010000001.1, from coordinate 52,169 downwards.
CATCCATACCTGCATTTTCTGAAAGTGCTCGTGGAATGCATTCAAGTGCATCTGCAAATGATTGGATTGCAAGCTGTTCTCTGCCGCCGATTTCAACTGCGTATGAATGAAGTTCTCTGTTGAGTTCCATCTCAACGCTTCCACCGCCAACGACGTATTTTCCATCTTCAAGTGCGCTTGCAACTGCACCTCTGGCATCAACAACTGCCCGCTCAACTTCACTGACAACATGGTCAGTTCCGCCACGGACAAAGATTGTAACTGACTTTGGATCTTTGCATTTTTCAACAAAAATCATAGCCTCGCCGCCAACTTTTTTCTCTTCGACATTTCCTGCAAAACCAAGCTTTACATCCTTGAGGTCTTCAAGGCTTGATGCAATAACAGCACCAGTTGCTCTTGAGAGTTTTTCCATATCACTCTTCTTTACTCTTCGAACTGCAGCAATGCCTTTTTTTGAGAGGAAATGTTGAACTAAATCATCAATTCCTTTTTGGCAGAAAATGACATTTGCACCTGTTGCTGCGATTTTTTCTGCCATATCCCGCATCATCTTCTCTTCCTGCTCAAGGAATGCCTGCATTTTGTCTGGAGAAGTGATTTCAATCTTAGCATCAGTCTCTGTCTTTTCAATTTCAAGTGCAGTATCAAGAAGCATTATCTTTGCATCGGTTATTGTTTTTGGCATTCCGCTGTGAACAACTTCCTTGTCAATAACAACACCATTGACAAGATTTGTGTCCATAACGTGTCCGCCTGCTTTTTTCTCGATTTTTATCAGATCAAGATCAACTTCATATTTGCCGTTTTTCTCAGATGAAACCTGCATTACAGCACCAGAAACTATTCCTGCAATCTTTTCTTTTTCAGCATCAGAGCCGATTCCCTTGGAGCCCATAGCAACAAGGGAAATTTTCTTTAGAGTCTCTGCATCATCCGGACTGACTGTTTCTGCGCAGGACTCAAGAACCTCATCTGCTTTGGCTGAGGCAAGCTCGTAGCCTTTGATAATTACTGTTGGATGGATACCCTGGTCCAAAAGTTCTCCTGCTTTTTTGAGGAGATTTCCTGCAATTACAACAGAGGTTGTAGTTCCATCACCAACTTCCTTATCCTGGGTTTTTGCGATTTCAACCATTAATTTTGCTGCTGGATGATCAACATTCATTTCTTCGAGGATTGTTGCACCGTCATTTGTAATGACTATATCTCCAAGATCAGAAACAAGCATTTTGTCCATTCCCTTTGGACCTAGCGTAGTCTTGACGATATTTGCAACAGCATATCCAATTGCAATGTTAATTCGCATTGCATCTCTTCCTAAAATCCTCTGGGCTCCTTCTGGTAGAACAACCGTTTGTTCTCCACTTACTTGTCTACTCATATTTTCACCTTAGTTTAACAACTATATCAAATATTTCTCGATAATTAGTTTTGATAGAATTCCTATCGTAAGATTCATTCGTAGCCAAATGCTTTTAAAACTAACGAAGATGTGAAAAATCAGCAGATTGTTTGCACAGCTGAAAAAAGCCATAAGGCAAAGCTTTAAGAGGTGAAAGAAGGCTAAATATATTGAATTTTAATAGAGGATAATTATGGATTTAGGAAAAAAACTACGCCAGGCGCTTTCAAAGCTTACAAATCGCCCATATGTGGACGAAGCAGATGTAAAAGCACTGATAAAAGACCTGCAAAGAGTTCTGATATCCTCAGACGTAAATGTCAAGCTTGTTTTGAAACTTTCAAAGAAAATAGAAGAAAGAACACTAAAAACAGATAAACTCGAGGCATTATCTCTCAAAGAACACGTAACTAAGATTGTCTACGAGGAATTAGTCAACCTAATGGGAGAAACATACCAGCCACGATTAGACAAACACAAAATTCTCATTTGCGGACTTTATGGTTCTGGAAAAACAACCAGCTGCGCAAAGCTTGCCCATTTTTACAAGACCAAGGGATTGAGTGTTGGGTTGATTGCAGCAGATACTGATAGGCCAGCTGCACAGGAACAGCTTGAGCAGCTCTCAAAAAAGGTTGGAGCAGCATATTACACAACAAAAGGGGAAAAAGTTCCGGCAAAAATAGTTGAAACTGCTCTTGCAAAGGCAAAGGAAGATGTGATAATAGTTGATTCGGCTGGAAGATCTGCACTGGATGGACAGCTTGTTGAAGAATTAAGAGAAGTTGCAGATATGCTAAAACCAGATGAGAATTTCCTTGTGATGAGCGCTGATATCGGGCAGGTTGCAGGGAAACAGGCAACAGAATTCAATGAAGCTGTTCCACTATCCGGAGTTCTGGTTACTAAGATGGATGGTTCTGGAAAAGGAGGCGGGGCGCTCAGTTCTGTTGGGGCATCAAACGCAAAAATTGCATTTATTGGCCTTGGAGAAAAAATGGGAGACCTCCAAGTTTATAATTCAGAAAAATTTGTTGGAAGGCTTCTTGGAGTTCCTGATATTGGAGCTTTGATGGAAAAGATCAAGGAGATTTCAAAAGAAACAGATATGAAAAAAATTGAAAGTGAAAAACTTACAATTGAAGCATTTTATGAGCAACTCAAAGCAGCAAAGAAGATGGGCCCTCTTGGCGACGTGTTTTCAATGCTTGGAGCAGCTGATGTTCCAAAAGAAGTTGTCCAGCAGAGTGAAGGGAAACTTACAAAATTCGAATCAATGATCAATTCCATGACAAAGGCTGAAAAGAAAGATGCTGTCCTGCTCAAAAACAATCAGACAAGAATTTCAAGAATTGCAAAGGGAAGTGGATGTGAAGAAAAAGAAGTTCGTGAATTTTTGTCTCAATTTGAAAAAATGGAAAAAATGATGAATATGTTCAAGAAGAACCGCGGCTTTAGAAAGAAAATGGAAAAAATGATGAAAGGCGGCGGGCTTCCAGGCAATATGAGTGTTTGATTCTAGTTCTTGCAGGCTTTTCGCATAGCATCAATGCCATCTATTGCCTGCTCACCAAAAACAGACATCACTGCATCATCCTCAGTAGACCAACTAGAATGAGTCTGCTGGATAAAACGAGTAAATCTTAAGTTGGACTTGTCAAACCCAGTAGCAGTTTTTCTAAGAGCATGGGAAACTTCCAGTGGAGCTGCTTCTGCAATGCAACTGTTCGGATCAGGCTCACCCTTGCACTGCTCTACAGCGACACGGATATTTGTAACTGCAAACTTGCCAACATCCCTGCCCACATGCTTTGAGAGGGCATCAGCACTTTTCTTGGATGTCAGGCACTGGACTGTCACTCTGCCTGAGCGCAAATCTTCTAGTAGAGGCTCGGTGTTGTTGATTTTCATTACTTTGGCAAATGTCAGGGCCATAAAACCTGCTATTACTAGTGATCCTGCAGTACCAATGATAGCCCTTTCATAACGTGATAAAAATTTTCTGCATCTCATAAGGATAACCAAAGGAGATATACACACAAATATTTATAAAATATAACAATAGGTTACAAGAAGTTTTGGTGCTATTGAAAATTATAACATTCGGGTTTTTTGCTTCTTTTTTCCTAAAAAGAAGAGGTGAGGGACATAGTCTGCCTTTTGTGTTCAGGTAGCATTTGACTACCACAAAAATCATTACTGATTTTTGGGCCCATTGACCGGTTTGCCGGTCAATTGGGAGCGGCACAAAGGCCTTGCTCCGTCATTGGATAAAGGAATGCTCGTTTCAACCCCAAAGGGTATCGTTTCTGTACCATTCCTTCGGCCCTTAAAGCCGTTGTATCCTCATGGAGGGCAGAACTTCCTCACTATAAACTAGCGTAAGCTACCTGCCCCTCACCCAGCATATTGTTGATGCAAAAATAAGAAAAACCTATCTAAATGGCCGAAAATTTCTGCGAAGGGGACTAAGGCCTGCTTTGGACTGAAGAGTTGCTTCAATTGATTCTATTTCAACAGGGTCAAGAGCAGCGCACATGTCAGCTTCAATCAGGATTGCAGGATAGGCAAAATGATCGCTGATTGCAGAGAGAGCATAGACGATTTTGGCAGCCTCATCAACATTTCCAAGAACTTCAATTCGAAGAGGGATGTCAGACTTGGAAGGTTTTATGTAAAAGAATTTGATTTTTGATCCGAGTGAGCTCAAATCTTTTTTTGGAGAACCAGGATCAAAATAATCCATTTCAATTGTGCGCTCTCCGCTCTTCAATAGATAATAACAAAGAACACTGTCAGAACATTTTTCAGAAAACCTTTGAGCGCGAGAATCTTTGATAACTCCTGCAAAAAGACATTTTGAAGAATAAAGTTTTTCATATTGAGAGATGACTTCCTGATAAAGCGGATAGAGTTTGCTAGCTTTAGTTGGAATGTCTGATGGGACTGGAAGGAGAGATCCATCAATAAGAAGAATATTTGGAGAGTATTTTTCTACAAGCTCATTTGCGCAGGTAATCTCGTGATTTAACCGAACAAGAGAGCGAAAAACATTTGCTTCGTGTTCATCAAGTGCGCTCATAAGTTCAACCGAAGATTTTGGAACTTTGCTTGGATGATGATCAAATGTTTTGATCTTGGAATTTTCATATACAAAATGCACGCCGGCAGCACGGGCAACAGTGATATCAACTCCGTGCATGCGATGAGCAAGAAGGCCACAATCAACTGCACAAACAGAAAGATTAAGCGAGGAGGGTTCTACTTTGCAAACCTTGTCAGTCATTTGCATTGCAATTTCTTGAATAGAATTTTGTGATTTGTGAATTTCAGAAATAAGCGAATCAATATCCATATATCAAAAAATCAATCAAAAACATATTTTAATACAGCCTTCAGAACATAGTATGGGGATAGAAAACCCCAACCTAAAATATTGAGGGTTTTGACATGATACTTTCTGATATTGACATCAAAAAACTTTTGAAAAAAGGAACAATAAAAATCGAGCCGCTTGAGGATAGGCAGATTGGACCTGCAAGCATTGATCTTACTCTTGCAGATGAATGGCATTTTTTCAAGCCAGAATTAAAAAAGAAAACAGTGGACCTTTCAAAAACTCCTTTCCAAAAATCTTTCAATATTAAAAAAGCAAAAAGCATTATACTAAAACCAAGGCAAATGTGCCTTGCCAGGACCAAAGAAAAGATCACTCTGCCAGCAAATATTATGGGAAATCTGGAAGGCAGAAGCAGATATGCAAGAATGGGACTTGTCATCCACATCACAAGCGCTCTTGTTCAGCCTGGAAGCAGCAATCACCAGGTTCTTGAAATCGTAAACCTTGCTCCGTTTCCAGTGAAACTTCATGCAGGAATGAGAATATCTCAAGTAGTATTTGAAGAGCTTAACTCAAAAACAGGAAAGCCATATGCAAAATTCGGAGAAATTGCAAGAAAACAGTAGGATTAAGTTCTGGATTTGGCAATAAATAATGGAGATGATTGTTTGTTTGACATTGGAACGAAAAATACAACGCTAGTTGCAGTCATAATCTTAATTGGAATAATGCTGTTTTCAGGATTTGCATTAAAGCCCCAATTTGATGATCCAGAAATAATATTCAATGAAGAGCCTCTTGAGAAAAATGTCAAATTACAAATTCTTCCTGGAGATGAATACAAATACAGCTATCTCATAAATGACACAGGAGTCAACATAACATATAGAGTAATGAGTGGAAGCGGATGCACAATAATCTATATGCAGGAAAGTGCAAACTTCACTCACGTCTGCTTGGATGAATGGGGGATGGACAGCACAAAATCAAATTCAACTTTTGGAAATATGGCATTTCTCCTCTTCAAGCCCTGGATGCTTGCTCTTGATGATAACTGGAAATGGAATAATTCAAAGTATGTGAAATATGACAAAATTTACAATCATATTTCAGACAACCAGTATAGAGTTATGAGAAGAGAAAACTACAGCGGAAGAATGGCATTTGTAGTTGAAATAAGCTCATCCAAAGGACCATCTGAATACCAATGGATAGACGAAGAAAAAAGGATCCTGCTAAAAACAATAGGAGAAGGATATGTAGTAGAGCTGGTTACTCAGTGAACTACAGTAAGTGGCATGACTTTTTTATCAAGTTCCTGCTCTGCAACTTGTATAAATGACATTTTTTCATCTTTGATTTTAATTAATGGTGGAGCACCAAGTGAAAGTTGTAATGCTCTTGCGCCAAGAATTCTTGCAAGTTCATATTTAGTAAGTTCCATTTCAACACCAAAAAGATAGGCTCCCTCAGAATCAACTCTGAAGATTTACATATATAAGTAACGTTTCTCACAAAACAATATAAATATTGCTCTTTTTTCCCAAAGTGAGTGCAGTCTCACCAGAGAACTTAAATGTCTTGGCAAGTGCCCTTTGCACCTTGATTTTCATGCCAGGCTGAAGCGCAATTCCACGATCTTCAAAGAGATAGACAACTCCCTCATTACCCTCGTCATCATTAACCAAAATACGAGTAACAATTGCCTTGATTTTCTTGGTTTTTTGATACTCCATATTTTCTACGCTTCGAACTAGAAGAGGATCAGTATTGATATTGCGCATTTTATCTTTGATTTTTGTAATATTGGTTATGTTTGCTTCTTTGAATTTCTTTTTTGCAAGAGTAAATGCCAAAGTAATTTCATTTTCAGCTTCCTTTTTCATGCGCTTCATTTCTCTGCGCATAAGCTCGTCATCTCCATTAGAAAGCATCATAAGCTCGTAGGCTTTTTTGAAGAATGTATCTGGAAGAAATTCCATTCCCTCGCGTTCTTTGAATTCTTCGATCTGATCCATCTCAAGATTTGCAATCTCAGCAGAAATTCCTTCAACATGGGCATTCATACCAACTTCTTCAAGTTCAGTTGAAAGCACAGGTTCCTCAGAAATTGTTTGCACTTCTGAGACAATTGATTCAGTGGATGGAATTTCTTCAGAAGCCACTTCAAGAAGAGGTTCTTGTGAACCATCACCAATATGATCAAGGTCAGAAATTACCTCAAGATAACTAGTAAGAAATTCTTGCATTGCAGCTCTGCTGCCATCTGAAGATTTTTCTTTGGAAGAAGGCTTGTTCTTGAGATAAATACGCTCTATTGTCGGCATCATCTTTGCCTTTACAAGAGCTGCTTTCTCTTTACCAAGCCTCTTTTCAAATAATTGAGTAATTGGAAGAAGAACCTTTTCCCGAGAGTCTCTTGGAACTGTTTTTTTCTCTTCGGTTTTTTTGTTCGGAGTTGAAAAGATTTTTGCAAATGACATGACCTCTGGTTCGTCCTTTTTTGCTTGTTCCAGAAGTTTCAGTGCAGTTTCACGGACAGATTGATCCTTATCATAACTAAGTTCAACAAGAGCAAAAAGAGCTCCAGGATCGCCATGAGCAGCGAGTGAAGAGGCAGCTTTTTTTCTGACCTCTGGATCCTCATCAAAAGTTAGTGAAACCAATTTGTTAATGTTGACATTTGCATCTTGCATGATCTGACCTCAAGCCCGAAATATATCTAAGTTAAGCTTTTTTAAGGGTTTACCTAGTCAGCTTCCCAATTGCATCAAGAGCAGTATCGATATCTTCAATCTTGAAGTTGCCCATATGTGCAATGCGAAGGCCGCTTTCTTTGAATGCTCCTCGAGCACCAACAATTTTTATCCCATATTCTGAATCTAGTTTTGATTTGACATCTGATGCCAAAATGCCTTTGGGGCATATGAATCCAGTAACAGTATTTGATTCAAAACCAGGCTCTGCAATGATTGGAAGACCCATTTCAACTAACCTCTCTCGAACATGAGCTGCAGTTTCAGCATGACGCGAAATGCAAGAATCAAGTCCTCCTTTTCTATCAATAACATCAAATGCCTTCTGAAGTGCCCAAAACAGGGTAACTGCAGGAGTATTTGGAGTTTGCTTGTCTTTCTCAAACCTTTTTTTGTGTCTTCGAAGATCAGCATAGTAGCTCGGAATATAATCCCTTGAGCTGAATTTTTCAACAGCATCAGAACTCAGACCAAGAAGTGCCATTCCAGGAGGTGCTGCCGTTCCTTTCTGACTTCCAGTTACAAATGCATCGACATTGAATTTTTTCATATCGAGTTTGGTACCTGGCCAAGCAGAAATTCCATCAATAATAGTAAGCATTCCTTTGGATTTTGCATAGGTGCAGATTTCTTTTATGTGATTGGTAACGCCTAAGCTTGTTTCATTGTAAACCATTGCAAGAACATCAGCTTCGCTGCCATCTATTGCTTCTTTTGTTCTCTCGAGATTCCAGCCTTTTCCATCCTCTATTTCATGGACAATTGCACTAGAGTGCACTTTGACAGTAAGGACCTGCTTGTTTCCAAAATCACCATTTGGAAAACAGACCACCGAATCGTCCTTTTTGCATAAATTGAGGATAAGTGTTTCAAGACCAAGTGCGCCAGAGCCTGTTAATACATAGGCCTCTTCACAGTTGAAATAGCCTTTGAGGCGGGAGACAAGGTCGCCATAAAGTTCAGTAAAGGCTTTGCTCCTGTGAGTAATCATTTCCTTTGTCTGGGCTTGAGATATTTCATCAAGTAAAGGTACTGGACCTGGAGAAAGTAATATTCCCATAAAGATAAATTAGAGGAAAATAATTAAAAGAAGTCACCAATCATCTGCAGTTTTTTGGACAATCTTGCAGAAGCCCCGGCTTTTTTCAACAATAGATGATTTGATTGCATCCTTGTTTTTGGCCTTGTAGAGAAATTCATAGCCACCCCGATCCTTGTTTGACTGATCACGCTGGGCCAGTCCCTTTTTCATTAAACCTGCAAGGCCCCTCTGCACAACACTGCGCTCACGACCAAGAGTAGCAGAAAGATGTGAAACAGAAACATATTTTTTGTTCTTTAGAAGTTTCATAAAAACAGTAACTTCGAGTCGTGAAAGACCAAAGGAGCATCGCAAAAGATCTTCCACAGAAAGATCAATACAGGACATGTCAACCATAAGTTCACCAGTGTATTTATTTTTGATAAATGCATTACTCCAATTGATTTTAAAAAACATTTGTGCATCAAACATACACAGGTGGTAGTTATGGCAGAAAAAGAAAAGGTAATTGTATACTCAACTTCGACATGTCCATATTGTGATATGGCAAAAACTTATCTAAAAGAAAACAACATTGAATATGTTGACTTTGATGTTGCTGCAGATCACGAGAAGGCAAAGGAAATGATAATAAAAAGCGGACAAAAAGGAGTTCCAGTACTTGAGATTAAAGGAAAAATAGTTGTTGGATTTAGGCCAGATGAAATACAAAAAGCACTAAATTCAACTCCAATAAGCAGAGACAGTGCAATAAACAATGTTATATTTGATCCGTTTGATCAGTAGATAACAGTTACTGGTTCGTAGTATTTTCTAACATTTCCAGCATATACACGAGCACTTAGCATTCTCTGCATTTCTGTTGTTGCATCTTCAATAGAACGGTGAAGCCAACCAATGTGCATGTTCAGCCTGATAATTCGCCCTGGAACAAGATGACGAGTTGATTTTGGTGGGAATGGAGCATGATCCTGTGCTGCTTTTAGGATCTCTTCTTTTGTATAGGACCTTCTGAATAAAACAGAATTTCCGGCATCAAGATCCCTTTTTGTTTCCTCATCAGAAATATAATCAACTACTCCTTTTTCAAGAAGCGAAAATATGTAGTTTTGCTCTTCCACCATTTCCTCTATTTTATATGAGCCAGGATTGACAAGGAAATGCTCATCTTTGTGCTGGAGCATAAATGGTGCTTTGAGATTATCTACTGCCTGCATTCCAGCTTCTGGATCAATACTTTCGTGTTTTATTGAATCAAGCTTGAAGATTTCTTCTGGAGAAAGTGAAACAGACGGAAACCATGTGCCTACAGTAATATCTTTGCGCGAATAATCAACCTTTTGAACAGGCGCATAAGGACATTCTATTATCCGAAGTACTTTTTGCCTGTGATTCCCATCTATTACAAGGCCAGTATTATCATCAATAATGATTGGATCAACAACCTGACCGATATTCAGCATCGATTCTTTGAGTCTTTTGACATTGGGTGAGATTGTCTGTTCATGAGGAAGCAATGATTTGACCTCTCTTATCTCTAATCGTCCCAACATTTCATCCATTAATGTACTCATAAATTCACTAAGATTGGATGAGTTTAAAAAGTATCGGAAGAAGCTCAGGCATCTGACGAAGAGTTGGTTTTTTTAGGCATAGTAGAGAAATAGAGAGATGAAGAACTTAGGCATATTGGAAAGAGAAGGAACTGTATTTGTTCTTGTTGATATTCAAGAGAAATTCATACCTGCAATGAGCAGTATTGATGAAACTATTGCAAATGCAAACATACTAGTAAAGACATCCGAAATACTGGAAATGCCTCTTGTTGTTACAGAACAGTACCCACAAGGACTCGGTCATATAACAGAGAAGGTCAAACTTCCTGAGAAAAAGCATCTGATAGAAAAAATGAGTTTTGGCTGTTTTGGCTGTGATGGGTTTTCTGAAAAGATCAAAGAGCTTGGAGCAAGGAGGATTGTACTCTTTGGACTTGAGTCTCACATCTGTGTTTTGAAAACTGCGCTCGAGGCTCTCAATAGGGATATCGAGGTGCATGCTGTTGCTGATTCTATCTGCTCAAGAAAAGAGAAGAATACGAAAATAGGTCTTGAAAGAATGAAACAATCAGGAGCATTTGTTGTGTCAACTGAAATGGTACTCTTCCAGCTAATGGATCGGGCAGATACTGAGGAGTTCAAAAAAATCAGAAGTTTAATCAGATAAAACCGGACAGGATGTTTGATGAAACTTTGACCGATGCTGAGGATAAGAAAAGTTTCAATGCGACAGAGGAAAGCTAGCTTTCCTTGTCGATTTTTGCAAAGCAAAAATGCGACCATCGAGAATGAAACATTCTCGGAGGTCAATCCCCAGTTTTGGGCCGCCTTTTTCTAAAAGGCGGAATGCGACCGCCGGGAATCGAACCCGGGCCTCGAACTTGGCAAGCTCGAATCATAAACCATTAGACAACGGTCGCGTGTTTAGTCATTCAGGTAAGCTTCTTGCTTTACATGAATTAGGAAAATAGGTTGTTTGAAAACAAATATAAATCATATATGCGGCAATAAACTTACAAATAACCATTTATACAAACATTTAAAAACTGTTTTTGGTAAACTAACTTCGTGAGAAATTAATGCCTAGTGAAAATAAAGACAAATCTAATGATATGCGCCGAATGCTACAGAGACTCCCACAGTTATCAGACACTAGAGCAAGAAGATTCAGAACCTCAAGACTCCTGGAAGACAAAAGGCCAGATGAAGAAACAGCAGAACCAATACTACTTGTTAAATTATCAAAACCACCTCCATCCCCAGAAACAACAATGGAGGTCACTACCGGACAGATTGAAGTTAGTGAGGATGCTAGATTTATAGACGTAAAAGAAGGTGATTCTCTTCTTGCTCCGATTGATTTGGATGAAGAGCAAACTTTAGAAGTTGAAGAGCCTACTGCAGAAGTAACGGTTAAGCGCGATTCATTGCTTGCTCCGATTGATTTGGATGATGAAGAGCAGACGATACCGAAAGTAAGATTACCCGGACCGCCAGCACTTCCAAGCTTTGATATTGATCCAGATGGAGAGGATACTACTCAAAAGGCAGAAGTAAAATTGCCTTCTGTTACTCCACCAAAGAGAAAACCATGGATTGGAGAGAGACCTCAGGATGAGGTATTGTTTTGTCTTGAAGGAGAAGATGCCCCGATAGATGAATTAATCGATGGCATTCAGCAAATTGAAGATGAGAGAGTACTTGATGAGATGATTGAAAAGGAAGAGGAAGAGCTCAATGAAAAAAGAAGAGAGCTCCTAGCAGTAATAGTTGCAGCAAAAGAAAAGAAAATAGCAGATGAAGCAGCAAAGAAAAAAGCTGCAAGAGAAGCTGCAATCAAAGCAGAGGCAGATGCTAAAAAAGCTGAAGAAGAGAGAAAAGCAGCAGAAAGAGCAGAAGCAGAGCGAAAAGAAGAAGAGACAGTTGAAGAAATTGAAATCGATGTTGAGCTTGGAATTGAATGGACAGATGAACATACTACATACAAGCTAAATGAAAGGGAGCTTGTAATGTGCAAAGAAGTTCTTCCAGAAAGAGCGCGATTATGGATTTTGCCAATGCCAGAAGGAACTAATGAACAAGAACAAATAGTACTCGAGACATGCAGGGACGAGTTGAAAGTAAAGCTTGCTGGACAGCGATATTATATTCTAAAAGAACCATTTGCAGGATCAAAATCAGTTGCACGGGTTGGTAATGTGCTAAACGTCTGGCCTGAATCCCTAACAAACTACGAATTCCTTGGCAATATAGGTGCTGAAGTCAGAGAATACCGAGAAGTTGAATGGCCGAAAGGATTTTGCGGATACGACCTCACAAAAAGAGAGCTTGGAGAAGTAGAGTTATACATTCCAGAAGATGCGCCAAGACTTTTGCATCCAGTTCCGGATGTGAATACAAAGAATCCAAGAAACCTTGAAATTCTTGGGATGTGCAAGGATTCTTCCATAATTACACTTGGAGAAAACCAGTATTATATTTTCAATATCCACTCAATGGCAGTTTGGAAAGATGTTGTAACCAAATTGCCAAAATCAAGAATAGTATCAAGAAAAGAAGACGCACTCAGTATCTGGGGCGAAGAAAGAAATGGCAGAAAAATACTTGAGGGAATTGAAATGCCATCTGAGACCAAAGATACTCGAAGCATACCTCCAGTCCCACCAAACGGAAGAGTAATTCCGCATTCTGAGGAGATTCCTTCTATTGAAGAGATGTATGCAGGAGGCAAAAGAAAATATCTTGTGCAAATGCTTGAGCGAGTTGGAGATATGGACATCGAGGCTTTTGTATCAGTTAGTATAATGGCCCATATGGCTTTGGAAAAAAATGGAAGATCGCCATTTGTTTCGATTCAAGGGAAATGGTATCTTGCACTTGATCTTCCCCATCCCATTTCAGGAACGCGTGAAACAGTATACGAAAATGGAGTAATCAGAGGAGTCAGACAAGAAACACCTGCCCAGGGAATGGAAAGATTAAGGGAACAAAACCGAATAAATTTAGAGCGAAAAAGAAAATTAGACGAAATAAAAAGAGAATTTTTAAAGAATTTCCCAGAGGGCGAAACAAGATATATGCAAGCAGTTCCAGCTGATCTGGAATCAAAACTGCCAGAAGTTGAGATGCCAGATGGAAATGGCGGAAAAACAAGATATCTTATTCATAATGAGCCAGTTGAAGGAGGCATTCCAGTTGTCAGAAAAGGAGAAAACCTTCACAAAGCCAGCGGAAATGACCCCCAAAGCGAATTATAAACAATAGCTGAGAAAAACTAGTTATGGGAATGGGCAAAGGCGCATACCTGAAGAAAATTACTTCTGGAACCATGAAATGGAAGAGCATAGAGGTAGATGAAAAGCTGGATGGAAGCTCTCCGCCTTCAGTGTTTATTGGAAGCTACGGATATCCAAAAGTTGCAGTAGGGCCCATGCTCACGCCCAGGATTGGAGACACATTTGTGATGGACAGCCCGGAGCAATGGATTGGCAAATACGAACAGAATGATATCATCAAATTCAGGTTAGACCTTGTCCGTGGGAAAAAGGAAGTCGGGATTAAGGATCTTGAAAACAAGTTGGTTCGAAACATGCAGGAGATCTCCCTTGCATCAAAATCTGTTGAAAGTGAAGTTCAATTTCACTATAAGCCAAGAGGAGTTACGTTTAACCAGGATCATCAGCCATATGGCCCAAGTGCACCTCTAGATAAATTCGAAATCGGAAACACAAAGTGGGAGCAGCATCTGGAGAAATCATATTATGATACTGATTGGAAAGCAGCAGATGCAATTAAGGAGCTATACAAAGATGGAGTTGCTTTTTCTCAAATGCAAAAGGCATTTTCAACCGGAACTATGGGTCTTGGCAAAAATAGAAAACTCGTTCCAACGCGCTGGTCGATTACTGCGGTTGATACAATACTTGCAAATAATCTTTACCACCAGGTAAAATACTTTGATGCCATAGAGAATTACCAGGTCTACGAGTTCTCAAGCCTAAATAATTATTATGCTGTGATCTTGACCCCAACTCCATGGATGTATGAATGGATTGAGGCATTTATCCATGTTCTTGGGAGGGAAGAAATGATTTTTGCAGATCAGGAATATACTCAGGGGAAGAGTGAATATTCATCTGTTGGCGGCTGCTATTATAGCTGCAAATTTGCTGTTCTGGAAGCTCTTTCAAAGATGAAAAAACAGGCTGGAGCAATTGTTCTTCGGGAAGCATATGAAGGCTATGTGCCTCTTGGAGTGTTCAATGTACGCGAAAACGTGAAAGCTGCAATGAAAGAAAAGCCAAAAGAATTTGAGTCATATAGAGCAGTTTTGAACTACTTATCAACAAAGCTGAGACTTCCTATTTCAAAATTCACAGAACAAGGAGTTTTGATAAAAGAAATGCTGAGCTCAAGGCAAACTACATTAACTCAAATAAAATAAAAAAAATTATGCTCTCCAAAGAGCATATCTTTCATCGATATTGATGATACTTTTTATGTCAACTACGCTATCAACTGCCTTGAGAATATTTACAAACACAACATAGCTTGCAGCAATTCCAAGAGCAAATAGAATTCTCTCAAAGGCTGTAATTGGAAGTAGCATCAGCCATTGCTCAGCTGTCATAGGAACAGTCCAAATCCAAAGTACTGCTCCAACAGCATGGGCAGTAAATGTTGCTCCAAGACTTCGTAGGACCAGGTTTTCTGGAAGGAACTTTGCGATCACTGGAATTACCCAGAATAATGCATAGATCCAAGCCTGCTGTCCAACTGGATGAAACCAAAAAGCAAGCATAGCAAGAATCGGAAGGGCAAGGCCAAGCTTATCCTTTATTCCCCGAACCCCATTTCGGCTAAAGTAGATTGCAGCAAAAACCATCGGAAGCAACCTAAGAAGGTTCAGAATAGAAATTTCTTTTCCGACAAGAACCCAGTTAATGAGCTGAGCGCCTAGTACTGCCGCAGCGCCCCAAATGCCCAAAAATCCACCTGCAATTGGGCCAAAGAACTGATAGATAGTAAGGAATTGACTTTCTTCTCCAATAAGTGTTGAGAAATTTAATTTCATCCCAACGAGTGCTAAAACAGTAAACAGCACCAGGAAAACAATCCCTTTTTTAGAGAATATTTTTTGCATTGATACACCTCAAAGAATGATAAAGTATCAATTGTGGAGCAGGTTTATTAAACATAAAGGAAAAACGCTTCCCAGCGAGGGGGAAGAGCCACGGACTAGCAATTGATAATAACGCTCTTATAAACAATTCAATAATAATTTTACAGGTAATGTGGATGGGCAACATTATAGAATATTTATTTGCACTTAAAAAAAGCGGAGCAAAGCTTGGTCTTGAGCGCGTGGTAAAGCTGGCAGCAGAAGTTGGAAATCCGCAAAATAATTACAGAACAATACTAATTGGAGGAACCAGCGGCAAAGGCTCAACCACAGTAATTCTAGATTCGCTGCTTCAGGAAAGCGGATTAGTAGTTGGCAGATATACAAGCCCACATTTGAGAGACCTTCGAGAGAGAATTACAATAGATGGAGAAAAAATTTCAGAGCAGGAACTTGAGCAGACAATCATCGACATCAAAGAAGCAATTGCAAGGATGCAGAAGCAAGAAAATTTTGAACATCCAACATTTTTTGAGATTATGAGCATAGCAGCATTCATTTATTTCCAAAAGAAAAAAGTTGATATTGCAGTTTTGGAAGTTGGACTTGGAGGAAGGTTAGATGCAACAAATATCTGCAAGGCAGAAGCATCCATTGTAACTAATGTTTCGCTTGAGCATACCAGGATTCTTGGAGGCACAGTTGCAAAAATCGCATATGAAAAGGCTGGAATCATAAAAGAAAATGGAGTTCTTATAAGTGCTGCAAAAGGAGATGCCATAGAGGTTCTAGAGAGAGTTAGTAGAGAGAGAAACAGCAAATTGATGAGAGTTGGCCGCGAAATTTTAATCAAAAAGATT
Source organism: Microcaldota archaeon (assembly GCA_018812625.1). Taxonomy (GTDB): domain Archaea; phylum Micrarchaeota; class Micrarchaeia; order Anstonellales; family Bilamarchaeaceae; genus Bilamarchaeum. The sequence goes on along the minus strand of JAHJDH010000001.1, from coordinate 36,088 downwards.
GAAAGATCTGGAAACGGACAGAAGTTCAGTATTGAAATTAATGGAAATGATTATTCTGGATTTATTTCGCTTCTTGGAGCATACCAGATAGAAAATCTGGCATGCGCACTTGGAGCAATTCATGCCATTGGAATTGAAATTTCAGATGAAACACTGGAACAGGGACTTTCAAGAATAAACTGGCCAGGGAGAATGGAAATAGTTCAGGAAGAGCCCATGGTGATTCTAGACTGTGCAAAGGATGCAGATGCAATGAAAAAATTAAGAGGAGAAGTAGAACTCTTTGAATACAAAAAACTTATTGTAGTTCTTGGAATATCATCAGACAAAAACCTGGAGGAGATGGTAGGAGAAATTGCAAAGATAAGCGACCAGATAATTATAACCGCGCACAAGGTAATGGACAGGGCAGCAGACCCAAAACTACTTGTTCAGATTGTGGAAAAACACTCAAAAAAAGGCATAATTGTTGAAGATGTGAAGAAGGCGACCAAAAAAGCAGTTGAAATGGCAGAAACTGGAGATATTGTACTTGTTACTGGATCGCTATTTACAGTTGCAGAAGCACGTGAGATTTGGCATCAGGATGATGCAAAACTAGGGCGAGAATTCAATGAAGTACCTCGCAAATAGCTTATAAAGTTTGGGTGAAGATATAGCACCATGAACTTCAAATACATGCTATTATTGCTTATTTTATCACAAATAGTGATTGCAGATTGCGCTGGATATGTTGATGAATTCAGTGTAAGGGTTCTTGATTCCAAAAACAGGCCCATAGAAGGTGCAGATGTCTGGATCAAATTTGACAGAGGAACTTTGTTTGGTGAACAGTATTTCACAACTGAGATAAGACAAACAGATGCCGCTGGAAAAGTAGATTACCAAGTCATAAACCAGGGAACAAATACTAGAGAAATTGACTGCACGATAGTAATTAATGGATCTGCTGGAGGCGGAACAAAAAAAATCGAAGTAGAAGCAAATAGTCATGGACCAATAGTAGATGTGATTCTTGATGATGTATATCCTGTGAAGTTCTATGTTAGGGATCACCTCAATGCTCCAATAGAAAACGCATCAGTCACAATTGGAGATAAAAGCGGAAAAACAAACGAATATGGATATGTGAAGTATCTTTTTGTTGAAGGAAGTTATGATTATCTTTCCAGCTATGAGATTGCAAAACAGGCAGGAACGATAGTAATTGAAGGAGAAGATGTTGAATTTGCAGTAATATTTCCGCATTATCACATATACGTTGATGTACTAGATGATTATGGAGATCCTCTTCCAGTAAATCTCACAGTCCTCAATGAAACAGTATATTTGCCAGATGGCCATTATGAAAATGAGAAAATATTTGGAGATTATATACCATACAAAATAGGATACAAAGGAATTGAAAAAAATGGAGAAATTCTGGCAATTGAAAACCCAAGAGCAGAAATTATTCTGGATATTCACGCACCTCTCTTTGGAGAAGTGGTCTCAGAAACTATAAATAACAGAACAAAACTCAATATCCCAATCAGTGATCCTGGAGCAGATGCAAGCGGTGTTGATGTAAAAACACTGCAGGTGCAATACAGACTAGAGCCAGCAGATGCAAGCACCCCTTGGAACACGGCAGTTGTGTTTACCACAGGCTTTAATACTTTTGCGGCCGAATTTCCTGAGTTGGCTCCAGATAGCATTGTCCAATTCACAATTGAAGTGAAGGACAAAGAGGGCAACAAAGCAACACTTGGTGGAAAATTTTCAACACTTGTTGGAACCGCTCCGCCAATTAACAACACACAAAACCAGACAAATCCACAAGAAACACCGGGCGAAAGTCAGGAAATACCATTACTTTACATAATAGTTGTGGTTTTTGTTGTGATTTTTGCCATTATTTTGGTAAAAAAATTGAAAAGCAACGAATAGGAAGGTGTCTTCACAAACAACATCTTTTTAAACTGTGTGTTTTATAGTATTGTATGGAAGAAACATACAAGATCATAAATTATCATATTTAAGGTGATGCCATGCCTCGAGGAAAAAAAATCATTATTGAAACAGAAATCAATGACGACTTTGTCGACAGATTTAGATCTATCGACATTGGGGAGATTAAGAAGGGCCGAACTAAGACCGAGAAAGGCCTCTCTTCATCAATATCTAACGTCTTTAAAGTAGCTCAAAATTTATATAGACAAAAAGCTTCTGAAGACGAACTCGAAGAAAAACACGATTTGTATTCTGTTAGATCTGCCTATGACTATTTGAAGACTAGTGGAGTTTTTATTTCGTTCAGAGCATTTGGTGGAAGAATCGAGAGAGGAACAATCCCATTTGTCAAAGTAGGAAGAAAGAGATATATTCCAAAAAGCGTTCTTGACGATATTACCAATACAAAAGGTGAATTTTACACAGTAAAAGAAGCCTACGAACAGTACAGAAAAGCAAACCCAAAGATCAACTTCAGAGCATTTATTGGAAGAATTGAGAAAGGATCGATTCCATCTGTTAAATTCGGAACAAGAAGACTTGTTCCAAGAGAAGCTATAGAATCACTTACTCACATCAGTTCAAATTACTTCTCAGTAAGCCAGGCAATTAAAGAGCTTCATAAAGGAGGCATCAGGATCAAGAGAAACGCATTTGAGCGAAGACTTGATCGTGGAAGAATCCCACATGTTAAAATTGGTGGGCGAAGATTCATCCATGAAGATGTACTTCGAGAACTTGTTGGCAAAGAAGTATCTCTTAGAAAATAACATTCCAAAAGGCATCTAATTTTCTTTTTTTCTTTATCCTAGTTGTACCCATAGTAAGACTTAAATAGTGGTAATGTATATAAGTATATGGTCCAAATGAAATTGAGAAGAAGGGTAGAAACTTATATGGTCAAAAAGGCCCAAGCGAAATTAGAGAATGTGATAAAAACCAGGCCGGGAAGACATTTTAATTCTAAACCATTGAGATTGCCAGGAGGCCAGGACAAAGGCCCACTCAGAACAGCACACACCCAAACTAAGCCAAGAGCAGAGCTTGAGAAAATAGCAGCAGAAGGCAGTATGGATGAGATTATCAAGACCCTTGAAAACGGCCACCTTGAGCAGGCAGGAGGATACAGGGAAGCTGCAATAGTAGGGCTGCCTGAAGATATTCAAAGCAATCTAGCTGAGCGATTATACAGAAAAAGAACGATGCAAAGAGCCCTCATAAAGGCTGTTTCGTATGCGGTTCCGGTTGCGCTTATTTCAACATTAGCACTGGCAGGCGTTAATTCAGGTGCAATAGGCCTGGTAGTTGTTTTTTCAGTAATATTCAGATACGTAGCACCCAGATTAATGAAAGATATTAGCATCAAACCTGGACAGATAGCAGGACTTCTTGAAAGTGGCAATAAGCTGGCAGAAGACGCCAGGCAGACAATTACAAAGCTGTCCAAAGAGGAATTATCGGCATGGTCGCCAAGATCCAGAAAAGATACCAAAAAAGGGGTGCTTATGAAATCGGCAAACCCAGTGGAGTTGCAAGGAGTTAATAATAATACATGGCAAGAGGAGTTGCCAAGATTTAATAGATTTGAAGGCCCTCCTGCTGATGGATGGATCACTTGGGATGAGGCATATGGAGAACAGCAGGCAGAAGCAGAATGTCTTGAAGCAACTGAGCAACAGACCAAAAGAACACGATAGAGCCCAATTCTTATTATTTTTCCTCTTGATAGATATATATGAAGAGAAAGAGAGCATATTTCATTGATGCTAGTTATATTGTCCGAAAAAACAAAACATATGTTTCATTACTTCTAAAGGGAAAAAAGACAATAAAACTATACTATCGTGCTGATCCTTATTTCCTTGTCGATGGCCCACTTGACAAGATAGACCAATTTTTGGATATACAGGCAGTTCGAAAAAACGGAGAGCTAGCTTCGCCAACACATGTTGAAGAAGTAGAAAAGCAGATCGGCCTTGAGAAAAAGAGTTTGATTAAAATCTACTGTGAAGTACCCTCAGATGTCCCAATAATCAAGCAGAGAGTGCCTTTCAAATGTTATGAGTACAGTATTCCGTTTGCCAGAAGATTTATCTATGACAGGCAAATTTCGCCCTTTGACATCATCACATATGAGCGGGAAGGAAGGTTAATCAAGAAAATAGTAAAAATAGTGACTCCTGATAAGCCTCCTGAGCTAAGCAGCATGGCATTTGATATTGAAACATATAATCCCCAGGGAGTTCCAAGAGAAAACATAGATCCTGTAATTATGATCAGCTATGCTGGAATGGGGAGGGGAGTTCTAACGACTAAGGAATCAAAAAATGATTATGTGAAGAAATTTGAGAGCGAAAAGGAGATTCTTGAGCAGTTCTCCAAGATTATTGAGGAGAAGGACCCGGATGTGCTCTTTGGATATAACTCGGCGAATTTTGATATTCCATACCTTCAGGCAAGAGCAGCAAAACTCCAGGCGAAACTTGAACTTGGACGATTCGGAGATAAAACGCGTGAGCTCAAACGCGGAATGGTCAAGGGAATGGAGATAGGAGGAAGAGTGCATGTAGATCTTTATCCAATTGCACGGCTCTTTGGATTTATTGGAGTAATCAAAGCGCAGAAATTCACCCTCAATGCAGTTGCAAATGAAGTTCTTGGAAAGGGCAAGGAGGATATAAAGCATGATGAAATCTGGCAGCTTTGGGATAGTGATGGCATTGACAAGCTCTCGAAATATTCGATGATTGATGCAGATATCACCCACGAACTTGGACAACGGTTCCTGCCACTTGAAATCGAAGTTTCATCAGTTTCAAAAATGCCATTGTTCCAGACAACAATGTCAACAAGCGGACAGCTAGTTGAAAGCCTGCTGATGTTCAGCGCATCAAACAGGAATATGATTATTCCACCGCGGCCGATTGGAGATACGATTTATGAGAGGCTCAACGCCCCAATCAAAGGAGCTTTTGTAAAGCTACCAGAGCCAGGAATTTATGATAATATGGCAGTTCTGGACTTTAGAGGACTGTACCCATCTATTATCATCTCATATAATATTGATCCGGCAACTTTGATTGAGGAAGGAGATGGAATCGAATCTCCAACCGGAGCAAAATTTTCAGGAAAAGAAGTAGGGCTAATTCCAGGTGTGCTTGATTATCTTGTTGATCGAAGATCCAAAATCAAGCAGGAAATAAAAAAACTTGACAAATCAAGTGACGAATATGTACGGATGAGCGCAAGATCTCAGGCTCTCAAAATTCTATCAAACTCATTTTATGGATACTTGGGTTATGCAAGATCCAGGTGGTACTCAAGGCCATGTGCCGAAAGTGTTACTGCATGGGGAAGAAAACATATTTCAGAAACAATAGAAATGGCAGAAAAATCAGGATTCCAGGTGCTTTATGCTGACACAGATTCTGTGTTTTTAATTTACAAAAACAAGGACAAAGTACTAAAATTCATGGAAGATGTGAATGATATATTGCCTGAAAAAATGGAACTGGAACTTGAAGGATTTTATCCGCGAGGAGTTTTTGTCAGCAAAAAAGGCGGAGGAGAGAGAGGAGCTAAAAAGAAATATGCTCTTCTTGGAGAAGATGGAAGAATTAAGATAAGAGGCTTTGAACTGGTTCGAAGAGACTGGTCAAAGATTGCAAAGGAAACCCAACGCGCAGTACTGGAAGCGATTCTTATAGAAGGTAGCAAGGAAAAGGCTGTAAAAATCGTAAGGAAAACTATCGAGGATTTGCAGGCGGGAAAGGTTCCTCTGGAGATGCTTTCAATAAGCACGCAGATAAACAAGGATTTAGGTAGCTATGAAGTAAAAAGCCCTGAGCTTACAGCAGCACAGAAACTGATAAAATCAGGCGTGCAGGTTGGAAAAGGCACAATGATCACATATGTAGTTGGGAAAACTGGGAAGACAATCTCAGAAAAAGCAGAGCCATTTGAACTTGCAAAAGATTATGATACGGAGTATTATATCAACCACCAAGTTTTGCCAGCCGTAATGAAAATCATGAAAGAACTTGGCTATGATGAATATAGTATGAAACATGGCGGCAAGCAGCAAAGCCTGGATTCATTTTTCTAAAATTAGTCACGTGTCATGAAATTAACAAAATTTCTAAGAGGCGCAGTGTCGGCTCTGTGAATTCGGCATAGGCCAAATAACACAGAATCAACATCAATTATAGGCGCGATGATTTTTTGCCTTGCAATTACAAGGTCCCTGACAACTCCAGTTGTGTATTCTGGATGAAATTGAAGGCCCCATGTACTGTCTCCTGCTCTAAATGCCTGGATACTGTGATTTTCTAAATTGAGTGATCTGAGCAAAACAGTAAAATGCGGAGGTTCTGTTGCAAGATAATCAAAATGAGAAAACAAAGCATCAAACATTGCAGGACTCTCTCCAAGTAGAGGATCATTTGCAGATTCAGCAGTTCGCGCAACTTCTGAAAATCCTACTTCACAGCCAATTGTTGAGTTGAATTGTTCCAACTTGGATCCAAAAGAAATTCCAACTGCCTGATGGCCAAAACATAGACCAAGAATCGGGACTTTTCCGTGTGCTCTTTGGATAAAATCAAGAAGTTTTTTCATCCAATCATTTTTTTCAATATCATGCAAACTTAATTTTGATCCGCCAATAACAACCCCTCCGATTTTTCCAATAGCAGGAAAATCAGATATGTCCGTGAGGGGCCTGTGGATTGTTGGCTCAAGTCCAAGTTCACGAAGTCTGATTGATGTTATTTCACGGATTGTTTTTGATTTCCCCCTAAAAGACAGTGGTTCCTGGGAATCAGGTTCGCAGCTGATAACTGCAACTCTTCTTTGGATTTGCAATCGCATAATTTTATCCCTGTTGTAATAAGTAGAACTAAGTGTTTTTAAATACGGCTACTGAATGCATGAAATGATTAAAAACAATGCAGAAGATAGATAATCCATGACTCGTGCTACAACGCGAAAGAAAGGGGAAGATTTGAGGATAACATTCAACCGATTCCTTGATGAGGTTTTTAGTGCAGGACCAAGTTTTTCCATGCAGACTCTAGATAGATATGCAGAAGCTGCAGTTGCAGAAAGAGAAAGAGCGCATGGAGAGCGAATGCGTGAGGTTACTCCGATAAGAAGAGAAGAAGGCTCAGAACTGTCTGATCTGGTCTTTACCCGCGTAGAACAAGCTGGTAGAGCAAGTAGCAGAGACATGACAGAACGAGGCCTCAATGCAGCACTTGAGCTTGGAGAGCGGATGGAATTATCTGTACGCGACAGTAGACAATTTAGTCTAAGAGAATGGGTGAGAAGCTAATGGTTTCACTAGATCTTCTGGATGAGAAAAGAAAGGGAAAAATTTTGGGTACATGGAAAAAGATGAGTGAATCTGATAAAGCCCATTTCATTAATCAAGTTGCACTTGCACTCAGTGTTTGGGGAAGCGACCAAAAAGGAAAAAAGGTCGTTATTGAAATCCTTAAAAAAATGAGCAGCAATGGCTCTGGCACTCTGGCAGATTTTGGATTGTATATTGAAGGCATCATAGGGGTTCGTGGCACAAGTGGTATGGATGAGCAGATAAAGAGAGCTGCTTTGATTATTGAAGGCTACAGAATCAAACATGCACTTCCATCTGAACCAAACAAACCATTAGTATAGTTCTGAGGAAAAAACATGAAACTATGTGAAATATGCAATGAGGCTAATGGCTCTTCTTTTGAAATTGGAAAATGCTACATCTGCAATGATAGCGCTCTAAAAACAAATGAAATGATTGAAAAGGCAAAAAAGCTTCTGGAAAAAGAAGGGAGCAAAAACTTTTCTATTTCAACAAAAATTCCCAAAGACTGGCTCATTCAAGAGGAGAGAGTATGGGACATGAGCATTGGAAAATCAGAGAGCATCAAAAATAGGCTAAACAAAAAAATAAGTTCAAGCCTGCCTGGAGAGTATATAGTTGATGGAGAGGCGCGAATTGTTTTTGATTTTGCAGCAGAGACAGTTGTACTTGAGAGAAATGACATGTTTATTTTTGGAAGATACAAAAAGCTCGTTTCAGGGCTTTCCCAAAGCAGGTGGAAATGCAATAAATGTGAAGGCAAAGGTTGCAAAGCCTGCAATGAAAAAGGAAAAATGTACGAATCTGTTGAAGAGAGAATAGGAGAGCCTCTCAAGACATTAGCTTCTGCAGAAGATTATGTACTGCATGCATCAGGAAGAGAAGATGTTGATGCAACTAATAGCGCAGGGCGAATATTTGTAATGATGCTCAAATCCCCGAAAAACAGATCAGTTGATTTGAAGGCAGCGCAGGAAAAAATTGGAAAAAGCAATGAGGTTAGCGTTGATGGTTTGAGACTGGTTGGTCGCGGATTTGTGGAGCTTGTTACAGAATCTCATTTTGACAAAGCATATACTGCAGAAGTTGAATTTGGAAGAGAAATTGTAGAGGAAGATGCACAAAAGATCTCTGAAATTGAAGGATCAACAATCGCACAACAAACTCCAAAAAGAGTTGTTCATAGAAGAGCAGATTTGGTAAGACACAGGAAGATAAAGAAAATTCATGTGGAAAAAATTGATGGAAAAAAGGCGATGATCTTCATCAAAGCAGAAGCTGGGACATACATAAAAGAACTGATTTCTGGAGATGATGGAAGAACAACTCCAAACATAAGCAATATTATTGGAACAAATGCAAAATGCATTTCTCTTGATGTTTCAGAAATAGATGATAAATTTATTGATCAGTTTTAGAGCCCGTATTTTTTCATGTAACCGACATATTTCTGATAAATTTTTTCAGTTACATATTGGGTGCTATCCACTTTGTTTTCCTTTAAATATTCGAAAATATTTTTTATATTCTCAATTGAATGAACAGGAACGCCAGTGCTTTCAGTGAATTCTTCTATTGCTGTTTTTTTATTGGATCTCTCCATCCGATCAACTGCAATAATTACGCCGATAAGCTCAGCATTTAGAGATGATTTGATTTTCTCTATCGCCTCTACCTTTGTTCCGCCAGTGGTCATAACATCATCGACTAAAATAATCCTAGCGCCACTATCTAGATCTCCACCAACAAAAGCGCCTCGGTCCCCATGAAGCTTCTTTTCCTTTCGATCAAAAATCCAAGGCTTGTTTATTCCATATTCATTTTGAAGTGCAATGCAAGTTGCAACCGCAAGAGGAATTCCTTTGTAGGCAGGGCCATAAATTGCATCAAAATCAGTACCAAATTGATCTTTGATTTTTTGAGCATAATATTTGCCAAGTTCATAGGTCAAAGAGCCATCTGCAAGAACTCCAGTACTTATGAAATACGGTGATTCCCGTCCGCTTTTGAGAGTAAACTCTCCAAATTTAACTGCTCCGGATCTTGCTAAGAATTCTATGAAAGAAGTATTCATCGTAAGCTCGCCCCTTCTCTAACTGCCTTGACCATATCCTTGATTTTTGAAACCGAATTCTCTTTTTCAAAGGCAGTTCCAACCTGGATAATGTCTGCACCTGCTTTGATAACTGATTTGGCCTGGGCAGATGTCCTAATGCCCCCAGCTGCAATGTATGGAATATCAATTACAGAGCTAACAGTTTTCACCATTTCAAGAGGAATGTGGCCAGATTCTGGGTTTGATCCTGCATCTGTTATGAAGAACCTAAAGCCCATATACTGTGCAGCCATTCCAAATGCTGCTGCTATTTTTGGTTTGGCTCTTGGGATTCGTTTTGCATCGCCAACCCAGCCAACAGTACCGCCAGGCTCAACAACTACATATGCAACTGGAAGAGGCTCGACCCCGTATTGCTTAACAACAGGAGCAGCAAGCATCTGCGCTTCGCTTACCCAATAAGTGTTTCTGGAATTGAGCATTGACATGAAGTAGACTGCATCTGCATGTTTTGTTAGTGTTCCGATGTTTCCTGGAAAGAGAACCACAGGGCTGGAAACTTCTTTTTTGATTTCTTTTGTAACATTGTCTAGAACTTCACCCTGAACTCCAGTGCTTCCACCAATGAGAATTATATCTGCTCCGCCTTCATCAGCATTTTTAGCAGTTTTAACAGCCTGATCCAGAGACTTATAGTCAAGTGGATCAATAAGAGCAAACAAAAGCCCTTTTTTAGTCTCAAGTTCATTTAGAATATAATTTTCAACTTTCAATTTAAGACACCCCACAAATGTTTTTTAGAACATGTTTGATAATTTGAGGCCCCATCATCTTTGTAGGCCTATCCATATTCCCGTAAATAGACAAATAATCATCGCAATTCAGCTTCTTAAGCCTTCTGCCAAGCAATTTGAGTCCAGAATCAGACTGAGAACGCAGATATTTATGCACCATTGAATGAGCAAAAAGATCAGGGCCAAAGCGAAGTCTCCACTCGAGATCATAGCGAAGCGGATCATGAAAAAATTTTCCTGCAATAGAAGCGCAGTTTCCACCAAAGATCAGGCCGCCCCCAGTAGTAGATTTTACCTGGCCAGCAGAGTCCCCAACAAGAAGAACATTATAGTTTCCATGGCGCTTGGATGTTTGTTTTCTGCTTTTAATTGGAATTAACCAACCCCGTGGCTTTGCATATGGGAGATTTTTAAGTTTGAGAATGTTGTGCCATGCTTCAATAGCACTATTTGGTATAAGCGCACCAGCTCCAAATTCAGCAAAATCATGGTTTTGAGGTATAATCCAACCAAAAAAACCTGGAAAAAGCTTGTTTGAGAGAAAGACTTCCACCATATGAGGATCTTCGGATTTGTAGGGAAGTGTTGCCTGCATGGTAGTTGCATATCTTTGAATTTTTTCAAAAGAAAAGTGATTGGCAACATGTGACATAGGACCATCGGCCCCAATAATATTAGTAGAATGAAAATTACCTGAAATTTTCTCATTGTAATTGACCTTTGCACCTTCGCTCTCAGCTTGCTCTACAAGAATTTGATCAATAGCAGAGCGATTACAAACATAGCCAACTGGATCCTTTCTTCGAATAGAAAGTTTTTGATCAACAAAATGAATATTGGCACCATGGATTGGGTTTACTACTTGTTTTTTGTAATTAAAATAGCTTGAGAGACTCTCAAGTCCTTCTTTGGAAAACAGACCAGAACAATTTTCAGGAATTCCAGAAACAGAATGCTCTTCTGATAGAACAACATCGTGGTTACTTCGAGCTGCATTTATAGCAGCAATAGAGCCAGAAGGACCAGCACCCACAATGTGCACTTTCATATTTTTGTTCACCCGGGTAAGGTTTTTAGATATAGCAGAAAAAGAAGGACAAATGGCAGGATGCAGACAGGAGATCTTCCATCCACTAGAAGATTTTTCTTAGAAACTACATCATTGAAGGATGATGAAACAGGAATAGAGTACGAATAGGAATCGTCGAAATAGGAATGGTTGAGACCATAATATCTGTGAATGGATTGATTTGGCTGTAGAAGAATCAAAGATGAATCAAAAGTACCAAACTCAGGAGAAGTAGTGAAGGAATATGCAGCAAAGAGATACTCCATTCGATTATTAGTAATAATAACATCAACAAGGTAAGAACTTGGATCAAAAAAGATAGACTGTTCAATTCCATCAAGTCTAAATGAAGACGATGCAAACTGGACAGTATCATTAACTTCTAGTGCAACATTTTGATTTCTTGAGAGCAGCACATCATAAGACGAGAGCTGATCATCTCCATAACTTAAAGCAGCATGGCTATTATCCAAAACACCGATCTGACCAAACGTAGGATCAACTGGCAAATATCCATATTCAGGAAGATAAACTTCAACCCAAGTATGTGGCTGCCAGCTATCAGCAAGCACATAGCCACTTACAAAGCGAGTTTCAAAACCAAGAGAACGTGCAAGAGAAATGAACAAATGAGTATACTGAACGCAAACTCCTTTTTTCTGCTTTAAAACATCGGTAGCAGAATTAGTATCATCCCAATAACTTTCATCATATTGCACATAACTATTTACCCAGTTGGTCAACCTTAGGATAGTATTCAGTGAGGAGTTTTCATCCCGAAGAGATTGTGCCTGGTATTTAATTGCACTATTTGCTGCTGTAAGATTAGTGGATACTAACGAGGCGTTTGGAGGAATTGGATCAAAAAAAAGTTCAGTATCATAATCAATATCAAGAGTTGTTTTTGCCGTGATAATTAGTTTTGAATCATTCATAGGTCCGATATAGTTTACCCAAATAGTTCCGGATTTATCAGTAAAATAATTTCCAACAGGCTCTATTTCAATCGAGGTTACACGCTGGTGGGAGTTGTTTACAGCAAGTGCTCCTTGAAAATCAATAAAATCATTTGAATCGCCAGTTATAGTCCAGCTTCGCTCAAGTAAAAGTGTAGACCTTCCAAAATCAGAAAAGCAAAATGTGCAGAAAAATAAAAAGAAAAGGATGTATCTCATTCGATCCCACGAAGCTTGCGCATGTGCGCTACCCTGCGCTCAACCAACGCGCTGGTTCCGATATCTTTGCGGTGCCAAAGAGACCCACTTATGTAAGCGCATGCAGATTCTGCAACTTTTTCAGCTTCGTCTAAAGTTTGAGCACGTCCTAAAATACCAAAGGAACGTGAAGACGATGTGAAAATTTTTCCTTCATTTTCATATACTGATGCATAGTATAGACTTGCGCCGGTTTTCTCAATTTCAGCACCATTAATTTCAACTGGCAAATCTTTTTTTGGTTCTGTTGGATATCCATCTGGAACAAGATATTTGACAACTGTACAATCAGAAGAAAACGTAGGTGGATGTATTTGTCCTTCTGCCATTGAAAGAAATACATCAGTTAGTGATCCGTTCAAAAGAGCAAGGACATTCATAGCCTCAGGATCGCCAAATCTTGCATTGAATTCAATCAACTTTACTGATTCCTTTGTTGCCATGAACTGACCATAAAGAATTCCTTTGAAGGGATGTCCATCTTTTTTGAGTGCATAAACAGCATCCTGAATGATCTTTTTTGCATTTTCCAAATCACTGGAATTCAAAAACGGAAGATTCGTACCAGTTGTATAGCTTCCCATTCCCCCAGTGTTTGGCCCGCTGTCTCCTTCAAATGCTCTTTTATGATCTTGAACTGGAGGCATTAGTGCAATACTAGAACCATCGCAAAAAGCCTGAAGAGTAAATTCCTCACCAATTAATTTTTCTTCGATAAGAGCGCTACCATCTTTTTCAAGAAGTGAGGCAGTATATTCGAGTTTTTGATCAAGATTTACAAAATGATCCCCACTCACTTTGACTCCTTTTCCACCTGTGAGGCCAAGGGGTTTTATTGCAACTAATTCGTAATCTTTGATCACCCTAGTAGCATCTTTGATATTAGTTACTATCTCATGCTTTGGCGTTCCTCCAACATGATAATTTTCATGAAGAGATCTCATATAAGATTTGTCCCATTCAATGCGAGAAGCTGCTTTTGACGGTGATGCAACCAACATTCCATGTTCCTCAAGAACATCGCTCACTCCGGCTGCCAATGTGGCATCAGGACTTGAGAAACCAAGATCAAAATCTTTTCCTTTAATGACAGATTCCACTGAAACTGGATCCTCAATATTACAAATCCAGTAGTCTTTGGACAGCTGAGCCATTGCAGGATTCTTTTTTGACATAACACAGTACAGTTCACAATCCCGCGCAAGGTTCTCTGCTATTGCATGCTCTCTCGCTCCATTTCCAACTAGAAGTACTTTCATTTAGATTCTACCTACAAAGAGTTCTGAAATAGTATCTTTGAAAGACTTTTTCAATGGTGCTTTTAGGACATAAGAGCGGGTATAAGGATACATTTTGATAATTTCAAATGCAAAAAAGTATTCTTTTATGACCACTTCTTCCTGGATTTTCTTAGAAGCTTTCTTTTTCCTTGCCATCAGATCCGCCTCCTTATGTATCCGTCCCTAATCAGCATATCAAGTCCTTCTTCTGTTCTGCTAACTGCAACAGAGTTGGCCTTTGAAAATTCACGAATATCAATTGAACCCCCATGAACCTTGATCCAATCATAAAGAGTTTCTCGAAGAAGATCATCGCTCATGCCTGTTAGGTGAGCAAGTTTTTTGTGCTGCTCATCCCGTTTTCTCTCGCATTCTAGAAGAATTCTTGTATTTGCCTCGCTTGACCTGACTAAATCATCATACCTTTTTTGAATATCAGTATATTTAGATTGAAGTTCGGTAAGCTGTGTTGAAAATTCAACTGAATCATGATCAACCATTTTTGATACTTCATCAAGCACGGAGGTTATGTGAGAGAAAATCTGAGTAGGCTGAAGATCATAGTATTCTTCTGCAACTTGGAGGATGTTCAGAAAAGTTGGCATTAGATGAAGAAGCCGTGCCATTTTGCTCTTTCTTATGGAGGCGCTATAGGCAAATTCAATTTCAGAAGGCCTAAATGCAACCCTGTATTCTAAATATGGATTGCCTCGAAGATCACGGCCTTTTGTTTTTTCAAGTGTAAGGCCTGATTTAGTATATGCGATTTTAGTAAAACCAAGGCCGCTGAAAAGTGTTGCAAGGCCCTTGAGATTTTTCTTTTGTTTGGAAGTTACAATAATTTTTTCTTCGGCCATCTTGATCATCCATCATCTTCAGTAACCAAATGGACTACGCCCTTGGTTGCCTTTCTCATTCTAACAAGTGAAAAGACCTTAATAAGGTTTTTCTCGTCAATGCTTAGCTGCCTTAAAAATGAAATAATTGATGGCTTTGAGTAACCGAACTTTTCCAAAATGGCAACTAGCGCTTCTCCTTCGATAAGACCATCGCCTTTCTCGAATTGAGTTCTTATTAATTTAAGCTGACTTTCGTTGAGTCCAAGCTCATAGAGCATTCTGATAAACTGCTCTCTCTCAATTTCAACATTCATGTCTCCACCTCTTATCTTGTATAGAAGGAGAGGCTCTTCCCCGTCTATTTTATTCATGAGGAATGTCATAACCTTGGATTGGCGCTCTGCAAAGATCATATTGACAGCAGCATCACCAACACCAAACTTAGATATCTCATCATCAATGAAACTTGAATAGCCAATTGAATTTCTGACATAATCCCTGTATTCCCGAAGAACCAGACGAAGCACAAAAACAGATCCAATATTACTGAAAATCGTCTTATGCATATCTGTTGGATTCTGGGTTGCGATAACCAGTGAGAAATTATACTTGCGGCCTTCTCGAACTATGGTAATAACATCACTGCGCTCATCTTGTGCAATTTTCCAAGCTTCATCAAGAACAACAAAGAGTTTGACTTCTTTGTGATCATCCGCCATTCCTTCTGCGCGCATTGTTTCTTTGATATATTGCAAAATTGTCAGACCAGCAAGACTTCTCATCTCTTCAGTTGGAAGATTATGCAGATCGATGCACACAAGACCCCCATGAGTCATGGCTTTGATGTCCATAGTCGAGTGTCCTGCAAAAAAATCAGTTCCCTCGACAGTAAATCTTTTGAGAAGTCTGGCTGCTTTTTTCTGGCCGCGTGCTTCCAGAATGCGAACAACATCGACAAGAGTTGCTTTGCTGCATTCCTTATGATTCATATGTCGAAGTTCGCTCTCAAGTTCTTTTTTTCCGAATTTTTTCTTTTTATTTTTCAGCACATTAGTAACCGAAGACATTGAAGGAGTAGATTTTACTTTTCCAAAATAAATATCTTCAAGAGCCTGCTCAATTTCATCTCTTTCACTAGGAAACTTTTTCAAGTCAACAAGAATATCCAAAGCAGACACGATATGCCTAATTCTGCTTCTCTTTGGAAGGCCAACAAGATCAAGAATATTGAGCCGCTCTTCGGCAAGATCAATTACTGTTCCTCCTGCCTGGCGAACCCACTCCTTGTATTCTCCAACCCAGTCTAATATAACTGCATTAGTGTTCCAAATTAATGAAGCTCGAGTAAGGAAGGTCTTAACAGTATAACTCTTACCAGAACCAGTAATACCTAAAATTGCAATATGAGGATTGATAAGTTTTGACGGATCCCAAAAAACAGGCGTTCTGAGAAATCTTGTTTTTCCAACATATACTCCCTTGGATGGATCTGCAAGCAAAAGATCCTTCCTTGGCTCTGGAGGATGCACAAGTATCATGTTTCTTGCAAGCTCCTTGGAGAGCATATATGAAGACTTCAAATTTTTCCACCGCTTTTAAAACCCAAAATTATGACACGTAGTTCATATATAAAACTATCAGAAGAGCGCATCTTGAATTTCTTCCCTAGTTGTTGGGAAGAAAAAGTCCCACTCAAAGCACCTGAGCATATCTGCATCTTTCAATTCGTTTACATCACAACCAAGAGAACTTGATAGGATCGTTCGAACTTCCTTTGCCTGACGATTGACTCTGCTAAGCGCCTCATCATGCGTAAGTCCAAATGCAGTAGTTGATGCATATGCAATTACTTCAACTGGCCGCTCTCCCTGAGTAATGCGATCGAGAAGCCTGTTCCAATATGCAAGTTCTCTGTCCATACGAAGTGTTTCGTTTGCAGCAAGTTTCACTCCCTTTGCTTTTTTTGCCTCAACAGTACTCCTTTTGGTTTTAATCTCATCAATATGATGAGAAAGATCAAGAGTTGTGATCATCAGGCTGATTTTTACGATATATTTCAGAGAGCTTATTGCTTTTTCAAAAGACTCAAACATTGTGCGTTTTTCTCCTGCATCCTTTTCGATAGAACTTTCATAAAATCGAACTTCAAGAAATTTGGATGCATAATATCCAGTATCAGTTTTCTTGATAATATGATCTCGCGTTGAAGGAACTTCATAAGCTCCTCGAACTTCCACTATATTGGTTGCACGCGTAATTGCAGGAATTATGAGATATCCAACCTTCCAAAGTAGCAAACTGAGACTGAAAAACGCTGCTGCAATTAATGTCAATATTGGATTTTGGTATATGAGTGATAAAATAATTGAAAGAACGCCGCCAACAAGAGCGACAACTGTTATAGCTCGGTTGAGAATCATAATATTCACCTATTCTTTATCATATTTAAATTGACGCTATAGTGTTTAGACCAATTTCACTTCCAAGAATGGATGCAAGCTCCTTGACAAACACTACAGTAATTATTAACGAAAATATCGGACCAACAACTGAGTAGAGCAATGATTTTGCAATAGATCTGCTATTGCTCTGGCTTATCAGTGTAAGGTCCCCGCTGAAATCAGTAGAGAGATTTTCTGGCATAACAGTTTCCCAAACTGTGATATTTGAGACATTGGAAGTATTGACTCTGAAACCCTGATCAATGAGAGTTTGATTGCATGCACTTGAATTGCTAAGGTTTACATCAAAGCAATGTCCGCTCATAAGGTCTAGCTTTCCTGCAATTGCATAATTATCATTGAGATCCACAACCGGCATTGAAGCATAGAAACTATTGTTTGTGAAATTTTTCATAGTAAAGTATGAAACATCAACATCCTCCATAGGGTCTGGGAATATAAGAACAAATGCAGGATAGAAAAGATAGAGACCAATAGAAAGTGCGATTAAAAATCCCCCAACTTTTCGGGTTGCAAATAATGTCCTTAGAACCAAGCCAATTGGGAATAGAAGCCCTAGTGCATTTGCCCCGACAAATTCTGCGATTTGGATATTTAATCCGATTAGGATTATGATTGCATTTATTGAAAGCAGCTGCGCGGATAAGGCAGCAGATACTGATGAAAGATTGGAAAACGGAGATATTGCAAACGCACCAAAATCAAGAGAGATACTCTGGTAAAAGCCGATGATGTTCAGTGTTCGAACAAGCTCCTGGAACATCAGGAAAATACCGTTGTTAAGAGCAGTCAAAGTGCATCGTAGCTGCTCTACTACATTGCCTTCTGAACATGTTGGAGTAACTATTGTTCCGCTGATAACAGCAACCAATTCTATGATTGCTGCAAATGAACCGATAATAGCAGCATTGATCATGGATTGAATTAGCTCTTCCACACCAAAGTTCTCAATGCGTTTGTAGCCCAAGGCCTTTCCAAGACCCATCATGATACCAGCGAGCAAGATAGAAGCAGTGACTATAATTACTGCAATCTCGACACCTGGAAATTCACCCGCCATCAGCAAGGAGTCTTATTGTATTATTAAATATGTTTCGCTAGCCCAAAAGTTTCCTCTTTAGTTTGACTAGAGAGGTAGTTCCACGAACATATAATGGAGCTTTTTTTGTAGTGAATTTTGCTGCTTTGAGAGATTTTAGAAGCTGTTTTGGACTATCCAGATCAAAATCAGGAAGAGTTGCATATGTAGTTCCAAATTCAAAAAGGAAATGACTGTCACTTCCAACTGCAGAAAGGATTTTGTGTTTTTGAGCAAATGTTTTTGCTCTTGAATTATAAACTTCAGAATGACAGCGTGAATTGAAAATCTCTATAATGTCAATTTTGGAAGCTTCTTTTTCAGTTGGAATTGCACCATAACGAGTTTTGTCAAACATGTGAGGAAGATAAGATATTGCCCCCTGCTCATGGATCAGATCAAGTGCTTCTGCAAATGGAGTTTTCCTTGCAATTGGCTCATTTACAAATAAAGCAGTGAGGTCTCCCCGGTCTGTTGCAATTTCTTCACCAGGGATAAATGGAACATTGAAAGATTTCATTTTGGAATTTGCCGCAACTGAATTATGATCTGTAATTGCTGGGATAACACTGAGTTTTTTTGATTTTTTTGCAAGGTCTGCAACGTTGATTAGAGAGTCAGAAGATATATTTGTATGAACATGAAAATCAATTTTCATATGGCTCCACCTGATTTTAGCCCATCAATAATTTTATTTGCAAGCTTATCAATTGTTTCCTGTTTCATCTTTTTATCGCTCTTGACCATCATTCTTCCGCTTGCATAAAAACTTACAGAATAATCATCAATTTTAGCAAGAAGAACAACAGGACTGTTGGCAATAACTTCTCCGATTTTTGAGATTGCAGATTCTGCTAATTTCAAATCAATTTTTTTCCCTTGGAGTTTTATCTCAAATCCACCTGAGGTCGTACAAGGCTCTACAATGAAAAAATCGCTCATCCAAGCTCAGCCCTCCAAAATATTTCTTTTTTGAAAAGATCGAAGAACAATGCATCTGGAGCTCTGATGCATGGCTTTTGGATAAGATAATTAACTGCCAAAGATGCTGCAAGAGAACCAGTCATAGAAGCAGCTGGCGATATGATGCTTGCGCATTTTTTGTATTCGAGATCAGGATCAATGTGAAATGCTTTTTCAAATTTGTAATTTTTAAATAGAGAAACAATCCCCCGAGAAAAGCTGGCAGAGCAGAAAACATATGGAATTTTGGCAGCTCTAGCTGCTTTTGCTATTTGAATCTTAGTCTCAACATTGTCAGAGCCGTCAATTACAATATCTGCATTGTGAAGATTTGAATCAAACTTTCCATAGCATTTGATTTTGACGGATTTATTGATAGACCTAGCGCGTTCAACTGCGGCTTTTGTTTTCTTTTTATCAATAGTCTGATCAGTTGCAAGAATCTGGCGGTTGAAATTAGTGAGCTCAAAGCGATCGGGATCAAACAGGATAAATTTTTCAGCGCCCTGACGAAGAAGATTCTCAAAAATAAAGCCGCCAGTGCCTCCAAGGCCGATTATTGCATAAGTTGCGGACCGGATTTTGTTTTGCTGATTCACAGAATAGGAATTTCGAGCAAATTTTTGATCATAAATCATTTTCTATCTCTTGCAAGAAGTTTTTTCTTTAATTTGGTGACATCTTTAGATTTCATACCTGTTGACTGCAGAGTAAATGAACGGAGCATTTCAAGTTTTTTCTTAACATGCGGGTCAACGGATTTTGCCCTGAGAGATGATAGGTGAGTAATTATGTAAAATGCCAAACCTACGCCTGAAAAAGTCAAAACCATACTGCCGATTTTACCATAATCAGTTAAGGGAACAATATCCCCATAGCCAACAGTGGAAATTGTAGAAGTTGTGAAGTATGCGGCGTCTAAATAGCTCCAGCCTTCAGTATGATGGAAGAACAAAATGCTGATAACATAAAGTATCCCAAGTACAAGAATTGGTATGGCGATAGCAGACTTGTCCTTTGGCATAATCCCCTTTTGCATAACGCAGGATAAGTCAGGCAAACTATAAAAACTTTCTATGAGATTACGAGAGTATGGAATTAGAGTGCCTAGGTGCATCTGGAGAAGTCGGAAGAAGCGCGTTTCTCCTTAAAACAGACAAAAAAATCATGCTTGATTATGGGATTAAACTCTTTGATGAGAGTGGAACAGCAAAATTTCCAGAACAAACAAATGTTAACCCGGATTTTGCAGTATTGTCCCACGCTCATTTAGATCACAGTGGATGCATCCCAGCATTGTATACTAGTGGCAAGATCAAATGGTATGGCGCTCTGCCAACTAAGGATATTGTAGAAGTACTTTGGAAAGACTCGATGAAAATTATGGGGGATGGACTTCCTTATAGACTTGGGCATTTCAGAAAAGCTCTGGATTATTTCACACCTCTAGAATATAAGAAAACAACAACTATGGGAGAAACAGATCTCACATTGTATGATGCTGGTCATATTAGCGGATCAGCATTAGTTGAACTTGAGTATAAGAATAAGAAAATTGTATATACCGGAGATTTCAAATGTGAAGAAACCCACATGCACCAAGGAGCAAAATATATTGAAGATGTTGACACTTTGATTATTGAAAGCACATATGCAAACAGAGAACATCCAAAGAGAAAAGAAGTTGAGCAAAAAGTAATGGAACAGATTTATGAGACAATAGATAAAGGAGGAAACATGCTCTTTCCATCATTTGCACTTGGAAGAACCCAGGAGCTAATTGCACTAGTTAGGCATTATGACAAGGATATACCGGTTTATGTTGATGGGATGGGAAGAGAAATAACCAACATATATTTGAAACATCCAAGATTCATAAAAAATGCGAATAAATTGAGAGATGCTGTTAACAGTGTAAGAATGGTTGAGGGGATTCCAGATAAAAAAGATGCAACAAGAGAGCCGTCTGTGATTATTTCAACTGCGGGAATGATGAATGGAGGGCCAATTTTGAATTATCTATTCCACTCAAACCAAAATTCCAAACTGATTTTCACAGGATACTGCGTCGAAGAGACAAATGGTTGGTATTTGCAGAATAAAGGATTCATAATGAAGGATGAAGAGGAGCTTCATGTTGATCTTCCATTTGAATATATGGATCTGTCTGCACATGCGGGCAGAACAGATATTTTGAACTTCATAAAACATGCAAATCCACAGAAGATAGTAGTTGTGCATGGAGACAACACACAAGGATTCGCGGATGAACTTAATGAAAGCTTTGGTTATGATGCTGTTGCTCCAAAAGCAGGAGAAAAAATACAAGTTTAGTTTTGGCAAAGTGTAACTGAAAGATCAGCCCATTTTGAACCAAATGTATAGCCTGCAGCAACTTCATTTGCAGTAATAGTCATTGTAACTGAACCAAATTCCAATACTGCTGAAGTATCTTCCTGAACTTCGACATGATCAAGCACATTGTCCAAATGATCTAGTATAGATAATACTGCAGAAGGTGGTTCATTACTTGGGATGGTTGAAAGATCATCAAGCCTGATTTTGAAAGCCCCAGCAATAAGTAATTCTCCTTGATTGATGTCTCCGGATATTTCTGAAGTTTCTCCTTCGCAAAGATCACAATCTGCTTGGGTAATTTCAACCTGGGCCCACCTCTCATCAGATGTTCCACCAAATTGAACTGAAAATAAACGACCGGAACCAACAGAATCAAGTGGTTGTGGATCGTTTTGGGAAATAAGACCATTATCTAAAAATTCACAATTTTCATCATAAATAGAGACTTCAAGGAAAACGTTTCCAGAGGTATCAGAAAGAACATCATTTACAAAAACTGTCCTAGTTCCCTCATCAGTATCCACTGAAAGTTCATCTCCTACTCTAAGTAGCCTTTCGGTAGGTTCACTTCCACAAGAAACAGAAATTGGATCAGGAGAATCACAAGCAGGAACGGGTTCAACCGGACCAGAATCTGGAACAGGTCCCAATTCCGGACAACGCTGTTCCTGACCACCACATCCAAATGCCAAACTAGTTGCAAGAATTACTGCTGCTGCAGCTCTTTTAATGGAATTTCTCTCGGTTTTTCGAGATTTCAAATTACAGGATTTCATAACAATTATGTGATAGGAAGTGTTTATAAATGTTAATATTAGTGTTTCTTCTCAAGTATAATCATTTCTTTGGGATATGCCAGATGAGATTTGGTCTTGGAATAGTGCTGGAAAAAGTTCATAATCGCTGTTTCGGCTTTAGTGACAGGCCGCTTTACCTCTGCAAATAGCTTGTTTTTCTTGGTTATAAATTTGGCTCCTTTTCTTGATTTTTTGAAATCTTGCACTCGTTCTTTCATCTTGAGAGGAGGGCCATCAATCAGCATTTTTGAGGATAATTTGTCGGTTTTTAAGACAATTGCAAGGCGAACAACATGCCGGCTGTCATCTGCAATAATTTCTTTGGGATCAAAATCATCTAAATAATCCTTGAGCTGTTTGTTTAATTTGTAGATCTGCCCCCAGAGGACATCATCTACAATGTCAGGTCGCGGCATGGAAACTAGATAGAGCTTCTTTGCTTTTGAGGATTTTTTGACTTTTTGCTCAAAGGATTCTGGGATTCTGAAGAAAAATTTCTCGCTTGGGGATTTGAGGAACTTTTTACTAGCAGAGATAAAGCTCTTGAAGGTGGACTTTGAAACTGCTGCTGCAACATTGCGATTTTTGTCTGTTGGATCAATTACAACGAAAAATCCAAATCGTTTTTTTGCTTCTGTTCTTTGTTTTGGAGTGTAATAGTTCTTCAGATCAATGAAAACATCTTCCCATTTAGCTGCTGCTTTAAGTAATTTTGAAAAAGTTCCATATTTGATTATCAAAAGCTCGCAAAGATAGCCGGAAAATCCCTTGATCCTGATTTCTGCGCCATAAATGGAATTGGACTTTAAGAATTTTTTTAGAAGAAGAATGTCATCCCGCTGTCCTTTCTTTAGGGAGATTATAACATATTTGGTATGAAGAACAGAACGATCAACTGCACTTAGCATATCTGATGATTTTGATATCTTGTATGCTGGAACAAGATCAACTTTCCTGCCCTCATAGTGAAAGCGAAGATATGGATGCTCGGCATAGCTCACCTGATAGCCAATAGAAGGAAATGTCTTCTTAAGAATTTTTGTTATGTTTTCTTCGAGTTTTTCTCGAGGAGTGGATTTGTCAAAAAGAACAAAAACATCAATATCACGGCTATCTCGAAGAAATGTTTTTTTAGCCATTGAGCCTGTGAGAACCACTTCGCACTTTTTGGGCGAGTGCTTTTGGATATGCGCTAGCAGACTGGAAGCAACTTCTAATTCAACCTCAAGTTCCTTTTTTGATGGCTTGATTGAGGATAGTACATTTGCAAGAACCTTCATGAGGTAAGGTTTTAAATGAAGACTAATAAATGTTTCACATGCGCCGGGCATATATATTACTATTGATATTTTTCTTAGGATTTGGATGTATAGATGATAAAGTATATCCAAGTGACAGAAGCGAACAAGTTCTATCATCTGAGCTTAATGATTACGACGGAGATGGGATAAATGATTATTCGATTTATACGTTTAATCCAATAACGAAAAGTGATGCCGGAATAAAGATTCAGCGTCAGGTTATGGTTACAACTTATACCGGAGGCTCTTATACTTCGATAAATCCAAACCTCACAGATGTTGATCTGCTTCTTGCTGATCAAAGCCTAGACGAATTTTCAAAATCAAGATTTCAATCAGATTCAGCATGCAGTAAGAACATAGGACTGCTCAATGTTGTTTGCTCGGACGTAACAACATGTACAAGACTTTGTTCAACAGCATCTGTAAGCTGCAAGGAGATGAGCAGATCATATGAAGATGTACTGGCAGGATCAATGATCTCTTATGTACAAGATAATAATGAGATTAGATCACTAGTTCTCGATTCGCGAAGAATGGTACTTAGCCTGAGGAACACCACCGATGAAGAGAGAAACATTTTCCTTGGAAAAACAAGGGATATGGTTGCAAAAGTAGCAGATATAAATTCGAACCCATTATACGTACAGCCGAAAGTTCAATTGTGCGATCATTCTGATTTTGGAATTGGATATGTAGTAGATGCTACCCAAAGAATCGGAACATATGAGACTTTTGTTGAAAGCTACCAGTACAGGATATTGTTCGCAATTGATCCTTTGGAGAAAAATGATGGGGAACTTGGGGTAGAGGTTGCAGGAGTCGGAGTATCAGACAGTATACCGACAACAGTAATTAGCGATGCAAAACAGATTTCGTCAATACAGGATATTCTTGCAGAGAACGGAGTTAGCTATGTCAAAGTAAAATGGATATCACCAAAAACTTCTGATGATGGATACTTGCTTGAATATGAGTTCATATCAACAACTCCTCCAGAAACGCTTTTGGCATCACTAAGAACACCGGATGTAACGATCAAGACAGTTGATATGAGCGGACTTATTCCAACAAACATTGTCTTCACAACTTTGGATGGAATTATAAAAAATTATTATATGGCGCTTGGGATTGCACTTGGACTTGGAATTGCATTTGTTTTATTCTTATACAATGTTGTAACTTTGCTTATCACAATAATAAGCGAAAGAACAGCAGGAGCAACAATTACTACCGGATTTAGAAAGGCATTTGGAAGAACAGAAGTTAGATGGAAAACTGATGGAGCAGTTGCAGTATTATTCCTAGTTGCTGGATTCTATGTTTCAGCATTTGTTGCAGTACAGCCAACAGTATCCCCAGGACTTCTTGAATCAGTGGACTTTCTCATAAAGAGCAACTTTGGAATTGTGGGCCTTGCCCTCACACTGATTGGAGTTGTCATGATATATTTTGCATGTGAAAACATGGCAAAGATCACAATACTTGAGAAAGCATATGGAATGGCAATCAGAGAGGAAAAAGGATCATATCTTGAAAAGGCAGGAAAGCTTAAGGAGAAAATGAAGGAGCTTGAATTGCTGGTTGAAAAATACACACAAGAAGAATTTGATGTGGGTAAGGAATACGACGTCCTAACAGCAATGAAAGGACAGGATATGGATAAGCTTACGAATAATATAACTCCTCGAAGCAAAGCAATCATTGATGACAGGATGAATGCAATTGAAGGAGCTATAACAAACCTTAAAGAACGAAAGAAACTTGCAGATGAAAACTGGTTGAAATGGAAAGAGAATATTTCCAAAATACTCGAAGAACAAAACGAAGTATTTGCTTCATCGCTTGTAACAGTACCAAGCTCGCTTAGAGCCTGGGCTTTGAACAGATATTTCAGGGAACTAGGCGGAGATGGAATAACTCTCGAGCACGATGGACTTAAGAAGAGGAAACTCTCAGCAAACAAAATTGTCCATGAAATGGTACTCAAAGGCATACTAAAGGCAGGAATAGTCATACGAAATGACAGCATTGAAACATCAGAATTTGCAGAGGGCTCTGGAACAGTCACAAAAGCACTTATCCTCAAGCTTCGGGCATATATGAGATCTCTTGCTAAAAAACTTGGTCAGCATGAGCCGCAGAGCTTTATTTCAATTGGAGCAAAGGATGTCGTAGTATATATGAAAGGCAGAACCACAGAGTCTGTGATAATTGTCAAAAGGGACAAATTCAACCAGGCAGTGGAGATGTGGAAGAGCAAGATCAAGCTGATCGAAGCTGCCTAATGCTGTTTTTCAGCATCATTCTTTTTCTTTATTATTTTTTCCACGACCATATTTTTTATGCCGCTGAGCACAGAACTAATTTCACCAACAGCCATGGTTAAAGTAAGATATGCAGTCATAAATTCTTCTTGAGTGGTTCCACTGTAAGCAACTATTGCAGCACATGCACATCTCACTGCATACCATGGAATTGCCCAGATATACATACCAGTACCTACAATCCTTCCTGCTTCACCATAAGCATTTTGTGAATGCTTATCCTGAAATGGCCTAAACACAGATCTGACAAATTTTTGAGCAGACTTGAATTGAATTTCAGTATTTTCCCGAATTACTGAAGGCCAGTACATAGCAAATCCAATAGCCCAAGCACTAAATGCAAATACATTGCATAATAATGCTGCAGATACGGCTCTGGCCACGCCCACCGTCTGTTCACTTCCAGAAGTAGCAATGCCACTTAGAACTCCGAAAAATACTGGGCTTGCAGGAATCTCTGCAACTGCAGATGCCTGGAAATAATCTGCCATTCCAACATCACTGGCCTTTTTTTGTATCTTGCGAAGCATAAGAGCAATGACTGATTGGTGGCAAAAAACAACAGTATAACCAACTGTTCTTGATAATGTTGGGCCAATTCCAGATATTGCTTCTGAAAGCACTCCGCCTGCCTTGGCAAGGCCAAAACCTATTGCTGTCCATGAAAGCATTTCAGAAACAGGTCCAAGAACAGGATAAAGCTTCTTGAATGTCTTTGTCTCTTCTGTAATAGAAGCATTTTGGATCCCATATAGCTCCATTAATTTAACCACTGGCATTCCAGGAAAACATAAAAGAGTTAATTTTGGATCTTTGCCTGATTCTATTAGTTGCTCTCTTGTAATTTTGGCGTCCTCATACTTTTTCTTGTATCGCTCGCGGATTTTCTGAAAAAGCCTAGCATTTAGTGACATGGTATTGTTCTCCACACATGCTGTTCTTTTCATTTCAAACTTCATCTTCATGCAGCTCACCACCTAACAGGTATTTTTATCAACTGCAACAGAATAACTATATATATCTATTTCATGAAATTAGGGATATATGATCAAATTTTAGATATATTTTTAAAGATTTTGAGACATATGTACAACTATGTACGAGATTGACGAGAAGGACATGCAGATTTTAGCTATTATGAAGCAAAATTCGCATCTTTCAATAGGAAAAATAGCAAAAAAATCAGGAATTCCGGCAGCTACCGTTCACAATAGAATAAAGAAACTCAGAGGAGAGGGGATCATCAAAAACTATACAATTGCAATTGACAAGGCAAAACTTGGATTGAAAATGGTAGCTTATTTGATGGTAAAGGCAGTTAGAAAAGCAGATCATGAAGAGATTCTGCACAAGATAGGAAAGTATGAACTTGTTGACGAAGGAGCAATGATTACTGGGGAATTTGATCTGATTTTCAAAGTTCATGCAAAGGACATTGATGACTTAAATAATCTGGTTACTGGCCAATTGAGAAAGCTGAATGAGGTTGCTGAAACACGCACTTATGTAGCTTTTAAAACATTAGAAAAATAGCTGTTTTTTGAGGTAAATTTAGATAGTCATTTAAAGACTTTCGACTAATTATTTTCAGGTATTTAACAGGGCGAATTATCGACGTAAATTAGGACAAATTATTAGTGGTAATACTATGGTTGAAGAAACAGGTTATACGGCAAATGAAATCCAGATTCTCGAAGGTCTTGAAGGAGTTCGAAGAAGACCTGGAATGTACATTGGAGATACTAGCAAAAGAGGGCTCCATCATTTGATATACGAGATTACTGATAACAGCATCGATGAGGCACTTGCAGGGCATTGCAATGAGATTTCTGTGGTGCTGCACAAAGATGGATCAGTAACTGCAAAAGACAATGGAAGAGGTATTCCGGTAGATAAGCACAAGTCAGGAAAATCTGCACTCGAAGTAGTTTCAAGCTCACTGCATGCAGGAGGAAAATTTGCCAAAAAAGCATACAAGGTTTCAGGGGGACTTCATGGAGTTGGTATGAGCGTTGTTAACGCACTCTCAGAATGGATGAAAATTGAAGTTCATAGAGATGGAAAGATTCATACCATTGAATTTGCCAGAGGAAAACTGACTGAAGAAGCAAAAGTAGTTGGAGATAGCCCTGACCATGGAACAATTGTCCATTTCATGCCAGATGAACAGATATTTCCAATTCGGGATTTTGACTTTGCATACCTAAAAGAGCGATTCATGGAGCTGGCATACCTCAACAAAGGACTTGGGATAGTTATCGTGGATGAGAGAACAGACAAAAAAGAAGAGTTTTTCTTTGAAGGAGGAATCAAGGAGTTTGTTGAACATCTCAACAAAGCAAGAAACAAACTTCATGAAGCTTATTTCTTTGAGAAGAAAAATGAGCATGTGGAAATTGAGGTAGCAGTCCAGTATACTGACAGCTACAACGAGATGATATACAGTTTTGTTAATAACATCAAAACAATTGAAGGCGGAACTCACCTGACTGGATTTAGAACAGCACTAACCCGAGCAGTCAATGATTATGTTAAGTCAAACAAGGTTCTCAAGGAAGATAAAAGAATAACTGGAGATGATGCTCTTGAAGGACTTACTGCAGTTATCAGTGTCAGGGTTCAAGAACCGCAGTTTGAAGGACAAACAAAAACAAAACTTGGAAACAGTGAGATTAGAGGAGCAGTTGATAGCATTGTCTTTGATACCCTCAAAACATATCTGGAAGAACATCCAGATGAGGCAAAGAACATTTGTGCAAAAATCGTAAATTCGATGGAAGCTCGCGAAGCAGCACAAAAGGCAAAAGAACTAATTCGAAGGAAAAATGTATTTGAAAGTAGCCTTCTTCCAGGAAAGCTTGCTGACTGCAGCGAGCAGGACCCTGCCAAATCAGAACTTTATTTAGTTGAAGGAGATTCGGCCGGGGGCAGCTCCAAACAGGCAAGAGATCGAAGATTCCAGGCTATTCTGCCTCTTCGTGGTAAAATACTCAATGTAGAAAAAGCACCGATCCACAAAGTATTTGCAAGTGAGGAAATCAAGAACATGGTTCTCTCAATTGGAGCTGGATTCAAAGATGATTTTGATCCGAACAAGGTTCGATACCACAAGATAGTAATCATGACAGATGCAGATGTGGATGGAAGCCATATCAGGACTCTGATTTTGACACTCTTCTACAGATATTTCAAACCGATAATCGAGCTTGGATATCTATACATTGCTCAGCCTCCACTCTATAGAATTGCAAGAGGCAAAAGCATCCAGTATGCTTACACAGATAGTGAGCTGGAAGAAAAACTAAAGGAAACTGGCCCGAATGTCAATATCCAGCGCTACAAAGGTCTTGGTGAAATGAACCCAGGCCAGCTTTGGGAAACGACTATGAATCCTGAAACAAGGACACTCCAAAGAGTAATGATTGAAGATGCAATTGTTGCAGATGAGCTATTCACAATTTTAATGGGAGATGCGGTTGAACCAAGAAGAGAGTTCATAGAACAAAACGCGGTGTACGTGAAGAATCTTGATGTGTAGGGGGTAATTACTATGAGCGAAAACATCGTACCAAAAGCAATTGAAAAGGATATGAAAGACAGTTACCTTGACTATGCAATGTCTGTTATTATTGGACGTGCGATTCCAGATGTCCGAGATGGACTTAAGCCAGTTCACAGAAGAATTCTCTATGCCATGCATGAGCTAAATAATGTTTATGGAAAACCATACAAGAAGAGTGCTCGTGTTGTTGGTGAAACTTTAGGTAAATTCCACCCACATGGAGATAGCGCAATTTATGATGCACTTGTTCGTATGGCTCAGCCATTTTCACTCAGGTACATGCTTGTTGATGGACAAGGAAACATGGGTTCTGTTGATGGGGATAGAGCAGCAGCAATGCGTTATACGGAAGTTAGAATGGCTAAGATGTCCGCTGAAATGCTTGGAGACCTTGATAAAAATACTGTTGAATGGACAGACAATTTTGATGGTTCTCTAAAAGAGCCAACGTGCCTGCCATCAAAGGTTCCAAACCTTCTTATCAATGGATCATCAGGTATTGCAGTTGGTATGGCAACAAACATTCCTCCACACAATCTCAGAGAAATAATTGATGGAACTATTGCTGTTATTGATGGGGCTGAGGAAGAGGAATTAATCAAGATTGTTCATGGACCAGACTTTCCAACAGGAGGAATTATTGTTGGTAGATCAGGAATAATCAAAGCATACAAAACAGGAAGAGGAACAGTTAAAGTAAGAGGAAGAATTACCAAAGATGAAAAGAGAAAAGCACTCATAGTAAATGAAATTCCATATCAGGTAACCAAAACAAATGTCATTGAATCAATTGTAAATGCAGTAAAAAACAAGAAGATTGAGGGAATTTCAGGAGTCCATGACAGATCAGACAAGGATGGTATGGAGGTCATAATTGATATCAAAAGAGGCCATGATTACGACGTAGTTATGAATCAGCTTTATGCACATACTTCCCTTCAAACAACATTTGGCATCATCAATCTTTCTATTGTTGGAAAAGAGCCAAAGGTACTTGGAATTCATTCAATGATCACTGAATTCATTGAATTTAGAAAGGAGATAATTCGAAGAAGATGTGAATTTGAACTTCAGGAAGCAGAAGCAAGAGCACATATACTTGAAGGACTTAAAATCGCACTTGAGAATATTGACCCGATAGTTGCATTCCTTAAAAAATCAAAAGATATTGTAGCGGCCAGAGAAGGACTTATGGAAACATATAAGCTTTCTGAAAAACAGGCAAATGCAATACTTGATATGAAACTCTCAAAGCTCATAGCACTTGAAAGGGAAAAAATTGAAAACGAATATCAGGAGCTTATGAAAAAGATCATCTGGCTCAAGGAAGTGCTTGGGGATATTTCCAAGATCCTGGAAATTATCAAGGAAGAGCTCGAGGCAGTCAAAGCATCATATGGAGATGAAAGAAGAACAGAAATCTCAGATTCAGAAGATGATCTTGATATTGAAGATCTGATTCCAAATGATGATGTGGTTATTGCAATTACAAGCAGGGGATATGTAAAGAGAGTCAGTGTTGAGGAATACAGATCCCAGCATAGAGGAGGAAAAGGAGTTATAGGTACTGGAACAAAGGACGAAGACTTTGTTGAGGATATCATAGTTACCAAGAATCATAACTACCTGATGCTCTTTACTGATAAGGGCAGGATATTCTGGCTCAAGGCATATAGAATACCTGAAACAGGCAGATATGCAACTGGAAAAACACTTGTTAGTCTGCTAGAGCTTAAGGAAGAAAAAGTAACTTCCTGGATCAGTGTTAAGCGATTTGACAGTGGAGAGTTCTTAGTGATGACAACCAAGAAAGGAATTGTCAAGAGAACTGCACTTGAAAACTTCAAGAACGTCAGAAAAGGAGGAATTATTGCAATCACTCTCAAAGAAGGAGATGGACTTGTCGAAGTTAGAAAAACTGATGGGGCCCAAGAGATCATAATTGCAACAAAGAAAGGGCAGGCAATTCACTTCAAAGAAGTCGATGCTCGGGAAATTGGCAGAACTGGCCAAGGAGTAATTGGTATCCGCCTCAAAGGAGAAGGAGATGAAGTTGTTGGAACTGCTATTTGCAAAAAACCAGCACTTCTGACAATTACAGAAAACGGATTTGGTAAGAGAACTTCAATTGATGAGTATAGATTGCAATCTCGAGGCGGGTCTGGAGTTATCAACATCAAAACCGAAGGAAGAAATGGGGATGTAATTGGGATTCGTGTTGTTGATGAAACAGATGAATTCATCCTTATGACATCTGGTGGCCAGGCAATCAGAACCTATGTAAGAGATATTTCAGTAATTGGAAGAAATACCCAGGGAGTTAGAATAATCAGGCTCAAGGAAGGAGAAAAGGTTGCTACTTTCGCAGTTGTTCCTAAAGCAGAAATAATTGAGGAAAATGAGGATAAACCTGAAGAACCTAAGAGTGAGGAAAAGCCTCCAGAGCCTGATGAACCTATTTCTGCAGTAGAAGAAAAGAGCGAACCTAACGAAGAAGAACCTACTCAAGAAGATTCTTCGTAGCTTTTAGAAGATACTCTAAGCAGTTTTCTTTTTTTCCTTGTTTTTTATTCCATTTTTTTACTATTTCTTTATACTGATCAAGTTCATTTGTGAAAACAGTTCTGTCAAGGTCAGGCTTTCGAAGTCTGAAGAGAAGCTGGGAGACAAATGGACAAAATCTTGGATTTACTGTGTTGTTTATTGTATGTGGATAGCGTTTGCAGGATAGAGGAGCAGAGTTGTATATAGTACATAAATTTTCTTTGATAAAATAGCAGGGATGAGACTTGATTCCAAGTATTGAGGAAGGCGCATTCTCAAAATCAAGAACAGTATCGGGATCATATGCAAGCAAACGAACAGGATGAAGAGTAGTAAATTCTTCTGGTGATTTTTTAGATTGAGTAGCTGCTCTTTGGATATCAAAGGACGTAACAGTGATTGTGTAGGTCTTGCAGCACATAGCAGAGCAGGCTTTGCATGGATTGATCATTATTTTTTGCCCTTGAGCAGCTTTGCAACCTCTGCAGGATCAACCTGGAGACGGTGCTTCGCCATGATTGCTTTTAGATCATGATTTTCATCTTCGATGATCTTTTTCAGTTCTTTGCCAGTGATTTTTTGCAATCTGTAAACTTTTATTACTGATTCTGCACTAGCGCCTTTTACCATGCCTTTTAGAACTTCAGGAATAGCTGCTTTGACAAAAGTATCTTTATTGAATTCCTCAAACAGATCAAGAAGTGCTTTTTCAACATTCTGGAATTCGACTCCTTCTCTTCGAAGTGAAACTAAAGTATTTTCAATAGTAGTTGCAGCAAGTTTTGGATCTGTTTTTATTTTAACTAACCGCTCAAAGACATGAAGATATCTTGATTTGATCATCTTGGCAGCAAGTTCCTTATTGAGAAGTTTTTCCAGTTTCTTCTGTTTGTCTTCAAGAGATTCGCTAGATCCAATAGCAGATAAAAGTTCCTCGGTAATTGGAATTGGAGGAACATCTGTTTCAGGATATAGTCTTGCTTTTCCAGGAAGTGGGCGCATGTAACTTGAAGTAGCATCTGGATTTGCTTTTCGTGTTTCTTCTGGAACAAACTCCATATTTGCTCGTTGGATTACATATTCCAGTGCAGTCTTTGCCTGCTGCTCTGGAGCAACAACCAATGCAAAACAATCTCCAAGTTTTTCATGTAAATGTTTTTGCTCAGTTTCTGAAATTTTGTATTTGGAGAGATTTTCATCAGAATGTATAATTCCTTTTACTCCGGCAGTCTTTGCATAGTTGCTAAGCTCTGTTCCAAAGCGCTGCTTTGGCTGCAGTTCCCGTCCAAGATAGCCTGCAAAACCAGGAAGAGACTGGCCAAGGACAACTGAGCCTGATTCAATACCTTTTTGGATAAGAGAAGCTTCTGTTTTCTTGAAAATAGAAGTTACATCTTCGATGGATTTTTTTACTCCGGCAACATGGTTTAACCGAAGCTCATGAATTATTTTGAGAAGCTCTAGCTGGCGTTTTGATTCATTTTCAACAAGATCTGGAAGCATTTTGAGATCCTGTGCTCCTTTGATTTCAACTCTTGCCCCGCCCTCTGTTGAAATATTGACATCCTGACGGATCGTTCCAAGACCTCTTGCAACCTTGCCAGTTGCACGTAGTATCATACCTATTTTTTCTGCAGTTTCCCGGAGGTGCGCTGCATCTTTGATATCTGGATCAGTAGTGATTTCAATTAAAGGAATACCTAGTCGGTCTAATCTGTAGGTTGCATTTGCATCAGATGATGAGACTATACCTGCACTCTCTTCTTCGATTGCAATGCTTGTTATTTTTACCAAGCCTTTGGAAGTATGAACATGACCATTTAGTGCAACTACGGAAGTCCTCTGGAAACCAGATGTATTGCTCCCGTCAATTACTATTTTTCTCATTACATAAACTTCATCAACAATAGTTGCGTTGAGTTGTTTTGCAATTTCAAGCGCGATTAAAAGAGCCTGGCGATTCATGTTTCTTGGAGGCTCTTCATCCATCTCAACAAGGCAGTTGTTTTCAGAAAACACCTGATATTCGAATAATCTCCTTCTTGTAGATTCAATTCGAGATGCATCATCAGTTTCTCCAAGTTCGCTTAGAACAGGATGCAATTTTCTTTGGATTGTGAATGCTGGATCTCCCTCAACAATATGAGAAGAACAATTGCAAAATAGTTTGCTGCTATCAAGTCTTTGGTGAATTTCAATTCCTATTTTCATAATAATCACTCCAGGATTGATCTGCTGGTAAGCTCTCCAGCAATATTAGTCTCCATTAATTTTCGAACTTCATCCATTTTCTTTGTTTGTCCAAGTGCCCAGCAAAGCTTGGTGAATGCAGTCTCAGGAGTCCAGTCGGCATCATCCCCAATTACTCCTGCTTCCTTGAGAAGTCGTCCGTTGCTGTAAACCCTAAGGCAAACTCTTCCAGTAATGCACTGACTGCTCATAACAACTGGAATGTCGGAAGCTATGAGCTCCTTGATTGGTTTGTAGATTCCTTTGACATTTTTTGCTTCAAATACACCGGTTGGAACATGCCCCAGGCCGGTTCCCATCAAAACAACACCATCGTATGAATCAAGCTTTGAGATAAATTCTGGCTTGATGCTTGGGTGGACATAAACAAGAGCAACATTGTCGTTTAGTTTTTTCTTTGAAATTAAATCTCCTTTATTGCGTTTTTTGTGTTCTGATAATTCCTCGAATTTTTTTGTTCTGTAATCTACTGCAAACATAGGCTTTGTGTTGATTGATTCAAATGCATCTCTTCGCGAAGTGTGCATTTTTCGAACTTTAGTTCCTCTGTGCAGGTAACAAAAATCATCATTAGTACTAGCATGCATACAAACTGCAACTTCACCAAAGTTCTTGGTTGCAGAAAAAACCGAATTGATCAGATTCATTTTATTTTCACTGGAAGGACGGTCAGAGCTCCTCTGAGATCCGACAAAAATAACCGGAACCGGAAGATTCTGAAGCATGAAACTAACAGCAGAGGATGTATATGTCAGAGTATCTGTTCCGTGCATTATTACTACTCCGGCAGACCCATCTTTGATCTCCTGCTCAATCTCATCAGCAATCAATTTCCAATGATGGGCATTCATATCATCTGAGAATAATGAAAAGACCTGCTTGGAATGAATTGGCCACTTTTCAAGCTCCGGAAAAGTAGTTCTGAGTTCCTTTGGAGTAATTGAAGGATAGACAGCCCCTGTTTTGTATTCAACCCTGGATGCAATGGTTCCCCCACAGCCAAGAATTGCGATATCTCCTTTTTTCTTGGGCTCTTCTGTTTGTTCTGTTTCTACTTTGGCACTTGTAGTTGCAACAAGTTCAAAAGATTCTGCTGTAATTCCGACATTGTAGCCAGTATTGAGTTTTAGGACTAACACATCAGAGTCCCCAAGAGTTGGCCTGGGCATAAGCAGTCCCTCGTAGGTATAATCTTTTGTTTTGACAGTGATCGTATCTCCAATGTCAATTTTCTTTTTCTTTAATTGCTCTAGAATTTTTTTGGAATACATGATAGAAACCCTTTGGCTTTTCAGAAGTGGGATAACACTTCCTAATTAGAATAATAAGATGTTCTTTTTGTTTTAAAGCTTATTCATACGCAAGTTTGCAGAAGTAATAACTATTGTGAATGGCCAAATTTTGATGAATTTTATGAATATATAATCGATCCTCCCAGGGGGCACCATATTTATAAGGATTATGTTACAATTAGTGTATAGAATTGTAGAGAATAATAAGGGGTAGAAGAAATGCTTGACGCACGCTGCAGCAGGAGAGATATTCATAGGTTCAGAGCAAGAGCCTTTAGTTTTATTACTAAAACCCCGGCAGCAGTACTTCGGAAAAAGAAAACCCTAGCTGAAGGCTTGCAAATTGCAGTACCAACTGATTCTGCTGGAAGACGAATGTGGAGCAGGATGAGTGATGAAGAAGTTGTTGAATATGCAAGGAAAGTGATGAGAGAAAATAAGATAAATACGAGAGGGGAATTGCAGAAGGCTGATAGTGGATTGCATGGGATTTTGAAAAGAAGAGGTTTGTTAGGGAAAATTAAATTTGAAGAGAAGCAGAAATCTTGGAAGGG
>JAHJDH010000004.1 GCA_018812625.1 Microcaldota archaeon | reverse complement strand
CCATTCATTTGTGGTTTGTATGTGTCTGTAAATATCGCAATCTTCATACTTGTTCTATTTCAAGAAAAAATTAAAGAATTAGTCCCCAGGCAATTTTAGCCTGTGGATTGGTTTGTTTGGTTGTCTGAAGAACTTTCATTTGAACTTGTCTGGTTTTCCTCTTCATATATGCCGCCATGCTCTTCAACATAATCAATGAATACATCAATATCTATTTCAAAGTCTGTTTCTGTTTCCTCCTCTTCTTGTATTGATGGCGTTGCAATTCCTTTGCAGGTTTCAATCTTTTCCAGATCTACAATCATGTTGCAGTAAGTCTCATTCTTTAGAGCTCCTCCAAGTTCGATATAACAATCATCCTTGAAGTTTGGGTCTACTACTTTCTCGCAGATTGTGTCATCTTTTGTAAGTGGCACTATTGAAACCAAACACCTGTCTTTTCGTTCTCCTGCAAACGAACAAAGATCATCTCTCTCCAATTCAAGGGCTAGAGTGCTGATGCATTTATCTCTCTCCCCCCCTTGTTTTTCAGTAAAGCATTTTGCGAGTATGATTGATTTTTCTCGCTCATGTCTTAATGCAAGAACTGCACCTTCAGAAATATTTTTTGTTAATTCTATTTCTGGTGCAAAACTTTGGAATGAAATGAGGTTAAATGCATAATCGTGCTGGATTCCATCTACAGAATAGTTGAATGTTTTCTGATGAACATATCCTGTATTGTTGTTGATGCACATTGAGTAGTCAAATACTTTCGGAGAATTTGATCCCATTGAAAATTGTGCTGCTTCTGTTAAT
Source organism: Microcaldota archaeon (assembly GCA_018812625.1). Classification (GTDB taxonomy): domain Archaea; phylum Micrarchaeota; class Micrarchaeia; order Anstonellales; family Bilamarchaeaceae; genus Bilamarchaeum. The sequence continues at coordinate 41,026 of JAHJDH010000004.1, read as the reverse complement.
GTGATGTTTCTAAAGTCAAGAACATAGTTGATTTTACTGCATCCAGTATTTTCTTTAATCTCAGGCTCAAGGATAACATATCCCTTATTCAAAAGAAATTTCATGTTTGCTTTGTCTTTTGAAATTCTGGATTCATCAAAGAATTTAACATTGAAAGATTCAAGGTAGTTTTCAAGCTCATCCTCATTGAGGACAGATGAACAAACTTCATCTCCTAAATAATCAGTACAAAGAACCGTATCATTCTCAAGGAAATAAACCTCTTTTGATACAAGTGGGTTTTCTATCTCAACCAATGTCCTGTTGCCTGATTTAGTTAATGTATATGTGAGCACATAACCATCGGAAACCTCACTATATTGATATACATAATCTTTCTGATTGCTTCCAAATTCAAGTCCTTTGAAAAGAAGCTCCTCGACACCTGCTGTGTCAACTTCCTCTACTACCGGCTCCTCGATCTGAGGTTCCTCAAGAGTTAATGTGAAATAAACTGCTACTGCAACAAGTAATATTGTTACTAGCAATACGATATTTTGAAATTCCATTTAGACACCTTTTTTCATCTAGCTTCAATAGTGATTATAAAACTTGGCTATTGTTTCTGCAGACTCCGAAGTTTTAATATCTTAATGTTTGATAACTATCTGGTGATTATTATATGGGATTCTGGGATTCAATAATTGGAAGCGATGAAAAGCCACAAGAACCAAGCAAATCGGATAGCAGTAAAAAGTCAACAAATCCGTTCAGTGTTTCGTTGAAGTTTACTCCTCTTCGTCTGACTGCAATGAAAAAGAATTCTGTCGATCTTGTTGTTAAAGTCAAAAACATTTCACCTGAAACTCATTTGGTTTCTGCTGATGCTCTTCTGCCACAGAATACGATGGTTGGTTTTGATGAAGCATGCATAAACAAAGGAAGTGAAAAACGTGTTGGTGAATTGAAAGCCGGAGATTCAATAGATATACCAATTCGGATTTGGGCTAACAATCAGACAAAAGCTGCTAACTATGGTATTGAAGTTACTGTCTATTCTCACTATATAGGATATGACAAGGTTCTAAGTTATACTAAAAAGAGCATTTCACTGAGAGCTGTCTAGGCTTGCAATCAATTCGTAAGCAAGATCAGCAATTCTTTTTCCTTTTTCTGTAAGCCTAACTAATCTTTTTTTTCCTTTGCTCTCTACCATTACTATTCCTTCTGATTCCATTTTGTAGATTAGTTTAGTTACATATACATAAGTCGTGTCGCTTGCCTTTGCGATTTTTGACAGATGCCAATTTGATTCTGTATCTCTTAGTGTTATGAGAACTGCACATGGTTTTGGCCTTACAATAAGAGAAAACATGCTCTATTATTCGATCTAACTGCTTTTTATATCTATATCTATCTACATATCGACGTTTGTTCCGGGGATAGATTTAAAAACATCGTCTGAATATAGACGTTGTCATGAGACAGTTTATGTCTGTGATATACCCTCACGGGATAATGTAGGTGACAAAATGGGAAGAAAAGTTGGAACTGAAAAAATCGAGAGAGAAAACGGATACTTGTATTACGTTGGAAAAGATGGATATGTTTGGGCAGCTCCTATGAAGCACAATAAGAAAGGAAAAAAGAAAAAAATAGGCGCTGAAAAAATTGAAAAAGAATCAGGATTCATGTATTACCTTGGAAAAGACGGTTATGTCTACAAGGCAAAGCTAAAGAACTCTTAATTTTCTTTTTCCCATTCTTTTTTAAATAAAACCTAACTTATTTTTTTTACTATTCTTCTTATGAGGTGGATTAATGCGAATAGTTATATCAGAAACAACTAGCGGAAAAAGTTATCAGACTGAAATCGATAAAGACAAGGAACCAAATATCGTTGGAAAGAAGATCGGAGACGAACTTGACGGCAATCTCGTTGGCGCTGCAGGCTACACCCTTCAGCTTACTGGCGGAAGCGACGGCAGTGGTTTCCCTATGAGGAGTGATGTCTATGGCGCTGTTAAGAAGTCAATTCTTACTACAGATGGCATCGGCTTCCATGCAAAGAACAGCGGAGAGCGAAAGAGAGTATTTGTGCGAGGAAATACGTATTCGTCTGAAATTGTTCAGGTGAATGCAAAAGTTCTCAAAGTAGGTGCATCTCCTCTACAAGAGCTCTTTGGCAAAAAGGACGAAAAGGAGAAAACTGATGCAAGCTGATATGAATATCGGGATGCTTGGCCATGTCGATCACGGCAAGACTACCTTGACCCAGGCATTGACTGGCAAGTGGACTGATACCCATAGTGAAGAGTTGAAGAGGGGAATCTCAATTCGTCTTGGATATGCAGATGCGCATATCTACTATGATAAAGAAAAGGATCATTATTCTGTAAATCCAAAAGAAGGAAAACTTTTGAGAAAAGTTTCTCTTGTTGATGCTCCTGGCCATGAAACCTTGATGACTACAGTTATCGCTGCAACAAGCATTCTCAATGGAGTTTTGTTTCTTATTGCAGCAAACGAACCATGTCCACAGCCTCAAACAACCGAACATCTTCTTGTTCTCAATTCTACTGGGATAAAAAACATAATCATAGTCCAGACAAAAATAGATCTTGTGTCTCGGGAAAAGGCAATTGAAAACCACAATCAGATTAAAGAATTTCTAAAAGGAACAGTTGCAGAAAATGCGCCAATTATTCCTGTTGCAGCAAACAACAATCTCAATATTGATGCTCTTCTTCGAAAAATCCAGGAAGTGATGAAGCCAGCTGAACCTGATGAAAAAGCAAAACTAAGATTGTATGTTTCAAGATCATTTGATGTCAATCGTCCTGGAGCCGACATTCAGAAAATCAAAGGCGGGGTTGTCGGAGGATCAATTGTCCAGGGTGTACTTAAGCTCGGTGATGAGATAGTAATTAAGCCTGGAATTGCAAGAAAGGAGCGGCCAGAGCCTATTGTTACTAAAGTAACTGCTCTTCGAGAGGAAGAGGATGAACTCAAGGCTGCAAAGCCCGGCGGACTTATTGCAATTGGAACGAATATCGATCCATCTCTTACAAAATCAGATTATCTCGTTGGATCTATTATTGGTAAAAAAGGAGAAGTTCCAGATCCAGTTGAAAATATCAAGGTAAAATACAGCCTTCTAAAGCGAGCTGGAGAACAAACCATAGCACTCAATGAGAATGAGCCTATTGTTATTAACATCCATACTTCTACTGGCGTAGGTGTCATTAATAAATTAGCCAAAGGAGTTGCAACAATCCGGCTCAAGAGACCTACAGTTGTATTTCCAGATATGCACGTTGCAATATCTAAGCGAATTGGCCAGAGATGGAAACTTGCTGCCTGGGGCCAAGTGCAAAAATAATTTTTTTAATTATTACCTTGCTCAATTGTTGAGGCATTCAAGAATTACCATTCGTTAAGCTGGGGTCGCCTAGTTCGGTAGGGCGCAAGGTTGCTAACCTTGTGCGCGAAAGCGCACGGGAGTTCAAATCTCCCCCTCAGCGAATCTTTTCTTCTGCTACTAATTTGATGAGTTCTTCACTATCTGTAAAAGCAGATGGGATTTCGAATGAGGTAGTAATATTATGAATATAGACTTCTTTTGTAGAATTATCTCGATTTATGTGGATAGATTTACAGGTTCCAAAATCATATCCTCCTTCATCATAATCTCTCTCCAGATCATAAAAACCAGTTTCTTCTATATCTCCGAATAATTCAGCAAGCTCACCATCTTCAAGTTTAAATGGTTGTTTGTAATATCCATCACCTGTTGAATCAATGCGAATGTATGTCTCATCTGCCCCAGAATCCATACTGCAGTCCGTTTCAAAATATTCAATTACAGGCTTCTCTTGTTCTTTCTCTGAAACGCATCCTACTACTGCCATTATGAGAAATAAAATCACAACCATTCGCATAATCCTATTCTGGTCGCAACTTTAATTAAATCTGTTTTTTGAAGTATCCAAAATAAAGCTTCCATAGATTGAGGAATGCCAATCCATGCCATGATGCAGCAAGTGTTCATTCAGCGATCTTTTAATCCTAAGAAATTTTCTTCACGTTCAGCTTGAGTGATTTCTGTCTTCCTCAGAACGCAGCTAAATTTTCTGTCCCTTATATGCCCAGAGAGAATCCTGCTCAGTTTCTCGAGCGTTATTGTAGTGATATTCCCATCGCTTCCATCAAGCATATATGGACATCTGTAAATTTCTCCATCAGGCGCAATTGTTATTGAAGAGCCTGCTCCCATCTGGCACACTCCATCAACATATGTGCTGTGCTCAAGTCCAAAATCGCTGTTTTGTTTTGCTATCTCCCTTATTTTCTTCCTTAAAAGCCGATCAGTTTCTTCTCTGAAATTCACATTGCAGATAAAAAAGATGCCATGTTCATTAGCCGCTGCTCTAAGTGACATTAGTCGGCTTTGATTTACAATATCCTTTTCCCCAACCACATAGTTCATTCCAAGTCTTGTCAGCCCTTCTTCTGGTTGCTTTTCGGATCTTTCAAAAGCACTTATCAAAGTTCTGATGTTTTTTGCAACAATGCCTTCTTTTCCCTGATACTTTTTCCCATCAAAAAAATCAGCGTCAACAAAAGCATTTCCAAAAAGACTGATCATGACATTGGCCCCCTGCCATGCCAGCATTCTGCAAACTTCATCATCCAGGTTTTCTCCTGCTGTAAATATGTATGATCCAATTCCTCTTGAATTGGAAAATGCTATTTTTTCTAGAGTCTCATCTACAAGACTTGGGTGAAGCGGGTCTCCTCTTCCATTTATAGTAACGAACTTTGTTCCAAAACTCTCGCGAAATCTGGAAATTGCTTTGAGCATCATCCAAAGCGGCAATCTTCCTTCTTTTTCTCTGTCAATTCTAGGCCTTCCCTGCATAACACAGCTTGTACATTCCTTCTGACATCGAAAGATTGCAGGCAGATTCAGAATTGCAACAGAATCTTCGAGAAGGCTTCCAAATCGTGCTGGTTTTTTTGCCATCGTCTCTAGTTTTTTTGTAATCTCCAGCTTTTTCATTTGTCTCCATAATTATAAACAGAAAAGCATTTTTAAACATTTTTATGCACAATTATTACTACATGCACGCTCCAGAGAGTAAAGATGATACATTCGGTGGGATCAAAATCACTGATAACTTTTCAAAGAAAAATTCCACAAATAACTTCGGATCTATCCAGTTTACAAACAAAGAAATGTCAAATCCAGTAAAATCTCCTCTGCTTCGAAATATCAAAAGACCACAGGTAGAGCCTGAAGATTACTTCAAAAAAGATCTTAGTTTAGAATCCATTTTCTCAAAATTTGCAATTGGATGCTTTGCTGTTTTTCTGGTTACTCTCGGAAGTGTTGAAACTAAAACATTTACCATGGTTGCATTTTTTGGATTTCTCATGTTTTCTTTATTCTATGGATTTCTAAGATTTAGAAATGCCTAAAATATCTTTTCTATTTATCCTAATTGTGTCTACTGATTTTGAGAAAAAAGTTCTTGCTGCATGCAAACTAATTCCAAGAGGCAGTGTTGTCACTTATTCTGACATTTCATTTGCAATAGGAAGTCCAAGAGCTTGCCGTGCTGTTGGAAATGCCTTGAATAAAAATCCCCTTTCAGCTCCAGCTGGAGGAAATATTCCATGCCATAGGGTTATTCTCAGCAGCGGAAATATTGGTGGCTATGCCTTTGGATCAAAGAAAAAACTTGAAATCTTAAAGGAAGAACTATTCGAATAATGTTTTCTTAAGTATTGGAAGAATTGTCTGAGGGCTTGAATCCATCCTAATTAGTGTTGTTTGTCCTCGAACTCCTTTGCCGCTTAATGTTGTTGTAATAAGACCAAGAACTTCCAGATCGTTTAGGTATTCCTTGTACCATCTTGAGCTTCTTGCCTTTTTTCTGATTCTTTTGCAGGTTTTTTCATACTCTTCGTAAACTTCGCCTGAAAATAAGAAATTATTATCAACTCCCTCTAGTCTTGAATATTTACTTCCAGAGATGGCAAGTGTTCCTATTGAGTATAAGACAACCTGGTGCATTTGAGGAAGTGTTTCTATTGTTTCCATTGTCAGATCCATCTCAACTTTTTTTCTGGCATGCTCTACATCTTTGTCAGTTACTTTTTTCTGCTGGTTTTGATGTGCAATCTCACCTGCCTTATTGAGAAGCTTAAGTGCATATCTTGCATCCCCGCTTTCTTGAGATGTTATTGCTGCGGACAGATTAATTGCCGATGGTTCAACAACCCCATCCTCGAATCCTTCCTTTGCTCTTTGTTCTAAAATCTTTTGAAGTTGTTCTGCTGTGTATGGCTGGAAAATCATTTCTGTTTCATATAAACTGCTTCTGCTTCTTGGGTCTAGAGAATCTTTGAACGAAAGGCGGTTTGAAATTCCGACCAGAGTTACTCCGCCGTTTTTTATTTCATCATTAGATCTTGTGAGGGTATATACAAGCTCATCCAAATCCTTTATCATATCAATTTCATCCAGAACAATAATCATCTGCTTTCCTGATGAAGCGGTCTCAATAAGTTTTTCATAAAGGAATGGAAGTCCAAATCCTGCCTTTTCAAGTTCCGGAACATCTCCTTTGAGAATTTTCTGAAGAATCCTGTATCTAGAATTATATATCCTGCAATTCACATATTGCATTCTTGTATTTTTCTCATTTCCAGACTTGATAAAATCTTCCATAACTCGTTTGACTGTACATGTTTTGCCTGTACCAGTTTTTCCATAAATGATCAGATTTCTTGGTTTTTGCTTCTTTAGAGCAGGTGAAAGTACTGTCATAACCTCAGTAATGTGCTGTTCTCGAAATGGCAATTCTTTTGGAACATAGTGTGGTGATAGGACAGAGACATTTCGAAAAATAGTCTTCTGCGAAAGAATTTCATCAAAAGAAGCCATGAATTTAACTTGCTAGCAAATGTTTATAACGAAACTAGCTTTGAGTACCTTTTTAATATATTGCCATACAGATAGGTTTTCACTACTTTATGGAGATGAGAATATGATTGTAGGAGAAAGAATACTGGAAGTTACTGGAAACAGGGTCCCAAAACAAAGCATTAAGGGCCTTAATATCAACATTCAACTCGAAGGAGTTGAACTAGCCGATGACAATCTTGAGATAACTTATGTTTATGTTGCCGACTACAAGGACGAAGTTGGTCAGATTAAAATCAAAGGTCTTCTTGTTGCAAAGGAAGATGAGAAGATGACAAAGAATGTTATTGATACCTGGAAGAAAAGCAAGAAAATCCCAGATGACTATGCAACTGTTGTTCTTAGCGCAGTAAACTATAGTGGAAGCGCAAATGGAACATTACTTGCCAGAGTTCTAGGTCTTACAGCACCTTTAATTCCGCCAAAGATCGAACTTTCTAAAGCAGGCAAAGCCTGATTTTATTTTTCAATTTTTGCACTTTTTTTCAAAATAAAGAACAAAGCCATAGCCTGCGGAAGCTCTTTCACATCATCCTTTTTGAAAACTCCAGTTCCAACCATTGGAATCTCTGGAACATCCTCAACAAATTTTATTTTCATTGTTTTATCTGATGGAATCGCCGCATCTTTGAATGGATTAAACGATTCAATATCATCAACTATCAGGGCAATTAATCCCGTATCCCCATGAATTGTGTTTGGAACTCTGATCAGTTTGCTAAGATCCTGGGTCACTCCAGCATCCGTATCAACTGAGCTGATTGGAAGGCTTTTTGCAACTTCCTCAAGTCTTGTTGTAAAGTCTTTGAGATTCAAAGTTGTTTTGCTCCAGTTTCCCTCATTTATACCTGATATGAAAAATTCCCGATCTTTTTCATTTGAGAATTTTCTTGAAATCTTGGATGGTTTTTCATTTAGCAATTTTATTGTCCCCCTGGCAAGCCTTCCTCTATATCCCCCTTCATCAGGACTTGGCCCCATAAGCCTTTTTTTATCATCAAAATGGAAGAATTTAGTATAATCAAGACCCTGGCCCATGATATAATCAACAAGCTCGCGTCTCTCTTCCGCGCGCAAAGGAAGATATGCCGGGTCTCTTACATGGACATGATAACCCCTGTTTCCGGAAAAGTTAATTGTTATGTGCTCTTTTGAAATTCCAAAATCATTGATAATAAAATCATTTACAAGCCTGGCAACATCATGCTTCATATCCTCAAGCCCTGCATAAGCCCCATATTTGCCTTCTGCATGTATATCGAGGTCGAATACAATATCAGCACACTTCCAGTTCTTTTTTTGTATTGGGGTTGTTCCTGGGAACTCATAATATGCAGTTGAGTGCGAAACGAACATGGGAGTATTGTTACACAAATATGTTCTGAATAATGAGATATTTGCAAAATTCAAGTGCCGCGCATCGATTTTTTTCCTATTCCCAATTCCAAATTCTCGTTGTTCAACTGATGGAATTACTAGTTTTGCAGTTCTGTAGTACTCTGAAAATATCTCCTTTACTACCTGCAAATCATTCATTTTCGAATCTCCTCCTTTCTCTTTTCATCTAAATTGTGCCATTTGGTGGGGATTCCTACTCTGCAAATCGCACAGCAAAGCCCATATGTCATTACAGTAGCGCATGACGGAACGCTATATCCCCTTTTCTTTGCATGCGAAATTTGATATCTTGTAATCTTTTCACTATAATCAGGCATTGTTGAAAAAATGCCGTTTATCTGATCTTCATTCATTCCGATTGCAAGCAAGTATGTTGCAAAAAACCATCTTGCGGTGTGAGGAAGATTCTCGTGTTTTTTTGCCGATTCAAATAATTTCATGATGCAGGGGGGATGATCTCCTGCCTTTACATTGATTTTTACCTCTGTTTTTGGAAGCTCTTCAAGGAGTTTTTCTCCAGCTTTTTTTATCAGATCTGGCGCATCCTTTACAATTGGAATTATCTCAATATGTTTTCGAACTGCCTCTTCTATCAAACGTAATTCTTCTGCTTCAGTTACTCTCACTTTTCCGCTTATTATTTTTTTGTTTATTAGTCTATAATGCTGGGATTTAGGACTATACATCAAATAGGTTGGTATATCCAGCATCCCTTCTTTTGTTTTTATTCCAAATCTGGAGCTGATTCTCTCTAGGGTCTCTGGGTCTGCTTTATTCAGGTTGTTTCTTACCATTTTTGATTCATTGACTGCAAATATGTTTGTCATAAATCTATTTCTCAGACTCCCAAGAATCATTCTGGCTGCTGCAAAAGAAGCAATTTCATCTTTTATCTCTGGTTCATTGAAAACTCTCCTGCTGGCACTTGATCCATGCAGTGCTTTTCTAATTCTCTCTGCCCCCATCTCAATTATTTGTTTATTGAGCTGCATTGTTCCAATAAGTTTTTTTGCTTCGCTTGTAAATGGAAATTTGAGGGCAAAATCGAGCTCATCCATGTAATTATCTTCGATGTTTTATTTTATATTGGATTAGGTTGAAAGTTTCGTAGCCCAAGTCAAAGATTAAGATCCCAGCTGCATAATCCCATCTTCCTATAATGATCATTGGAATTACCCCTATTTTCAAAAATGGGCGGTATTTTGAGAGAATCTTCAATTTTCCAATATATTCTATCTCATCGAGGAATGCCAGAATCATGAAATATCCAAGAAGATACATATCAATTGCTGGAACTTGGAAAAACAGTGCAGTTATGATGCTCACAGCAAAACCTACTCTGTGTGCGGTTGTATCAATCTTTCTTGCGAGGACCTGGGCAATCAAGGCTGCAATAAAAATAACCGAAAAGCTTGCATTTCCAATCACATATCCAATTAGAATACCATAGATGATAGCAAGTCCATACTTGAGTGGATTGTTGCTTTTTAGATCATCCTCGAAAAAATCCACTATCTTAACAATAAATCCAGCAACAAACGCAATTACAAAGTTAAACATTTTATTCCCCCAAAAATTCATTCATGATTATTGGAAATGCAATGCTTGCATCACAATCAACAGTTACGTGATTTGCATTTTCCTTGATTTTACCCCAGGAGATTCCCTCGTTTGTTCTTGCTCCGCTGAGTGATCCATCCCATGGAGATGCAGTTGTGACATACACCGCATAGTCAAAGCCTCCACGAAGAAGGTTTACTCCAATTGCATGATGTTTGGATATTCCTCCTCCAAGGACAATCCCACCTGTTTTGTCAGCATTTAATGAAATCTGGGAAAGCTTTCCCATATCCTTTGTCACATCAATTGCAAAATCCTTTTTGCTCTGCTTGAAGAAATGCGCCTGAAGTCCAATTGCAGAATCTGTTATTCCTGGACTGAATACTGGAATCTTATTTTTGCTGCACCAATAAAGAAATGAGTCTTCCTTGGTTTTTTCTCCGATTTTTGATGCAATCTCAGATGGGGCAATTATCTTTTCAGTTTCATACATTTCTGTAAATACTTCCCGCATGAATCCTTCCAAATATTCATAGCATTCGTTTGGAACTAGGATATTTCCAATTCTATTTTTTCCTGATTTATGGAGTTTTGCATCATCCATAACAAAATCTCCAAGCTCATACTTCTTGGATGATTTGATCAGATCATGATCAAGACTTCCGCCTGCAGTGATTATCACATCGACTAATTTTTTCCTGCACATTTCCTTAACTATTCCACGTAGTCCGGAAGCTATCATGTTTGATGTGAATGTCAGAAAAACAGTTGCGTTTTCTTTTTTCATTTTTTCAACTATTTCAATTGCACGTCCAACGTTTGTTGCTTGAAACCCGCAGGAAATCATGGATTCTCTGTTCATTTCTTCTAAGTCTTTTATCTTCATAAAAATCACACGTTTGCAAGCATTTCTGCCAGATCACTTGCACAATAATTATATCCAAATTTTTTCATTAACTTATCTCCAGCATTGCCAGCAAGTTTTGCTCCTTCAACTGCTGCATCATACCCATCATTCTTGCAAAATAGTGCTGCAACAAGGCCTGCTAGAACATCCCCAGTTCCGCCTTTTGTCATTCCAGGGTTTCCTGTTTTGTTCCTGTATATCCTTTTTCCATCGCTGATAATGTCAATTGCTCCTTTCTTTAGAATGACGCAATTGTGCTTCTTTGCCATGGCCTTGACATTTTTCTCGCTACCATCAAGACCAAAGAGCATTTTGAATTCTCCTTCATGCGGTGTTAGAATAGCTCCATTTGGAATCTTTCCTTTGATCTGCTTTAGGCCTTCAGCATCAACAACCAGCTTTCCCTTTAGCCTTTTCAAATCAATTTTGGCATTTCCAATTCCGTTTCCAAAAAGAATACAATCCATCTTGTCAATCATCTCTAATTTCTGCAGGACAATGACTTCTGGAATTGTTTTCACTGCATTTAGTAAATATGGGTCATTTTCTGCTGGGTAAAAAAATACAAGATCAACAAATCGTCTTGCACCTAAAATTGCTAGCACAGCAGCACCATGGAATTTTTTGCTTCCGGCAACTATCAGCAATTTGCCATTTTCTCCCTTGCGAGAGTTCTTTGGCTGTTTATACATGTATTATCTCTCTCCTATAAGTATTATAAAATCCTAATCCCATGTTCTTGCGATGAGCAATCCCGTTTTAGGTGTAACTGATGGATCTAATACAGTGTCTATTTCTGCAAAATACCTTACAAGGCATGGTTTAATCGCAGGAAGTACTGGGACTGGGAAAAGCAGAACTATGCAAACAATTGCAGAGCAACTTGCAGATCTTGGCGTCAATGTTTTTGTTTCAGATATCAAGGGAGATGCTTCTGGATTTTGTGTTGCTGGGAAAGAAAACAAAAGAAATATTCATGCTCCATACGAACCTCATCTTATTGAAGCAAATTACTGGAGTGTTTCAAACAGATTCATTCCACTTCGTTTTTCTCTTTCTGATGCTGGAACAATTCTCATATCAAGATTACTTTCACTAAATCCGACACAGGAAAGCCATCTTTCTTTGGCATTCTCCCATGCAAGAAAAAAGAATGTTCCACTTCATACTTTCGAAGAGCTCCTCGATGTTCTTGATGTTCTTGTTAAAACAAATGCCAGGGGCTTTAGCAGCTCTAGTGTTAATGTAATAGAGAGAAAAGTAGTTGCTCTTATAGATTCTGGACTTGGAGAACTGTTTGGAAAACCAAGTATTTCTATCAATGATCTTCATGGCCTTAATGTTCTCAATCTTTCTGATTCAAGAAAGAACATGGCAGTTTCCATCGCCCCTGCATTTCTCTTGCAGATGCTCTTTGACAATCTTCCTGAAAAAGGCGATGTTGAGCAGCCGGAATATGTGATTTTCTTTGATGAGGCTCACTACCTTTTCAAAGATTCCAATAAATCTCTTCAAGATTTGATGGTAACCATCCTCAAACAAATCCGGTCCAAAGGAGTTTCTGTTTTCTTTGTTACTCAGGATGTGACTGATCTGCCTGATGAAATTCTTAGCCAGCTATCAACAAAAATTATATTCTCACAAAAAGTTTTTACTCAAAGAGGCAATCAAAGGCTCAAAGCATTGGCAAACTCTTTTCCAGATTCAGAATTAGATGTTCTTGAGCGTCTCAAAAGGATGCCTACTGGAGTTGCTATAACATCAACTTTAGACCAAAAAGGAAATCAAACAGAACCAAAGGAAGTTACTATGTTTGCTCCGGCAACAACCATGGAAGTAGTTGAAGATGAGATTCTTCTTCGTTCATCCAATCCAAAGCTCATCCAGAAATATTATTCAAAAAAGGCAAAAAAAGCTGAAAACAAAAGAAAATGGTCAGAAAATCAGAAAGAAATTCCTATTGCCCAAGAAATCAGAAAAGAAACTAGAAAAGTTGAAAATCCTCCTGAAAAAAAACCCAAGAAAAAAGGACCATCGATTTGGGATGGCCTATTCAAATTCCTGCTCAAGCTCCTCGACTTTATCCTAAAAGTAGTTGGAAAAATTACAACATTCCTTTTCTTTAAACCAATCAAAAAATTCTTCAAATATCTGACAAAAAAACCTATTAGGATTATCTATTTCTTGATAATATTGCTGCTAATTTACGTCATATTTGTTAATTGGGGGTCAATCCAGTCCATTTTGGAGTTATTAAAACTCTAGAAGTATTTTCTGATTGTTTCATTTAATTTTTGAGCTTCCTTTAGTGCAGCTTCACCAGGAGTTCCATCATGTTTTTCATGTGCATAAGCAATTGATGAAGAAGCATTGATTCTATGAATTGCAACATTGCTCTTTATTGCGTTCATAACTAGCTCAAGGTCTCCTCCCTGCGCACCGATTCCTGGAATAAGCATTGGTATCTCATTTTTTGTAGTTGCAACAATTCTGGTTATTGCATCGCTTGTTGCGCCAACGACAATTCCACAATTCCATTCAATTGCCTTTTCAAGTACTTTTTCATAGAGGAATTTTCCGTCGCATTCAAGTTCCTGGAAATCACCTGCTCCTTTATTCGAAGTTCTACAGAGCATGTATGCAAGTTTTTCCTCTCTCAAAAATGGTCTAACAGAATCCTCTCCCATATATGGGCTAATAGTTGCAGCATCAGCGCCCCAAAAGTCATATGCTTCCTTTGCATAAGCAGTGCTTGTTTTTCCAATATCTCCCCTCTTAAAATCAAGGATAACTGGAACTTTGTCTCTATATTCCATAATTTCTTTGAGTGCATGCAATCCATCAAATCCATACTGGGCAAAGAATGCATAGTTTGGTTTAATTGCAGAGATCTCATTTTCATCCAATAGTTTGTCTATTATATTCTGGAAATATGGTACGATTGATTCTACCTTTCCACCAGGAATTTTTTCAAGGTTTGGATCAACACCAAAACACAGAATTGTTTTATTCTCATTTGCAAGTTTCGTAAGTTTCTCTCTTGTGCTCATGAATAATTAGTCACAGGCAAAATTCTTAATATTTCTATTCTCCGATATTTATTTCATCATTTGAGACTTTTCGAATAAATTCTTCAAAAAGCTCTCCTCTGATCCTAAGTTCTGGCTCTTCAATTACTCGCACTGCCAGGGTAAGTTCTTCCATTTCCTTTGGATATCCTCGTTGGAGTCTTTTCTTTCCTGTTGCAAGATCAAATGCAAGTTCAAGTTCCTTTGCAGTAAAAGCATTGTGGAGTACTCTTCCGTAGTTGAGCAGAACCTCTTCTCCAGTATCATATCTCTTCAGGTTTTCAAGTGAAACTATTGAACCTACTTGCTCCTCGCTAATAATAAGCCCTGGTTTGAGCATCCCATGATACTCAAATGAGTTTGCAACCATAAAACATGCGATGAAAACTTCCCATGGTCGGTCTCCAGTTAGTTTTGAAATTTTATCAAGAGCCCCATCACTGAATTCTACTCCAAAATCCCATGCTGGGCTTTGAACAATATGTTCAAGTTCATTTGCATCAATCGGCGGAATATATAGTGTTGAAAATCCTGGATCCTGAACAATTTCACTGTCAAATATTCTTTCGGTATTTCTATGCTTGTGACAAACTACGATCAAACTAACATTGTCCGGAACAGCCTTGAATTCCCTTAACATGGCCCGCATTTGTTCTGCTCCAAGGCCTTCAAGTGCAATAAGTTCATCCATTCCAAGATATATTCGCTGGTCTACTTTTCCAAGTGTATTTAGTGGATTGGTTTTGTCAATTGGAATGTCAAGCTCCATTTGTTTGAGAAACTCTTGAATCTTTTCCTCTATGTCAGATCTTACTTCATCTGCTGTTTTTGGGCTTTGGTCTTCGTGTTTTTGGCTTCTCAAATCAAAAAATAGTCCGCTTGCTTTTTTCCCTACACAAATTCTATCCATGACCCCCATCATCAGTTCTGTTTTGCCAATCCTCCAAAGTCCTCTAACACAAATATGTTTGCCCTCTTCTATTTTTCCCATTACCTTCTCTTCAAGAGGCCTTCTGCAACGAAGCTTTGGTGGAAGTGCATACACTCCTTCAAAATATCTATCTGTGAGTGTATTTCGGGATGACTTGGTTTTCATATTTAGAATAATTGCATTTTTCTATTTATAAATGTATGGTAATTTGTTGTTTTTTATGATTGTAGTTTTTATACGGTAAACCCATATTCACTGGCAACAGCAATTTTTAGTAATCCATTTAAAGACACTCAAACTAAGATTTTTCTCAAGTACTATGGGATCGTAGTATAACCAGGTAGTACGGCAGGCTCCAGATCCCGTCACTTATGTGACAATGTGAGGCCGTAACCTGCATATCGGGGTTCGAATCCCTGCGATCCCAAATATTAATATGAGATGATAACTATGCGTCAATATGCTATACTTCTTGCCTTATTGGTTCTCTTTGGATGTGTTTTGCCGGATGCTCCTGCAAACAATACTTCAGCAAACATGAGCGAAAATGTCACTACTAATATAACCGACAATACGTCAGTAATTGTTCCTCCAGTAAACAATACGCCTACGGAGCCTCTTCCCCCAGACTACACAACAAATCTGGGTGATTTTGTTTGGGTAAATTACACACTTTGGATCAATGGAACGGTTATTGATACCAATAATGAGACTCTTGCAAAAGAAGTCGGACTCTACAATCCTGCGAGGGCGTATGATCCATTTGCTTTCAGTCTTGAATTCAACAAAGGAGTTATTGACGGTTTTGTTCTCGGAACTTTTGGAATGAAAGTTAATGAAACACAGATGTTCGATGTAACTCCTGATCGTGGCTATGGACCTTATGATCCATCAAAAGTTGTCGTCGTTGACCGATACTACAATATGAGTAATTTTGAAACGGTTCCACTTTCATCAATGGAAGCTCAAGGGCTTACAAATTTGACAATAGGAACTGCCTTCAATACTCCAATCGGAGATGTTTTCATCAATGATACAAATGAAGAGAATGTCACTCTATTCTATCTGTTTATGGAGGGGCACTCATTCAGAATAAACGGAATCCCGCAAAAAATTGTTAGTACTGATACAGAAAACTGGCTTGCAACAATTGAATTCCTGCTTGATGAAAATCAAACATATGTTCTTCCAGATCTCCAGACCGGCGCCCCAACAAACTTCAAAGTTATTGACAAAAATGATCAAAACATTACCCTTGATTCAAATCACATATATGCCAATGAAACTTTGACTTTTGAAGTGACACTGCTTAAAGTTGAGCCCGGCCAGCAATCTGGCCAATAACCCATTAATATTTTCTCTGTAGGGTTACTCTGATGGATTGGCACAGCATTTCACTAAAAGCGGTTTTTTCTTCGCTAAAGACTTCAAAATCTGGACTTACTTCGACCGAAGCAAAGACGAGATTAGAGTCTGGTGGGCCAAATACCATCTCAATAAAGAAGGAAATCTCTCCTGTTTCAATTTTCATAAACCAATTCAAGAATTTACTTGTGCTTTTGCTTTTGTTTGCTGCTTTTGTTTCTTTTATGATCGCTTATTTGGATCCTCACGAAAGCGATTATATTGATGCAATACTTATCTTTGCTATTGTAATTGGAAATGCACTGTTCGGCTTTTTCCAGGAATACAAAGCAGAAAAAACCATCGAAGCATTAACAAAGATGTCTGCTCCGCTTGCTCTTGTTATTCGGGATAAACAAGAAATTGAAATACCATCTGAGCAAGTAGTTGCAGGAGATATTCTTGTTATTACAGAAGGTGATAAAGTTGCAGCAGATGCTCGAGTTATCGAATCATTTTCAATCCACTCTGATGAATCTGCACTAACTGGAGAAAGCCTCCCATCTCAAAAAGAAGCAGGCGAAGTTGCTGAAAAAACTTCTCTTGCCGTTCGAAGCAATATGCTTTTCATGAACTCTGTAATTACAAGGGGGCGCGGACTTGCAGTGGTTGTTGAGACTGGACTTAAGACTGAAGTTGGACAAATTGCAAAACAGATTTCAGAAGCTCCGCAAAAAGTAACTCAGTTCCAGCTTGAGACCGAGGACGTTGGAAAAAAGGTTTCAATGATCGTTGTTCTGATGCTTGTTCTAATTGCAATGTCTAAATTCCTTCTTGGGGATGCTGATCTTCTTGTAATATTTACTACTGCAGTTGCACTTGGAGTTGCAGCAATTCCCGAAGGGCTTCCAGCAGTTGTTACTCTTGCGTTATCCATTGCAACAAACAGGATGCTAAAGCAGAACGCTCTTATGCGAAAGCTCTCAACAATCCAGGATCTTGGTTCAGTTGATGTTATTTGTACTGATAAGACGGGCACACTTACTGAGAATGTAATGACTGTTACAAGGGCGTATGCTCTTGGAAATTCATTTGAGATTACTGGAGCCGGACTTGCAAAGAGCGGGGAATTTGTTTCCAAATCAGGAACAGTCAAGGATCTGGATCTTCTTCTCAAATGTGCAGTTCTTTGTAATGATTCAAAGGAAAACGGAGATGATTTCCGTGGGGATCCAACTGAATTGGCAGTTCTTATTCCAGCTTACAAAGCAGGCTATGATGTTGATAAACTGCGCGCTGATTTCAAAAGAATAGACGAAGTTCCGTTTTCTTCTGATCGGAAACTCATGTCAACTCTCAATCAAAACCACAATAAAAAATATGGTTTTGTAAAAGGTGCTCCAGAGGTCCTGATAACAAAATGCACTTCGATCCTAACTCCTTCAGGAATCAAAAAACTCACAGAAAAAGAACGTGAAAATCTTCTGAATAAAAACATTGAGATGGCTGGAGCAGCTTTGCGTGTTCTTGGTTTTGCCTACAAGGAAAACCCAAAATCAGCTACTGAAGCCGATCTTGAGTCCAACCTTATTTTCCTTGGTTTGATGGGCATGCGGGATCCTCCAAGAGAGGGAGTTCACAAAGCTATAGATGATTGCCGAGCAGCTGGCATTCGCGTAATTATGATTACTGGAGACAACAAGTATACTGCTGAGGCAATTGGGAAAGAGCTTGGATTCAAAGGCACATGCCTAACTGGTCTTGACCTTGATGAACTTTCTGAAAAAGAATTTTCAAAAACTGTTGAAACTCATGATATCTATGCCCGAACAAGTCCAAAGCACAAAGTCATGCTTCTCAAAGCTCTTCAGAATAATAACCATATTGTCTGCATGACTGGTGATGGAGTTAATGATGCTGCTGCAATCAAGAATTCTGATGTTGGAATTGCAATGGGCATCCGCGGAACCGAAGTTACAAAACAAGCTAGCGATGTTATTATTTTAGATGATAATTTTATCTCAATTCGAAATGCAATATCAGAAGGGCGAGGAACATTTATCAACATTAGAAAATTCGTTACTCTTCTTCTTGGAGCTAACATGTCTGAAGTTCTTGCTGTTTTCATTGCTTCAATTACATTCCTTGGCTTAGGCCCTAAGATTGCCATCCAGCTTCTTTGGATAAATCTTTTGACAGATGGGCTTCCTGCCCTTGCTTTAGGAGCAGATCCTGCAACAAAAAATATCATGGATGAAAAACCACGGCCAAAGGGTGAGCGTATCCTGAACGGTCAGGCGCTTTACTTTATTCTTTGGATGGGTGTAATCGAGGCATTGGCTGTTATTGCCATCTATGCATATTATCATCTATTTGATGATATCACAAAAGCATATACCACATTCTTCACTGCGTTTGTGGTGTATGAAATGATAAGTGTCTATCTTGTTCGCTCGAGATACAAGACTCCGATTCTCTCAAACAAATGGCTTCATCTAACTATCTTACTTTCATTAGCACTACAGCTGTATGTCTTGTATGGGGGCATTGGACATTGGTTTGGTGTTGTTCCACTTACACTTTCCGATTGGATACTGATATCTGGAGTCGGAATAATCTTTATCGCAGTTATGTGGCTTGCAATGGCAATCGAACCTGTATTAAAGAGGAAATTCCTCAGAAAACAAGGTTTATAAACATATTTGCTGACTATAATTCATAATTCTCCCAAGTTGATATCATGGATAGCGCAAAGCAGGCTCAAGGTGTTCAAACTGGAACCACTACTGTGGGGATGGTTTGTAAAGATGGTGTTGTTCTTGCATCAGATAAAAGAGCAACCATGGGATATTTGATTGCAAGCAAAGATATTGATAAAATTTATCCAATAAACGATCGCATAGCAATGACTATTGCAGGAAGTGTTGGAGATGCTCAAACTCTAGTTCGTTGGATGACCTCCGAGGTTAAACTCTACGAACTTAAGCATGAGAGACCAATCAATGTTGAAGCAGCAGCTACCCTACTCGGTAATATTCTTTCACAGCATAAGTTTTTCCCATTCTTCGTCCAGCTTCTTATTGGAGGAGTTGATGAAAGACCAAGGCTATTCTCTGTTGATATGCTCGGAGGAATGACAGAAGAAAAATTCACTTCAACTGGAAGCGGTTCACCAATTGCTTATGGTGTTCTTGAAGAATTATACAAGGACGGTCGTGATATTACATCTAATCTTCCAATTGCAGCAAAAGCAGTTAGTGCTGCTATGAAAAGAGATGCGGCAAGTGGAGAGAGAGTTGATCTAGTCGTTCTTAGTAAATTTGGATTCAAGAGAATATCAAAAGAAGAAGTTAACAAATTAGTAAAAGCGTAATTTTTTTATTTTCATTTATTGTAAATTCGAACCTCTGGTTCTCTTTGCAATTCGCTGTTTTATATTCATATTTTAAGAGGTGTTATAATTGCACTACAAAGACATTATAAGAAAGATCGAGGAAATTATGCCAGGAAACTGTGAAGTTACAAAAGTAGAGCCTGAAGGGCTTTCTACAGTCATATACATCAAGAATATTCAAGCTTTTTATGAGAATGATCGTCTAATCAAGGAACTAGCAAGCGCGCTAAAGAAAAAAGTAACTATTCGTGTGGATCCAACTGGCCTTATGCAGGAGGACAAAGCGCGAAAGATTATCGAAGATCTGATACCTAAAGAAGCTGAAATAAAAAGCATAACTTTTGTTCCGGAAATGTGCGAAGTTAGAATTGAGGCAATAAAGCCAGGGCTAGTTATTGGGAAAGGCGGATCAATACTCAAAGAAGTTATGCTTCAGACAAGTTGGTCTCCTGTAACTTTGAGGGCTCCGACAATGCCATCACGTACTTTGGACGGCCTTAGAAAAAGTTCTGCACTTGAGGCCGGAGAGAGAAAAAAATTCCTTGTTAGTATTGGAAAAAGGATTTGTCAGTCTGCTCCACCTGGAGATTGGATTCGTGTAATGGCACTTGGTGGATTTAGGGAGATCGGCAGATCATGTTTACTTGTCCAAACTCCTCACAGCAAAGTTCTGATAGATTGCGGTGTAAATCCTGCAACATCTGATCCAACCAAAGCATATCCATACCTTAACATGGCAGGATTCTCGCTAAAAGACATTGATGCAGTTGTAATTAGCCATGGACATATGGATCACATGGGTTTCCTTCCATATCTTTTTGCTTATGGATATGATGGTCCGGTTTATTGTACCCCTCCAACTAGGGACTTTACCGTTCTTCTTCAGCAGGATTATCTCAACCTCTGCAACAAGGTATTCAACGTAGATGCTCCATACAAGAAAAAAGACATCCAAAAGCAAATGCAGCATATGATTACAGTTGCATATGAGGAAGTCGTTGATATTACTCCTGAGATTAAAATGACTCTCTATAATGCCGGTCATATTCTTGGAAGCGCAAGTGTTCATCTTCATATTGGAGAAGGAGCTCATAATCTTGTTTATTCTGCTGATATCAAGTTTGGATTTACCAGATTATTTGAACCTGCAAATACACGGTTCCCACGACTTGAAACTCTCTTTATTGAAAGTACTTACGGAGGAAGAAATGATATTTCCGTAAATCGATTTGAGAGTGAAAAAAGGCTTATGCGGATCATCCGCGAAACCACTGATAAACGTGGAAAAGTTTTGATTCCTGTCTTTGCAGTTGGAAGATCTCAAGAGCTCATGCTTGTTATTGAAGAGTTTGCACGAAGGGATCCAAACTTCAATATTCCTGTTTACATTGATGGAATGGTGCTTGAGGCATCTGCAATTCACACAGCTTATCCTGAATATCTAAGAGATCAACTTCAGAGGAGAATCTTATCAGATAGGAGTCCATTCGAATCACCTATTTTGAAAGTTGCAAAGGGAACAAGCAAAGAGAGTATTGTTTCTCCTGATGAGCCAGCAATTATTCTTGCACCTTCTGGTATGCTTACTGGAGGGCCTTCATATGAATATCTCAAATTGCTTGCAGATGATGCAAAGAACACACTTATTTTCTGTGGTTATCAGAGCGCTCTTTCTCTTGGAAGTAAAATCCAGAGGGGTATGAAAGAAATACCTATGCTCGGTGATGATGGAAAGATGAAATCCCTAAAGATCAATATGCGTGTTGAAACTGCAGAAGGTTTCTCAGGGCACAGTGATAGGGCCCAATTAATGGCATATTTAAAGAATCTTAGGCCATCTCCAGAGAGAGTGTTTACCATGCACGGAGACTGGAATAAAACAGATGAATTCTCAAGGTCTATTGGAAGTATGCTCAGAAAAGAAACCCGAGCACTTGCAGATCTTGAAGCACTTCGTCTGAAGTGATCTTTTTTTATCTTTAAAATTTCATTTTTCTTCTGTTTTCGAGTGAAAGTCTCTTAGAAATCTTTAAAATACCTTCCACAATATTAGCAAGCAAGGTGTTTCTCATGGATGAGGAAGAAGAGTTTGATGATGATGATTTCGAAGATGAAGACTGGGGCGAGGAAGACGAAGAATAATCTGGTGTCATCTATGGACGACGAAGAAGAATTTGACGATGGAGAAACTGAAGACGATTCCTGGGAGGAAAACGACGGAGAGGAATACTAATCCCTTTTTAACTTTTTAATATAAATTTTTTATTAGGGCTCGTAGCTCAGTGAACTTTTAGGAAAAAATCAAAACTTATTAACTAAAAGTTTGAGCATCTTGGATAGAGCGGCAGCCTTCTATTTCGGGAAAAGATAAAGTCTCTGTTTTGGGGCGCCTTTTCCTAAAAGGCGAGAGCTGTAGGCCGGGGGTTCAAATCCCCCCGGGCCCGTACTTGTTTTATTATTCCATAATACTTGATAGAACCCGAAATGCTTTTTCTGTATCTGCTTGCTTGATTACTAGAATAGTATCAGTATAACAAGAAATAAATTCAACGACATTTATCCCCTCAGATGCAAGCGCTCCAAGGATATAAGAGATAACTCCTGGAACATCCTCAAGCTCAGGCGGGCTTTCGATTGTAATTAGATTGAGATTTTCCTCACAACGTGATGGTTTTTTTGGAAGATTATCAAGCTCGCGCTGTTCAAGGATATACGTAATATTGCGACCTGATTTTGCAAAGGAGAGAGGATGAATCGCATCAATGGATTTTGATGAGATCACAACTGCCACCTTGCTTTTGATGACCATGGAACTGTTTTTGAGGATGAAGAGAATTTTTCCCTCCAGATCTGATTCAAGTTTTTCAATTTTTTTTGATAGCCGAATTAAAGCCATCTTAACTGTGTTCTCGTATTTAACATCTCCAAATGCTTCGATTGATATTTTCCGAGCAAGTGCTGAGTAGTTTACAACATTCTCCCGCATTACTTCTTTGAGAAACGGACGTCTCTTTACATAAAGCCATACGAGAGCAGAGATATTCTCCATATGTTACATTTGCAACATAAGTGTATATAAATGTAACAAATCTTACAAAATATTTATAAGCATTATCAGTAGCAAGAGAAGTATTGACATATTCAATTAGATTAAGGTGAAAACTATGAAAAAAATAATACTGGCATATTCTGGAGGACTCGACACTTCCTGTATTTTGAAATATTTAGTAGAAGAAGGCTTTGAAGTAATTGCGTACATGGCAGATGTTGGTCAGGACGATGATTTTGAAGCTGCTAAGAAAAAGGCACTTGAAATTGGAGCATCAAAAGTATATGTTGAAGATCTGAAAAAGGAGTTTGTTATTGATTTCATTTTTCCGGCAATCAAGGCTAATGCTATCTATGAAGGAAGATATCTTCTTGGAACAGGACTTGCAAGACCAGTTATTGCAAAGAGACAAATTGAAATTGCAGAGCTTGAGGGAGCAGAATATGTTTCTCATGGTGCAACAGGCAAGGGAAATGACCAGGTAAGGTTTGAGCTGACATACTATGCGCTAAACCCTAAAATCAAGGTATATGCACCATGGAAAGACGAGGTATTTTTAGCCAAATTCAAAGGAAGAACAGACCTTCTCAATTATGCAAAGGAAAAAGATATTCCAGTGACTGCAACCCATGCAAAACCATACAGTATGGATGAGAATATCATGCATATTAGCTATGAATCAGGAGTTCTTGAAGATCCGCTAAAAGGTCCAAGCCCAGATATTTTTAAATGGACAAAATCCCCGCAAGATGCTCCGGATAAAGAAACAAAAATTGAGATTCATTTCAAAGATGGACTGCCGATAAAAGTAGTAAACAAAGAAGATGGAACTGAAAAAACAGATCCACTTGAACTTTACCAATACCTCAATGAACTTGGAGCAGAAAACGGAATTGGCAGAATTGATATTGTTGAAAATAGGTTTGTTGGGATAAAATCAAGAGGGATTTATGAAACACCTGCTGCAACAATTCTTAGAGATGCTCACATGGACATTGAATCAATTGCAATGGATCGTGAAGTTATGAGACTTAGAGACATGCTCAGTCCAAAATTTGCTGAGATTGTCTACTATGGATTCTGGTTCAGTCCTGAAATGGAATTTTTAACTGCTGCAATAAACAAAAGTCAGGAGTTGATTGATGGAGTAGTGCATCTTAGTCTCTACAAAGGCAATGTAACTATTAGCGGACGTGAATCACCAAGCTCATTATATGATAGCGAACTTTCCTCGATGGATATTGAAGGCGGATTCAACCAAAAGGATTCCGAAGGCTTCATAAAGATCAATGCAATACGTTTGATGGCACACAACGCCATTACACATCATAAGAGGCTAAAGAAATGAGTAAAATTTGGGGAGGGCGTTTTACAAGCGAACCTAAAGAGGACGTTCTTGCTTTCAATAGCAGTGAGAATATTGAGCTTGATAAAAGACTTGTAGAATACGATATCCAGGGAAGCATTGCGCATGTGAAGATGCTTCAAAAGCAGAAAATAATCAAAAAAGATGAGGCATCAGCAATCCTAAAAGCGCTTGGAGAGCTTCTAAAAGAATGGAAAGAAGGCAGATTCAAACTTGATCCAAACCTTGAGGACGTTCATATGAACGTCGAGACTGCTGTTTCCAAAAAAACCTCTCATGGAAAAAAAATGCATGTTGCAAGGTCGAGAAATGACCAGGTACTTCTTGATATGAGAATGTATATGAGAGATGAAATTCTTGAGATCATTGAATTAATTAAAAAATTGAAAAAAATAAAGCTCAAAAGCGGACCAATGGTTGGATACACACACACCAGAGTTGCCCAGCCAATTACAATTGGACTCTGGAGCGAAGCTTTTTCTGATGGTCTTGCGCGGGATATTGAAAGATTGCAGGAATGCTATAAGAGAGTAAATCAAAACCCGCTTGGAGCATGCGCTCTTGCTGGAACAAGTTGGGATATTGATAGAAATTACACTGCAAAGCTGCTTGGATTTTCCTCAGTTCAGAAAAATGAGCTTGATACAATAAGCTCGCGCGGTGAACTTGAAGCTGAAATGCTATCGCATTTGAGCCTTCTTATGGCAAGGGCATCTGGAATTGCTGAAGAGCTGATATGGCTCTCAGAAAAGGGGTTAATTGAGCTTCCGGATGATCTTTGTACTGGGAGCAGCATTATGCCAAATAAGAAGAATCCAGACATTCTGGAACTTGTTCGGGCTAGAACCGGAAGAGTATATGGAGTTCTGATGCAATGCTTAGTCGTCAAAAAAGGCTTAATCTCTGGATATCATTCAGATATGCAAGAAACAAAATATGCAGTAATGCAGGGAATAGATACCGTAAAATCAAGCCTTGAGATTATGGCCCTAGTCTTCAAAGGCATGACATTCAATCAAAAGAAGATCATGCACGAACTTGATTCTGGTTTTGCACAGGCAACTAAAATTGCAGATTATCTTGCAGCTAGTGGAATGTCGTTTAGAGAAGCCCACGCGAAATCAGGTAACCTGGTCAAATTCTGTGAGAAAAACAACAAAACAATATCTCAAGTGGAAGCAAATGATGCAGAAAAAATTCTTGGAGTAAAAATAGGGGAGAATAATTGGAAAAAATTACTCATTGATGCTCTTCTTAAATAGCATAAAGAGAATCACGACTGCAAGTATACCCAGAACAAGAATAACAACTGCAAGATCTCCAAGGAGATTGTCAACTTTATTCTCAGTTGCAGCTGGAAGAACTTCTTCATTATTCACAAGCTTTGGAGGCTCCTTTTCAGGTATATAAGACTCTTCCGGCTCTTCGATAACAACTGGCTCTTCGGTAGTTTCATCAGTCATATTATCTGAAGCAGCTTCTCCATCGACAATATAATAATCCCCATCTCCAGTCTGCTCGGGTGTGTCATTTTGACCAGGGAATACTTGTGGAATAGGAGCAGCACCGCATTCTGCTTCAGTTGGACAATAATTCGGAGTCATCATCTGAAGACATTCTGCACCCATATCAGTAGGGGCAACAATAGGACAGTGTACTACAACTCCACTTGGTTTATAGAAAGTACTTCCCTCTCCTTCAACATTTGAAACAACTCGAATAACATTACCAAAACAATGATAAACAGCCTGAACATTTTCCGCATGACAATATGCAGCAGCAGTATCTTCTGCAAACTGCACACCATTATCACCAGATTCAATAATAGCTGCAAAGCTGGTAGTAAATAGCGATAATATAACCAATAATATGATGGATTTCATATACACACCATTACAAGTTATGAAACAACTTGTTTATATATCTACTTTTTCTCAGTGACCTTGATCAGGTGATAGCCAAACTGGGTTTGTACGGGAGCAGAAACAGCTCCAACTTCAAGTGAAAATGCAGCTTCTTCAAACTCTTTTACCATAACCCCTTTGTCAAAGAATCCTAGATCCCCACCAGTTTCCTTGCTTGGGCATTTTGAATGTTTTTTTGCAACATTCGAAAAATCCATTCCAGATTCAATCTCAGATTTAAGAGATTTTGCCTGTTCCTCGGTTTCTACAAGAATATGACTTGCTCGTATCATAGG
Source organism: Microcaldota archaeon (assembly GCA_018812625.1). Lineage (GTDB taxonomy): Archaea > Micrarchaeota > Micrarchaeia > Anstonellales > Bilamarchaeaceae > Bilamarchaeum. The sequence continues at coordinate 14,839 of JAHJDH010000004.1, read as the reverse complement.
TAAAAAGATGTAGAAGAAGTTATAAAAAGTGTTAGGGTTGGAGTTAATGGAAAAATTAGGGTTGGATCCATTCGATCTCGAAGTATTCATATTCGCTTCCAGGAAGATCTATCTTCTTGATAACATAGTATGTTACGCTGCTCTCCCGATCAGATATTGCAACCATCATCTCAAGACCAGATAGGGAGCATTCTGCAAGTGCTCTTGCAAGCTCTTCTCCTCCAATATACTCATCTTCTGTCAGAGAATACATCAAGTATTTTGGAGTTCCTTCTTTTGGAGTTTCAATTCCGCCTTTTTTTCTATGATAAAGAAGAAAATCAAGCTGTGGTTTTTTTGGATTTAGGCTTTGAGCACTCTTTTTTCCTGGAATTGCAAGGATAAATGTTTTTTTGACGCTGTGAGCAACACGAATTGCACGTGCCCATTCTGAAATTAACTGCTTGTGCTTTCTTGGAAACACATGAATAACATGACGAGAGTGCATCCACTTATCTTCAGTCTTAATTGGAGAAGCTCCAGGAAAATAAATTCTGAAATGCGTTCCAAACTTAAAGCCAGTCTTAATTACATAACCACGAGATCTCCAATCTTCGTAAACAAGATACATGTCAGAGAAAAATTTGATGTGTTTTTCTGCAATTTTTTCAACTTCTTTTAGCTTGCAGTTTTTTAGTGTCATGTTTCCATGGCGAAGAAGATATATTGTTTCAAAAATATCAAGCTTGCTGATTCTTCCTCTGTGAGATGCTTTGTATGTTCCGAACTGGCCTATCCAATAGCGTTGGTAAAGCTCTTTTCCAACATTTGCATCATCAACAAGTGTAATCAGATCATGCGGAAAGAACAATCCTTCAAATGAAAATGAATCAATTTTGAATTTTGAACTTTCATAGCGAAGAAGAACAGTTCTCCCATAGTTGCCATCAGCTTCTTCGATTGGCCGAAGAATCAGTCCCTTGTCCCTCCAGTCTTTGTAAGTCAGATATCTGGCAAGAATCTTCTTGTTTTTCAGAAATAAAGAAGCAACGTCATTGAAGGAATAATTATTGCCTGATTTGTCATAGCATTTACCATTTCTAATATCCATTATGTATAATGCTTCCTCAGCAGTGAGATAGATTATTCCTTTTTTCATCTGGCCGTAAAAACCGTTTTGAAGCGAAGTGACATCAGATGCTTCGGCTACCTTTATGGTTTTCCGGTCCAGCTCAAGTTTGATCATAATATTGCCTCAAGCAGAATTTCCGAATAGTATTATTTGTAATTGAACCAATTAAATATCTGCTTATCATGAAAATCTTCGATAATCTGATCGCACTCAGGTTCATTCATAGATGGATATGGCCGCATCCAGATCAGCTTCATGCCAGCAGTCCTTGCTGCCTGACACCCGGAATATGAATCTTCGATAACAAGACACTTTTCTGGAGGTACATTGAGAAAGTCTGAGGCCATTAGAAAAGGCTTTGGATCAGGTTTCCTGTATGGGATATCATCGGCAGTTACAATATAATCAAAATAATCTGCAATTCCAAGCATATCAATTATCTTCTCAATATATCCGCGATGGCCTCCAGAAACAATTGCAGTCTTGATATTTTTTTCACGAAGGAAATAGAGAAAATCTGTTAGGCCGGAAATTTCCTTTGCTTCTCCTGCCTCTACATGCTTGTCAAACATTGTTCTGCGCTTTTCAACAAGTGCATCAGTATCTCCTGTTTTCCCATCTTCATCTAGAAGTTTTTTGAATATTGTGCGAGAACCAGTTCCTGCAAACTCAGAATACCAACGTTTTTGAGAAACATCTTTCGAGAGAAGTTCGATAAATGTAAGTCTGTGGATTTCTTCAGAACTAACAATAACTCCGTCAAAATCAAATAACACTGCTTTAATCATAGAGGATAGACGGTTCAGTAATGTTTTAATAATGAATCAAAGAACTACAGATTATGAAATCGCTTATTCTTGTTTTATTGGCTTGTTTGACAATGACTGGATGCGTGATGTTTGAGGAGCAGGTAAATGTCACTGAAAATGTGACTGAGCCACCTCCTCCTCCACCTGCACCAACACCGTCATTCTCGATCTCGAGTCCACTAAGTGGAGAACTGGTAATGATTGCTGAAGAATATGGAGACATCAACCTCGTAATGAGTACTTCAAACCTCATTTTAAGACCTGATGGTGGAATGAAAAAAATTGGCGAGGGACACTTTATGATCAGTATTGATGGAGAACTCCCAGTAAAATCATCCAGCAAAATATTTGTTATTCCTGCAATGACTGCCGGAGAACATAATATCGAAGTCGAGCTGGTCCACAATGATGGAACATCATATTCCCCAAAAATTGTTCAAAGTGTGACTTACACAGTTGAGCAGGAAGCGCCTGAAGAATATATTCCACAGGAATATACTGTGAATGTCAATGACTTTTCATACGAACCAGAATCATTAACCGTAAAGGTTTCTGATAAGGTAACATTCACGAACAAGGGCAGCTACCCAAGATCTGCAACATGTTTCATTAATGGAGCACAGGTATTTGATACCAAAGTAATTGCATCTGGAAAAAGTGTCACAATTACCATGGATAGAGTGATGGAATGTAAATACTATTCAATTACACACATGGCAATGAAAGGTACAATAAAAGTAGAGAGCAATGGAATGGAGGTTGCGAATACTAAAACTAGTGATATGACTGATTGTGGAACTGATCTGACTTGCTTTACTGATGCTGCAAAGAACTGCAACAAAGTTAAAGTAAATCATAACATAGCTGTTTCCATCTTTGGTGTGGATGCCACAACAGATTATCTCTACGAAGTTCGTGGTATGGAAGGAGGAAAATGCAATTTCTACATTAAAACCGTAGATAATTCACTAAAATTCCCTGCAGGAACCTCACAGAGTACAATTGATCAGCAGAATGCTATATATGAGGATTTGAAAGGACGTGAAGGAACGTGCAAAACAGATTCCTCTGAGATTGTTACTTTAGTAGATAACTGGAGCTCTGGAAGATTCGCCACAAATGATTTTGACAATATGGATTGTCAGGGAAACTTCTTTGAGAATCGCTAGTATTCTATCTCTATTTCTCCTTCTTTTTCTATTTCTCTTGTCCAAAGCTGACAGGCCAATCTTTGAGAAGAGGCTGCATTATTCTTTCTTAGAGTTTCTTCTTCTCTGGAGCTTATTGGAACAAGGAATTCCTCTCCGGAGCGGACAGTGCAGATGCACATGCCGCATGAACCTTGCCTGCATCCAAAAAGCATTGAAGAATTATCTGGAAGATAATCAATAACTTTGGAATTTGCAGGAACTTCGAATGAAATTCTATCATTAATAATTGTAACTTTGGCCATTATTCATCACCAAAAAGTTTTGTTTGCTTTAGATCTTGGATAGTCTTCCAACGAGTACGGATATATGGACCAAGAAGGGTTCTGGTTTCCTTGTTCTTTAGAGCTTCCATGGTCTTTGCATCAGATGGATAGCCACTTCCAAAATCACATGCAATCTTTTTCTTTATTTCTTCAATTTTGGAATCACGAACCAATTTTGCACATATAGATGCTGCTGAAACAATTGGAAACCTATCATCCGCCTTATGTTCAGCCTCAAACTTAGTCACTCCATACCTTTCCATACGCGCTCTAAATGTCCAGGAATAGCGATCTGGCATGTCAATCATAACATCGCCCTCGCCAAGATCTTTGATCAATCCTGCCATTACCTTGGCTTCGATGTCATTGAGAGACATCTCGCCCATTAATTTGTTTAAATCCACTGCACTCACCTCAACCCACCTGAAAGTGCAGAACTTTTTCAGAATTTTGTATATTTCCTCTCGTTTTTTTGGAGTGAGTTTCTTTGAATCTTTAGGATCTGCTTTTTTGAGGAGTTTTTCGTCCTCCCTCTTGCAAAAAGCACAGCATATAACTAGAGGGCCAATAACTGGGCCACGGCCGGCCTCATCAATACCGGCAATATAAGAAAACATAAGAAAAATTAGTAAGTCATGTTCCTTTTTTCGACGATAACAAAGTCGCCTACTGCAAGAACACTCTCGTAATTGATGTGAACCATGCCATCATCCCTTCTGAGTTTTGATGCTAACTCGCTGTCTGGGTTTGGCTCAACAACAAGGCTTTCCACTCTTCCACTTACTTCATTGACTTCTATGTCAACAAGTCTGCCAAAGTCTTCTCCCTCGTTGGTTACTAATTTTTTTCCGGAAAGTTGTCTTGCTATTAGATATTTGGACATTAAACCACCATGATTAATTTTGAGTTTCTAAATTGGATTTGCAGTTTAAATTTATAAAGATATCTTCGTCGATGTTCAAGATTTGAAATCTAGGGTGTGTAATCTGCCATATTTCATTTCATATACTGGCACCAGTGCAGGGGTGGGAACGTGCCCTTGTTTGATTTGAAAATCTGTTCGATCCTGGAAAGTTCCAGAGTTAATTATCAGAGTTCCGCGGTACTGCATATAACCATTTTTATGCACATGTCCGGCATGAAACACGTCGGGTGGCTCATCAATTACCATATAATCAATATTTTCAGGTATAATCAGGTTTCCTCCATAGATAGGAGAGAGATGGCGTCTTTTGAGATATTCGGACATGACCTTTTCAGGATGCATGTATGAGGCTCCTGGAATATTTGCAATCATTGAATCTATCGAGGTTCCATGATACATTAGATGTTTGATGCCTTCAATAGAGAAATTAGATGGATTTCCGACTAAGTGGACATTGGATGGTGAGCGGATAAGGTCTTTTCCAATTGCAGGCTGTGGATCTCCCCTTCTTACTGCATCGTGATTGCCAGGGGCCATTATGACCTCTATATAGTCTGGAAGCCTTTCTAGGAAATCCTCGACCATCTGGTACTGTTTGTAGATATCCTTAACGACAAGCTCTTTTTCCTGATTTGGATATATGCCGATTCCGTCGACAATATCTCCTGCGATATTGAGATATTTGACCTTGCCAGCAAGTTCTTTTGCCTCGCCTTTCCCATGAATCCAATCAACAAAAGAATCGAGGTATTTTCCAAGGAAATATCTACTGCCAAAGTGGATGTCAGAAAGATAAGCAGTTGCAACATCAATTTCAGCAAGTCTTTTTTCTCGAATTACCGGGAGATCTGGCCATTCAACATCTTCTGCAATCAAGAATGGTTCGAGAACCTTTCCTGAGAAGGCTACTATGTCATCAACTAGAACATGTCTTGCTTTATCCATAAGTTTTTCATTGAATTTTGAGCTTGAAACAACCACTTTGAAAGTGCCTGTCATATCCTCAACCTCAAATAGAAGATTGCCTTTTTTTGTTGGGCGAACCTTAGAGATTAAAACAATGATCCTTGCTTTTTCATTGATGTGGCGTGCAGTATCACAAAGATCAAGAGTAGTTCCGCTTCCTATTCTTCGAAGCATGCGGGAAATCCTTTCAAAACGATTGCGAAAATGAGAAATAAAATTGTCAACTCCTCCTTTGGTTCGAGACTTTCCAGTAACATCGGTTTTGTGATTGATCTTCAGAGTTGAAGAATATTCTTTTGCAGGTGGATTGAAGCCAGAGGGCCTCATTACATCTACCTGTTTTGGAACCAAAGGATCAAGATCCTCCTTAGAGATTAAAGATTTATTTAAAGATAAAATCTTTTGAAATAAATCATCAGAAGCATTTGATTTTACTATCTCCTCTGCTTCCATAGTAAGTCTGATTCCCTTTTGAGATAGTTTAGCAAGCATTATTTTTGTGACTCCAATGCGCTCATTATAGCCCAAATCTGGGTTCGTGCATGTGGGGGCATGTTGATATCTTCTGTGATTGATTCGATTAAATAAACCGCAGCACTGATCTTTACATTGGCCTCTTCATCACTATCAAGACGAATTTTTGCATCTGAGAGCGCTTTTCTGATATTTTTTGGGATTGTTGAGTCATTAACAAGAGAACTTAACATCTCGCTTACTTCTTTCATATCCATATGATCACCTATAGGAAAAGAATTTGTTGTATGATTACTTTAGTAGAAAAGAAATATAAAGACTAATAATATAAAATCGGGCCCGGGGGGATTTGAACCCCCGGCCTACGCCTTTCTCCTGTTTTTATTTATTAGGAGAGCGCCGCTCTATCCAAGCTGAGCTACGGGCCCACAATTAAATAAAATTCTTGCCTCGGTTATTTTAAAAGAGTTCACTACAAATCGATTATTCTATGATTCTTGAATTATCTTCACTTCTATCCAGTGCAGTTGAAAAAACGCTTGAGGATAATGTTGCAATTTCATTTTCTGGTGGACTTGATTCTACTTTAATTGCTACCATAGCAAAAAAACATGCTAATGTGGACCTTTATGCAGCTGGTGCTCTCGGCAGTCCTGATCTTGAATATGCAGAAAAAGCAGCAGAAGAACTTGGTCTTCCACTTCATAAAATCATAATAGATGAAAAACTTGCAATGGAAACATATGAAAAAACCTACAAGGTACTTCCTCTTGATTTTCTAAAAGTTGAAATTTTAGTTCCTGTTTATCTAATTGCGAAGGCAGCAAAAGAAGCTGGACATAGTGTTCTTCTCTTTGGCTCTGGAGCAGAAGAGCTCTTTGTTGGATATGAGAGATATTATGATTACGTTGAAGAAGGAAAAGACCTAGATAAAATTCTCAAAGACGAATTCAAAACCCTTCCAAAGAGAGATATTGGATGGATAAAAAAGATCTGCAGAAACCAAGGAATAGAAGCACGCTGTCCTTTTTGTAATGCTGATGTTGCAACTCTTTTATTTTCTGTTCCGCTTGAAGAGAGAATGGCAGATCGGGAACTAAAAAAAGGAATTCTTAGAGAAGCTGGAAAAATTCTAGGCGTTCCAAAACTTGCTCTTCTTCGAAGAAAAAAAGCAATGCAATATGGCTCTGGAGTCCACAAAATTTTCATGAAAAAAGTAGATGAAATAAATGCTCATTTTCCAGCTGTCATCTGAGCGGCCATTACCACATTTGAAATAAGAACTGCTACTGTCATAGGTCCTGCTCCACCTGGAACCGGGCTGCAATTGGCCTTTTTTATTACTTCTTCAAATAGTACATCTCCTTTGATTTTGCCATCAACTCTTGTTGTGCCAACATCAATTACATAAGCGCCTTCTTTGATCATATTTGCAGTAACTAATCCTGGTTTTCCAACAGCAGCAACTACAACATCTGCATTTTTTGTATGAACTGAAAGGTTTTTTGTTCTGGAATGGCAAACTGTTACTGTTGCATTTTTCTTCAGAAGCATGAGTGCAAGAGGCTTTCCAACAACATTAGAGCGTCCAATTACTGTTACATTTTTACCATTCAATTCAATCTCATAATACTCCAGCATTTTCATAACTCCAAGAGGAGTTGCTGGCATAAGAGCCGGAAGGCCGACAAACATTCTTCCCATGTTTGCAGATGTCCATCCATCCACGTCTTTTTCTGGTTTAATCATTTCTACAATCTTTGTAAAATCAATCTGTTTTGGAAGTGGCGCCTGTACAATAAATCCATCCACATCCGAATCATCATTCAATTGCTCAACAATCTTCAGGACATCTTCCTCACTAGTATTCTCATCCATCCTTTTCATCGTTGTTCTAATCCCAACTGTTTCTGCTTTTTGCAGTTTTTTCTTTACATAAACTTCTGAAGCAGGATCATTTCCAACAAGGACTATTGCAAGATGCGGTTTTCTCTCCATCTGCTCTACTATAACTCTTGTTTCTTCGAGCATGCTATCCGCGACTTCCTTTCCTTTAAGAATGCGATACATATATTCTCTTCTAACAGGTAAGGGTTTTAAAAAGACTTTTTGGCTTAATCTGCCTTGATGGGCCTGTAGCTCAGTCTGAAACTTTTAGGAAAAACACTAGAGGTTTCCTGAAATGGTTAGAGCGCCGGTCTTATATGACACGTTCTAGTACAATCCGATGTGGATTGGCTGACCTAGGAAAGCCGAAGGTCCCGAGTTCAAATGTATCTTTTAAGTGCCAATATACAATGCGCTAAATTGATACTGGATGTCTCGGCAGGCCCATCTTTTAAACACAAATATAAATCTATCCACACTAATTCTATTTTATGAAAACCATAAGGAATAGAGAAACAGCTTTGCATTCACATCCTGCTGCGAGGAAGGCTATTAAAGTCTTTGCAGCAGCACTGACAACAGCTACTATCCTTGGATGCGGGGCAATACACAGAGAGCCTCTTCGAATTGATAATGCGCAGATTGTAAGTGCAGAAGAACTTGGATTTCAAAGAGGCAAAACTAAATTTACTGATGCTCACAATCTTATGAAAAGAAGAAGAATGACTGGAATTGTGGCAGAATCAAACCTCAGCGTTTCTGGAAAACGATTAGATCTTCTTGCAGCTGATTATCAAACTGAAATGTTTCTATTTGAAGAAGGCACATTTAGACAGAGTTTGAAGTTGCGCACATCTGACATTCTTCCATATGGTTTTGCTCTTCGAATTGCAAACTCCAAAAATCGTGATGTAATTCTTGCACTTTATCGTGATCCTCTTGAGATGGTTAGTTCCGTTGATCATGGAATGAGGGTCAAAGCTCCACGGATAGAGATTTTCGTTGAGTCAAATGGAACGTTTGCTCGAAATGGAATTCTTCATCTATCAAAATTATCAAAAACTCATGGAGGCCTTACTGATCCGCTTTTTGTTGGGCATGATCTTGATATTAATCTGATGCTCATTGCAAGAGGACTCAATGGAGTTATCTGGAATAGGGCCTATTTTCTTGGCTTTCAGGAAGCCCGGGGCCAAGTACAATTAGCAGTAACAAAGTCAGTTCCTCTCTCAGAAGCTGCCAAGTGCTCATGTGTTCAGGAATATTTGTATGGAGATTCAAGCTCCCAATAAAATTCTAATGAATTCAAATCCAAATTTTATTGCAAAATATGTTAGTAATATCGCTGAAACTAAAGCAATCCATTTGAATGTATTTTTATTCAATTTTTCTCTAAACTTTTGAACTACTGCAATAAGAGAGCAGAAGAACAGGCAAACTCCAACTAGAACCCCACTACTTATCATTAGCCCCTGCTCGATATTGGCACTGCAAGTAGCAAGTTCTGCTCCCATTATCCCGGTCCACATAACAAGAACTGCCGGGTTTGAAATTGTCAAAACCATTCCAGGAATAAAATTCTGCTTGTTTTCAACTTCATTAAAATGATATGTCCTGCCTGTTCCAATATAATCTTTATATGAGCTATATGCTAGATAAAAAAGTACTATTGATCCAACAAAAAGCAGAGCATTGCTTATTATCCCTGGTTGCAATAGGAATGAGAGTCCCAAAATAGCCAGAACAAGGTAAGCAATAAGTGCCGTCAGAGCACCAAGAAAGAAGATAAAAGCTGATTTCCAGCCATATTTCGAGCTTCTACGGATAATCTCAATACTTGTCGGACCAATGGGCGCAGATATTGATAATCCCAGCAATATGCCTTCAATCACAATGTTCATTGCCTTACCTTCATCTTAATCTATAATATATTTTTTCTATGGATATATTTATCCTTTCTCTATATTAAATTAGTATTTATGCTATTTTTTCCTCAATATTTTGTTACTTATTACACCTTCTTCGTGATGATGGCTCCAAAACCTCTTTTGATTTTGTAATATCCCACAATTAATCATGGAAGAAGTATAACTGAATAGAAAAATGCAAATAAAATACCGAATGCTAGTGTTATCCCAAGGTCCTGGAGGAAACTAAGATTAGCAACTTGGAGTGCCAAAAACCCAAGCACTGTTGTGAGGGAGGTTAGGAATCAAAGCTTTGCAAGATGCACATGTGTTGCCTCAACTGCTCCAATATAAGATGCTACAGTGTTCCAGTTACAAATACTGTTTTTACTGCAGCTGCATTATTCTGCTTAATCACAATTTTAAGCGGATTTTCTGCAAGAACAAGATCTTTTGCATAAACAAGAATCTCGTAATTTACTGATTCTCCAGGCTCTAAAATTATCTCACTATATTCAATAGTACCTGGGCCAATGTGCGAAAATAGGCTCGAAGTTACAACTGTAAATGAAATGTCATGTTTCTCATTACCCTGATTTGTAAACACAAGATATGCTATGAATTCCGTTTCATCTGCAACGACTGATGGGCTTGTTTTTATCAAATCTACTTTTATATCCTTATGCAGCTCGCTGTCAGTAACTGCAAATGCAACTGAGCTTAGCAATAACATTAACAAGAAAATATTTTTCATATTACTAACTCTATCCATATGTCCAATTCATATATGTATGAATTTATACATATGAAGGATATTTAAACGCTCTGTTCTTTCGTATTTCAACGTCTACACTACTGGAATCACTGTCTTAGTTTCTTCCTGTATTTTACATATGTAGCATAGTCGATGTACTTAGTTTTTGCAATATAATCTTTGGTCAAAGGAGCCTTATTTCTCCTCTCATCTATTTTGTCTGTAACTGTGATCGCAAAAGAATCGCTTCCAGCTCCAGAACCATAAGAAGTTACAAGAATAGTATCTCCTGCCTTGGCCTCATCAAGAACAGCCGAAAGTCCAAGCATTGAAGCTCCAGAGTAAGTATTTCCAATAACTGGAGTTAGGAGTCCTGTTTTGATCTGTTCTGTTGTTGCTCCAAGCTTTTTTGCAGCTTCAATGGGGAATCTTCCGTTTGGTTGATGGAATACTACCTGCGTATAATCGCTGATTTTTGTTCCTGTTTTTTCAAGCAGTCTATTTGTTGCTCCAATAACATGCCTGAAATATGCTGGCTTTCCAGTGAATCTTCCTCCATGGGTTGGATATTCTGCATGTTGCCTTCTCCAAAAGTCCGGAGTATCTGTAGTAAACGAACATGTACTTTCAATAATTGCAATTGATTCGGAATTTGGTCCAACTAAGTAGGCAGCTCCTCCTGATGCTGCAGAGTATTCCAAAGCATCTCCTGGCCTTCCCTGAGCAGTATCTGCACCAATTGCCATTCCATAATCGATCATCTTTGAATCCACCATGCCCATTGTGATCTGCAAGGCCGCAGTTCCTGCTTTGCATGCAAATTCAAGATCAGCAACAGTCAAATTTGGAGTTGCTCCAATTGCCTCGGCAACAATTGTGCCAGTTGGCTTAACTGCATATGGATGCGATTCAGAGCCAACATAAAGTGCTCCTATCTTTTGTGGATCAGTACCAGAGCGAAGCAGGGCGTTTCTTGCAGCTTCGACCGATATTGTAGAAGTGTCCTCATCAACTCCTCCAACCGCCTTTTCTTTGATTCCAAGGCCTTTTTCGATTCTTACTGTGTCTTCTCCCCATACTTTTGCTATTTCTGCACTTTTTATCCTGTATACTGGAACATATGCTCCATAACCTACAATACCACTCATAATATGACCTCTGATGATAACTAAAGAAATGAAAATATAGGTGTCAATTTCGCTTTATAATCCTATTGAAATTTCGAAATTGCACCATTTTTGTCTATTTCTTTGATTTAGTCTTTTTTGTCTTCTTTTTTACAGCTGGTTTTGATTTGAAGAATGAATATGCCAATCCTCCAAGAATAATTACTGCTGCAATTATGACTAAGTATCCCATGTTTAATTCGCTGTTCTTGATTACTATTGGCTGTGATTCTTCCATAAGATCCACAATGTCAAAAGTAGCTGTTGAACCATCCACAATGCCCGAAACATTGCCAGCGCGAGCCTCATCAATGGTAGTTGGCACAGTTATCTGATAACTAAGGTTAACCTTGAATCTTCGAAGAAAGCCTGCATTTTCCTTATTCTCTTCTTCATTGTAAAGATCAATTGCATCTGCAGATCCTTCAACTCCTCCTTCAATTACTCCTGCTTTTCGAAGTAACTTATCAAGAGAAACACTGAAAACATCTGTTGGTATCTTTTTTTGTGTTAGGGTGTATGTGATAAACGGAATTCCATAGTCTACTTGGAAATTATAGTGTTCTCCAGGGGAGAAACTTTCAGTTATTGTGATAACCTTCCCATCAACACTGCACCTAAGCTCTGGATCTATTGAACAAAGATCTGATACATTTTCCATTGATCCGTCTTCAAAATCCGTCATAAAAGCTGAGATGTCCATAGTTTTGGTTATCTCCGAATTTCCTTCGCGATCAACAATGTGTATGTATGACTGATCCAAACCTGCACTAACAAGTGTGCACATAAGCAGAATTACTAATATCTCCCGTCTCATGTAATCGAACTCCATGTTAACTTTTAATACGCTTTCTATATCTCTGAACCATCTGGGAAATGCCTTTTTTTATTGAAATTGGAGAAAAACCAATTTCTTGCATTGCTTTGCTACAGTTAAATGCACGATCACTGGACAGTACTGCAATATCTTCAGGAATGAATTTTGCACTTCCTCCAAAATGAGTTGATCTGAAAAGTTCATATTGTGCAAATATCTTTGCAAGGAAAACTGATGTGTGTTTTGCTGGAGCCTCTACTCCAAGTTCATTTGCCGCAATTTCAAATATTTCTTTTTGAGCTTTGCATTCTCCAACAAGGACGTATTTTCCAATTCCTTTTTCTATTGAATTTATGATGGCATCTGCAACATCGTCAACTTGGACAAATGGGATTCTGTTTTTTCCATCTCCTATAATCTTCATTTTCCCCTTTTCAATTAATCTTAGGATCTTGAAGTATTCTTCAAACCCTGGGCCATAAATAGGTCCAATTCTGAGAATAGCATGATTTGGATGTTTTTCAACAAGTTTTTCTGCTTCTATTTTTGTTTTTGCATATGGAGTATCCGGGTGAAGCTCTGTTTTTTCATCTGCCGGAATCCTTGCAAGTTTTTTTCCATATACTGAAATTGAACTGCTGAAAATAATCTTTGCTGTCCTTGGCGATGCCTCTACAATTTTTCGGCTCAGCTCTACATTTCCTTCCCATGCTTTTTTCTGGTCAAGAAAGTCTCTTGAACCTGCAAGATGGATTATGGCATCTGCATCTTTGAGAATTTTTTCTAAGTTTGCTATTGAAAAATCGCTTAGAATCTCATCTTTAAGGCCGCTCTTCTTTCTAACAATCGGAATTGCATCACATTTGCTTAGAATCACTCTGCCAAGTCTTCCGCTTGCGCCAGTAATGTAGACCTTATTTGCCATATTTTTTGTTCAGCTCTTCCATTTTTTTATCAAGTTTTTTCTCAGCCTCAAGCCTTTCAAGTCCATACTCTTGCATGTCCATGTATTTCATTCCAGCAGCGAGGTTTGGATGAACTTTCTTAATTTCTCTAAACATGTTTTGAGCAATCCTCCTATAATCAATATGCCCCTGCATTGCACTTCGAAGCTCAAGCAAATGGTATGCTTCTCTAATGTTGTATGTCATATACCAGCGGATGTTATATGCGAGTGGAATAACATACTGTGCTTCTTTTTTGAATTTTTTTGAGATTTGTTCGTATGTGTTCTTTGCTTCTTCCATTACATTTGTAAATTCATTTTGATATCCAGAATCAACTAGTTCTGTTGGAAGTTTATATCCAAGGTGAGGTCCTAGCAACTGTCTTTCTTGAGTTAAAATTCTATGTCTGTGAATATCTCGATATGCACCATAGTTTGCAACTACATCAAAAGTATAGTATGCATGCTCAAATCCTCTTCCTGGTTTTTGTCTTCTGTTTCCTCTTTCATTGATGTATTTGCTGATTACTGTTTGTTTTTCTTCATCGCTCATCTGATCAACAATTCTAGAAATTTCTTCCATGGATTGTTCAAGATAAGGGTAAAGTGCAGCAATAATGATTTTTCTCTCTGCGTCCTTATCGTATTCAATCAATTTTACTCCTTCTTCGCCACCAGAACCTGGATATCTGTCTGCAATCTCTCCCATGTCAGATCTAACTTTTTTGAGATAATCCTGCATTGCAATTCCATATTTGTTGTTTGCTCTCTTGACAAACGAAGGAATTACTTTTGCAAGCTCCCCTTGCATAAGGCCCGCAAGATCACGAATTTCAGAAAGGTCATCTCCATACATTTTTGTAATCAGGTACTCATATGCTCTTCCATCTCCGAAGAATCCCATGTTTGTTAATGTTGATGCCGGAAGAAGCCCCCTTAGAATATCGCATGTTTTTGCCCTTACAGTTGATCTGTATGCCCTATCGCTTGTCTCTTCATCCTTTGGCTCTTTTTCCATAATGTATTCTGAGACTTTTGGAACTAGATCAGAATATGTCTGGAAGCACAAGTCACATGTTTTGATGTACATATCTGCAAATTCAGACTTCATGATAGTTTTTTCTTTTAGATATGGCCAAGAGCCATCTTCTCTTTTTTTATCAAAATAAACATATCTTGTTGATTTTTCAAGAGGCGAGAGGCCAATTCTTGCATCTTCAACAATTTTTGTTGCAATTATTGAGATCTCTTCAAGAGCAATATGTGCGCCTGCCAGTTCGGCAACAGAATCATCCCCATAACCAACAAGTATCCTGTCGTAAAATTCTTCTGCTTTTTTTGTTTTGACAAGGCTATCTCTTCCAAGGCTTTGAAATCCTTCAATTCCAAGTTCCTCTGATTGCATGAATTCTTTGAGCAAAACTTTTCGAAGACTGTTTGCACTTCTGCTGTATCTGGAAAACAAGGCGCCTTTGACAACCTCTGGAAGGTTTGTTAAGACGAACACGGATTTATCCATGTTTGTTACAAATGGCTCTAATAATCTCCTCTCTTCTTCACTAAACTCGTCCATGGATTTTTCTTTCTCAAAAACCCTTTTTAT